>JAABSZ010000002.1:0-68118 GCA_011390135.1 Desulfobacteraceae bacterium | reverse complement strand
AGTGCTTGGCTATCCACTGCTCCTTGATCAGATAATCGATCATTTCCCCCATAAACCGGACCACAAAAAATGTGACCAGCACCACCCCCACCACATGGAAAAACTTGGCCAACATAGGGTTCATGGCCAATCCCCGGGTGCTCAGATAGAGAAGGCCGAAATAGAGGACCGGAAAGACCGTATGGCGGATCGTCTTCTCCAGGAACTCGGCAAGAGTGTTGGGGGCTTCATCGCTCCACCGCTTCAGCCGGCGCAGCAGAAGGGTTTTGATGATCCGCAGCAGCAGAAAACCGACCACCAGGATGGTGACGGCAACAATATAGTTCCAGAGAAAGGGATATTTGCTCAGATAAGGCTTTGCCAGCTCGATCCAGCGATCAAACGTCTCCTTCATCATTCTCCTCCAGCAGCTTGTCGATATCCTCGTTGGTCAGGGTTTCATTTTCCAGCAGAGCCTCTGCCACCCGGTCCGGCAGATTCCGGTGCTCGGTCAGGCCGGTTTCGGGGTTTGCAACAGGTTGTATCCATTATCTTGCCACAATAGCTTACCATAATGGCGGAAAACCCTCTATTCATAAATGGGATGAAGCCTTCATTTCCCGGCTGATGATGAAGTATCGCACTACTTTCCCGCGGCCGCGGCTGGGGTCTGTTTATGCCCGATATCAGGTCCATACCCCATAGGTTTTCAGCGGTTTCTAATTCTATAATCGATTACTGCATCCGATCTGTTTTGCGAATGATATTACCAACTCTTTTCCCGATGTAAGGACGTGATCCCATGCCCAGAGAAAAGATCGATCTTGAACAGGATATCGAATATCTCTCCATCTTGAATGAGAAGGGGGAGATCGACGAGGACCTCGAGCCCGATATGAAGGATGATCTGCTGCTCGATCTTCACCGGGCCATGCTCTTTGGCCGGCGGTTTGACGAGCGGATGCTCAACCTCCAGCGAGGGGGAAAGATGGGAACCTTTGCCCCCATCAAGGGGCAGGAGGCCGCGCAGCTTGGGGCTGTGGCCTGTCTGCAAGATGAGGACTGGCTGGTTCCATCGTTTCGGGAGACCGCGGCCGAGATTTGGCGGGGAAAGAGGCCGGAGAACATTCTTCTTGCCTATGCCGGCTTCAGCGAGGGGGGAGTGATTCCCAAAGGGATCAACAATTTGCCGGCCGCCATTCCTGTAGGGACACAGACCCTCCACGCGGCCGGGATCGGCTACGGGATCAAATTCAAGGGGAAAAAGCAGGTGGTGATGACCTTCTTCGGAGACGGCGCGACCTCCGAAGGAGATTTTCATGAGGCGCTCAACTTTGCCGGAGTCTTCAACACGCCGACGATCTTCGTCTGCCAGAACAATCAGTGGGCCATCTCCATAAATCGGGCGCACCAGACCCGATCGAAAACTCTGGCGCAGAAGGCCATCGCCTACGGGATTCCGGGGATTCAGGTGGACGGCAACGATGTGCTTGCGGTCTATGCAGCAGCAAAGGAGGCTGTCGAGCGGGCGCGGAACGGGGAGGGGCCCACCTTTATCGAGTGCGTCACCTACCGGATGTCGGTGCATACCACGGCAGACGATCCTAAGCGGTATCGCTCCGATGAGGAGGTGGAAAAATGGGAGAAGAGAGATCCCATCAGCCGGTTCCAGAAGTATTTGAAGAAAAAGGATCTGCTTTCGGACGAGGAGATCGAGGAGATCGAATCGGAGATCAAGGAGGAGATCAAGAAGATCGTCAAGGGTTGGGAGAAGAAGAAAAAGGAGCTGGAGGGCCGGGTGGATATGTTCGAGGGGACTTTTGCGGAGCTGCCGGCCTACCTTGTGGAGCAGAAGGAGGAGTTTGAGAGCGAGCTTCCGGAGAAGACCGAGAAACCGGAAGAGCCGGAAGAGCCGGAAGCGGACGAGGAATCCGAGGAATAAGGACGAGGGGGCGATATGGCAAAGCTGACGATGGTTCAGGCGATCAACCTGGCGCTGCACCAGGAGATGGAAAAGGATGAGGATGTGGTGGTGCTCGGCGAGGATGTGGGCGTTGACGGCGGCGTCTTCCGGGTGACCGACGGCCTTATCGACAAATTCGGGGAAGAGCGGGTGATGGATACCCCCCTTGCGGAATCCGGGATCACCGGTTTTTCCATCGGTATGGCGATCTACGGGCTGAAGCCGGTCTGCGAGATGCAGTTCTCCGGGTTCGGGTATATGGCCATGCACCAGTTGGAGGCGCACGCTGCGAGAATGCGCGCGCGATCCGGGGGCCGGTTTCATGTACCGATGGTGATCCGGATGCCCTACGGCGGAGGTGTGAAGGCACTGGAGCACCATTCCGAGAGCCGGGAGGCTTATTGGGCTCATACGCCGGGGTTGAAGATGGTTATTCCCTCGACGCCTAGAAATGCACGGGCACTGCTGGTGAGCGCGATTCGTGATCCTGACCCGGTGGTCTTCTACGAGCCCAAGTCGAGCTACCGGGCCTTCCGGGAGGAGGTTCCCGAAGGAGAGGAGACGATCCCCATCGGCCAGTCCGAGATCGTGAGGGAGGGGGAGGATCTGACGCTGATCTCCTACGGCGCGATGATGCGGCCGACATTGGAGGCGGCGGAGATCCTGGAAGAGGAGGATGGGGTGCAGTGCGAGGTGATCGACCTGATGACCATCTCTCCGATTGACGACAGCAAGTTCACCGAATCGGCAAAGAAGACGGGCCGGGTGGTGCTGGTGCATGAGGCTCCCCGGAGCTTTGGGCCTGGGGCCGAGATTATAGCTCGGCTGGTGGAGAAGTCTTTTTTGTATCTGGAGGCGCCGATCCGGCGGGTTACGGGATATGATGTTGTGATTCCGCTCTTTCAGCGGGAGTTCGATTATTTGCCGAGCGCGGAGCGGATCGTGCGGGCGGCCCGGGAGACCCTCGATTTTTAGCAGGAGAGTTTTTTCGAGGGGACCGTAAATCATACTGAATCACGAAGGAGAGATTATGGCCTACGAATTCAAGCTGCCGGACCCGGGTGAGGGGATTCACGAAGCCGAGATCATCGAAGTTCTGGTCGAGGAGGGGGAGAGTGTCGAAGAGGATCAGTCGGTTCTGGTGATCGAGACCGATAAGGCGACCACTGAAATTCCGTCGCCGGTGGACGGCACGGTGAAGGAGATCCGGGTGAAGGCCGGGGATACCGCGAAGGTGGGGGATATTTTGATGGTCTTTGAAGAGGAAGGCGCGGAGCCCGAAGAAGAAGAGGGGGAAAGGGCCGTGCAACCCGATAAGGGTAAAAAAGACCAAAAGGACAAAAAAGACGTAAAGGACAAACCCCCGAAAGCAGAAAAGGACCAAAAGGACAAAAAAAAGGCCGAAAAAGAGAAGCCGAAGAAAGAACCGGAGCTGGAAGCCGAAGAAGAGAAGGAAGAGCCTTCCGGAAAGGCGCGGAAGGGGCCGGTGCCGGCTGCGCCTTCAACCCGGCGCCTGGCCCGGGAGCTGGGGGTGGATATCAATTCGGTGCCGCCCACTGGGCCCGGAGGCCGGGTCATGGCCGAAGATGTGAAGAAATTCGCTGGGGAGGGAGAAACTTCCGAAGCGCCGGAGAAGAAGCCGGAAAAACCCAAAAAGGTCGGGAAGGCCGGGAAAGCCGAAGGGGAAAAGCCGGAAAGAGAAGCGCCGGAAGAGAAGAAATCCCGGGAGGAGACCAAGATCGAAGCGCCCGGGCTGCCCGACTTCAGCAAATGGGGGCCCGTGGAGCGGGTGGCCCTCCGCTCGGTGCGCAGGGCAACGGCCAAGCAGATGGCCCTGGCCTGGTCCCAGATTCCCCATGTGACCCATCAGGACGAGGCCGATATCACCGACCTGGAGGATTTCCGGCAGCATCGAAAAGAGAGCGTGGAAGCGGATGGCGGCGCGCTTACCATGACCATCTTCGCGCTGAAGGCTGCGGTGGCCGGGCTGAAGAAGTATCCCAATTTCAATGCGAGCCTCGATATGGAGGCCGGGGAGATCATCTACAAGCGCCACTACCACATCGGAGTGGCCGTGGATACGGAGCGGGGGCTGCTGGTTCCGGTGGTCCGGGATGTGGACAAGAAGAGCCTTCTCGATCTGGCGAAAGAGCTGCCGGAACTGGCGCAGCGGACCCGGGACGGGAAGCTGGACCGGGAGGAGATGTCCGGCGGAACCTTCACCATCACCAATATCGGCTCTTTGGGAGGGAGCGCATTCACGCCGATCATCAACTATCCCCAGACCGCGATCATGGGGATGGCCAAAGCCCGGATGCGGCCCATCATCACGGACAAGGGAAGGATGGCCCAAAGATTGATGCTGCCCATTCTGGTCGGCTTCGACCACAGGATCGCAGACGGCGCGGATGCGGCCCGGTTTCTCAACATCGTCATCCGGGCCATGAGCCATCCCGAAGAGATGATGATGGTGATGTAGGTAAAGGAGGGTTTTCTTTATGGTGATGGGCGAATTTACACAGGAGACCGAAGTGCTGATTCTGGGCGGGGGGCCCGGCGGATATGCCGCGGCCTTTCGCGCGGCCGATCTGGGGCTCGATGTGACCATGATCGATCTCGAAGAGCGGCCCGGCGGGGTCTGCCTCTTCCGGGGGTGCATTCCGTCGAAATCATTGCTCTATATTTCGGAACTGCTCCATGACACCCGCAGGGCCGGGGAGATGGGGCTTTCCTATAAAGAGCCGGAGATCGACCTGGACAAGCTTCGGGAGTGGAAGGACAGCGTCATCGATAAGCTTGCGGGAGGGCTGGCCGGTCTCTGCAAGAAACGGGGGGTGCAGTTGATCCGGGGGCGGGCCATCTTCGAGGGAAAGGATCGGGTGCGGATCACCGATTCCGACAGCGATCTCAACCATTTCAAGTTCAAACATGCGATCATCGCGACCGGCTCGAGCGCGATCTCTCTTCCGGATACGGAATTCAAAAAGGGGGGACGGATCATGAGTTCCGCGGGCGCGCTCTCCCTGCCGGACATTCCAAAGAAGCTGCTGGTGGTGGGCGGCGGCTATGTGGGGGTGGAGCTGGGCTCGGTCTATGCCACGCTGGGCAGTGAGGTGACGCTGGTGGAGATGGCGGATCAGCTCATGGCGGGCGCGGACCGGGATCTGGTCAAGCCGCTGCTGGAGCGTCTGGAGGAGAGTTTTGCCGGGATCTATACCGAAGCCAAAGTAACGAAAATGGAGGCGGACGAGGATGGGGTCGATGTCACCTTTGAAGGGGGGCCCGAAGACTCTGAAGATCGATTCGACCGGGTGCTGGTCGCAATTGGCCGAAAACCCAATTCCGAGGAGATCAGCCTCGACAAGACCGGCGTCAGGACCGATGACCGGGGCTATATTCTTGTGGATAAGCAGCAGCGGACCGACGAGAAGCGGATTTTTGCCGTGGGCGATGTGGTCGGCGGGATGATGCTCGCGCACAAGGCCATGTATGAGGGAAAAGTGGCGGCCGAAGTGATCGCAGGGCAACCTGCCGCGTTTGACGCGGTCGCGATTCCGGCTGTGGTCTATACCGATCCGCAGATCGCCTGGTGCGGCCTCACCGAGACCGAGGCAAAGGCCCAGGGCCGGGAGGTCAAGGTTGGCCGTTTTCCCTGGTCCGCATCGGGCAGGGCTGCATCCATGCAGATCTCAAAGGGGCTGACCAAGATGATCATCGACCCGGAGACCGAGCGGATTCTGGGGGTCGGGATCGTTGGCCGGGAGGCCGGGGAGATGATCGCAGAAGGGGTGCTGGCGGTCGAGATGGGCGCGCTGGCAGAGGATCTTGCCCTCACCATCCATCCCCATCCCACCCTCTCCGAAGGGGAGGAGGAGGCCGCGGGGGCATTTCTGGGAAGCTCCACCCACATTCTCCCCCGAAAAGAGAAACAACCCCGAAAAGATAAAGATAAAGAGAAGGGGAAGGGGAAAAAGGAGAAGAAAGAAAAATAGGAAAACGGACAGATCTATGATAAGGGGAGGGGTGAAAGGATCGCATAGGTCCGTAAAAAGTATCCACAAGAGAAGAGGGAGAAGAGGATGCGGCAGGGAGGGTTGATCGGCATTTGCCTTCTGGTGGCGATGGGTTGGATGGCCGGGTGCGCTACAATGGGAGGGCCCGAGATAGAGGTGGATGAGAACTCCCGGGAGCCGGGATCATGGGTCGATTTCAATGGCAAACCTCATGACCTCATCGGAAAGGGTATCCAGGTGGGGGATCGCCTTCCTTCGGTTCCCCTCACCGATGCATCCAGAACCACTCCGGTGGTTCTCTCCAAGGAAAAGGGGATGGTCCTTTTCCTGAGCATCGTTCCCTCCATCGACACCGGTGTCTGTGACGCCCAGACCCATTATCTCGGAGAGGAGGGGGATGAGCTGCCGGTATCGGTGAAGCGGATCACCATCAGCCGGGATACACCCTATGCACAGCAGCGATTTGCCCGGGAGGCCGGTCTTGGGGATATCCAGTACCTGTCCGACTACAAGGCTGGTGATTTCGGCAAGGCCATGGGTCTTCTTGTGGAGGATCTGATGCTTCTGGCCCGCGCGGTCGTGATAGCGGACAAGGAGGGCGTGGTCCGCTACATTCAAGTGGTTCCGGAGATGGCTCATCTGCCCGATATGGAGGCAGCTTTCAAGATGGCCAGAAAATTGGCCCACCGCTGATCGATCCCCTTCTTCATGGGCGCAAAAAATCCAAAACCCGATCCGGATTACCGGATCGGGTTTTTATCTTCTTGACAATCTTTTTGAAAATCATGTATTTCAGGTGTATCTAAACTTTTCCCTGCTGGAGGGATGAAAGATATTTCTCCTCCTGCAAAAACCTTGTCGATGGTGATCCGGAAGATCGAAAGAGGTAATATGTCTGCCCGGCCCACATATCAGGAACTGGCGCAAATAGTTGCAGACCTTGAAAAGCGTCTTGCACTCACTCAATTCGACCATCTCCAGGAGCAGTTAAAAAAAAGCAGACACCGGTTCCAGGAGATCATGAACCGGGCCCCTGCGGTCATCTATGTCAAGGATACAAAGGGGAAATATACCTTTGTCAACCGTCATTTCGAGGATCTCTCCGGATACCGGAAAAAGCAGATTCTCGGCAAGACCGACAGTGATCTCTTTCCGCCGGAAGTGGTGGAAAAATCGACGGCCAATGACAAACAGGTGTTGGAGACGGGAAAGCCCATGGAGATCGAGGAGAGAGGGCCTGTGGACGGCGAAATGCACACCTTCATCTCCTTGAAGTTTCCCATCTTCGATGACACCGGAGGGGTCAGCGAACTCTGCGGCCTCTCTACCGACATCACCGACCGCATCCGGGCCGAGGCCGAGCGGAAACGGCTGGAAGAGCAGCTCCGCCAATCCCGGAAGATGGAGGCCATCGGAACCCTGGCCGGGGGGATCGCGCACGATTTCAACAATATTTTAGGCATCATTCTGGGCAATACCGAGCTTGCGGTGGAGGATGTGCCGGACTGGAACCCGGCCCGGCGCAATCTCGGCGAGGTGATCAAAGCCTGCTTCCGGGCAAGGGATATGGTCCGGCAACTCCTCAATTTCAGCCGGAAGAACGATCTGGAGAAGAAGCCGATCAAAATCCCCTCCCTGATCGAGGAATCGTTGAAGCTGCTGCGCTCCTCTCTTCCCACGAGCATCGAGATCCGGCAGAACCTGCCAAAGAATTGCCCGGCCATTCACGCGGACCCGACCCAGATCCATCAGTTGCTGATCAATCTCTGCACAAACGCGGCCCACGCGATGGAAAAGAAGGGCGGGGTGCTGGAGATCGCTGTCTCTGAAATCTTTCTGGATAAAGAGGCAGCGGCCCGATATTACAAGATGGGTGAAGGCCATTATGTCCGGCTTTCGGTGAGCGATACCGGGGAGGGGATCGATCCGCTGATTCTGGATCGGATCTTCGATCCCTACTTCACCACCAAGGGCGTGGGAAAGGGGACCGGTATGGGGCTGGCTGTGGTGCATGGAATCGTGGAGAGCCATAAAGGCGGCATCACCGTCTACAGCGAGCCGGGCCGGGGAACCCGATTCCACATCCTCTTTCCGGCCATCGAGGCCGATGTTCCTCCGGACGAGGTCCAGATTTCCACAGAAATTGCCGGCGGAAGCGAGCGGATACTTTTTGTAGATGATGAAGAGGCTGTGGTACTTGTGGCGAGGCAGATGCTGGAACGCATCGGCTATGATTTCGTCGGATTTACGGCTCCTGATGAAGCCCTCCAAAGGTTTCGGAATGACCCTTTGGCTTTCGATCTTCTCATCACCGACATGACCATGCCGAAAATGTCCGGGGATCTGCTGGCCAAAGAGATCCTCTCCCTCCGGCCGGAGATGCCCATCATCATCTGCACCGGCTTCAGCGAGAAGATCACCCGGGAGACGGCAATGAACATCGGCATCCGGGATTATCTGGAGAAGCCCCTCAACCGCCAGGAGCTTTCGGCAAAGGTCCGGGAGGCCATAGAAGCGGCCAAAGGGGCATAGATCGAAAAACGGCTTTTGGGTTTTTGATGATGTCTTCAGCTTAGAATCGCTGCGCGGTTTTGCTTCATCTTTTCGATAGCCGCCTTTCCCCCCTGGGGGGTGACGGGTTTGGTTCCCTCCAGGATCACCAGGGTCTCGATTCCCGCATCCCGGGCATCCAGCACCGTGGCCAGCACACAGACATCCAGGGCCAGCCCCCCGATCCAGAGCCGCTTGATCCCCTCCCGGTTCAGGTATTCGGCAAATCCGGTCTGATCCAGGGCCGAATTCTGATCCTGATCAAAGCGCACCCCTTTGGTGACGATCACCGCATGGGCCGGCAGGTTCAGCCCCGGATGAAAGGCCGCACCATCGGTATCCTGAATGCAGTGGGGAGGCCAATCCCCGCCCTTCTCCCTGAAGCTGACATGCCCCTTGGGATGCCAGTCCCGGGAGGCATAGACCGGAATGCCGGCCTCTTCTGCGGCCTCAATCCAGTCGTTCAATATCGGAACGACCGCATCCCCATCTTCGATCGCCAGGGACCCGCCCGGGCAGAAATCTTTTTGTACATCTATCAGCAGCAGGGCGTCTCCTTTCTTCAATTCTTCTTTCGGAATGATCATTGCTCCTCCTTTTGATGGTGAAGGGTTCTCTTTTCAGGATATCATGGAAAATCAGTTGAAGTTCCGTTCCGTTTATACTATAAGAGGAAAAGCATTACAGGTAAAGGCGCAACCCAATTTTCATCTCCTCTGGACAGGAAAAGACCTATGGATGTCGTTACCCTATCCCGAATACAGTTCGGCCTGACCACCGCCTTCCACATTCTATTTCCCACCCTCACCATCGGCCTTGCGATCTTTCTGGTGGTCATCGAGTTCTTATGGCTGAAGACCCGGAAAGAGATCTACTACCGGATGTACCGCTTCTGGGTACGGATCTTCGCGATCAACTTCGGAGTGGGTGTGGTCTCGGGCATCACCCTGGAGTTCCAGTTCGGAACCAATTTTGCCCTCTTCTCCGAGGCCGTGGCCAATGTCATCGCACCCCTCATGGCCTACGAGGGGATGACCGCCTTCTTTCTGGAGGCCGGTTTCCTGGGCATCATGCTCTTCGGCTGGAACCGGGTTTCGCCGACAATCCATTTCTTCTCCACCTGTATGGTCGCGGCCGGAGCCTCGCTTTCGGCCTTCTGGATCATGGCTGCCAATGCATGGATGCATACCCCGGCCGGATTCGAGCTGGTGGATGGCCGCTTCATGGTGACGAGCTACTGGGATGCCATCTTCAATCCGGCCTTTCCCACCCATCTGGCCCATATGCTCATGGCCTCCTACGAGACGAGCGCGTTTGCGGTGGCCGGCATCAGCGCCTGGTACCTGCTCAAGGGGGAGAAGGTTCCCTTTTTCCGCCGCTCCCTCGCGCTGGCGCTGATCATGGCCGCGGTCTGCGCGCCCCTTCAGGTGCTGATAGGGGATCTCCGGGGGCTGAATGTGGCTGAATACCAGCCCGCGAAGCTGGCCGCGATGGAGGCGCACTGGGAGACCAATCCCGAGGGCCGGGGCGCGGACTTCGTGGCCTTTGCAATCCCGGATATGGAAGAAGAGAAAAACCACTTTGAGGTGGTGATACCGGAGTTGTTGAGCCTTCTCATCACCCACTCCGCAGACGGGCAGATCAAGGGGCTGAAGGAATTTCCCAGAGATGAGCGGCCCAACGCGCTGGTGCTCTTCTGGACATTCCGGGCCATGGTGGCCGTCGGCTTTCTCTATTTGCTGGTGATGCTCTGGGCTCTGGTCCTCTTTCTGAAGAAGCGGCTCTACGACACCCCGGCCTTTCTGAAGACTCTGATCGTGATCCAGCCCCTGGGCTTCATCGCGACGATCATGGGCTGGATCACATCGGAGATGGGGCGCCAGCCCTGGACAGTCTATGGCCTCATGCGCACCGCAGACAGTGCATCTCCCATCGCGGCCGGCAACGTGGTCTGGTCATTGACGCTCTTTGTCCTCTTTTTCGGTCTCATCGGTGCGAGCTTTTTCTACTATATCTTCAAGACCCTCAAAAAGGGCCCTGACATGGACAGCGAGATTCCGCCGGTGCAGCTGCTTGCCGGCATGGAGCCCTTTGGCGAGGCCCAAGAGAGCATGGAGGTGAAATAAGATGGCGCTCATTCATATCTGGATCAGTCTGGTCGGCCTGGTAGTCATCCTCTATGTGATGCTGGACGGCTTTACCCTCGGGGTGGGGCTGCTCTTTCCCGGGGCAAAGGACGAGGAGGAGCGCAACCTGATGATGAACACGATCGCGCCGGTCTGGGATGCCAATCAGACCTGGATCGTCTTCGGGGGCGGCGCGCTCTTTGCGGTCTTTCCTCTGATATATACGGTCCTCTTCAGCGCACTCTACATCCCCCTTCTTACCTTTCTCTTCGGTCTCATCTTTCGAGGGGTCGCGTTCGAGTTCCGGGCCACATCGAGTAGAAAAGTGCAGTGGAACCGGGCATTTTTCTGGGGAAGCCTTGTGGCTACATTTGCCCAGGGGCTGACCTTGGGAGCCTACATCTCCGGCATCCGGACCGTCAACAACCGCTTTGCCGGCGGGGCATTCGACTGGTTAAGCCCATTCTCGGTCACGGTGGGGGCCGCGCTCATCGCCGGCTATATTTTGCTCGGTTCGACCTACCTGATCATAAAGACCGAAGGCGAGATCCAGCGCAGGGCATACCGGCAGGCAACGTGGGCCGCATGGATAGTGGCCGGTTTCATGCTCCTGGTGAGCGCATGGACTCCGTCGGTCGATCCTGCCATTGTGGAGCGCTGGTTCAGCCATCCCCGAATCCAGTTCATCTGGTTCTTTCCGGTGATGGGGTCCGCGGCCTTTCTCTTTCTGCTGGTATCGCTGAAGCGGCGGTATGAGGTCTATCCCTTTTTGGCGAGTCTTTCTCTCTGTCTGTCGGCCTATCTGGGGCTCGAGGCCGCGATCTATCCCATGGCCATCCCCCCCCACATGACCATCTACGAAGCGGCCGCGCAGACCGAAGCCATGATCTTTACCTTATGGGGCGTCGGGATCGTGCTGCCGGTGGTGCTGGGATATACGATCTACTCCTACAGCGTCTTCAGGGGGAAGGTGACAGCGGAGGAAGGGTATCATTGACCTTGCTGCCTCTCCGGTCATGTACCGATCGGTTTTTTCGGTCGATTTGCCCGAACGGGTCTATCCGGATGACGGCTTTTGGGAGAGCAGTTTTTCCAGCTTCTCCTTCCAGACCGGAAATTCCGTCACATAGTCGTAGCCGCAGACGAGTCTCACTGCCCGGTCCTCAGCCGTATCCAGGATCCGGCGCAGTCCCTGCCGGGTGTCGCGCTCGGACCCGAAGGGGTTGAGCCGGGTTCCGTGGTTTCCGTCCCTGAAGAAGACATAGTCGCAGACAAATATGACGTCGTCGAACCGGTAGAAGGTGAAGCCCGGGGTATGGCCCCCGACGTGAAATGCGTCGATACTGTCTTCGCTGTAATCTCCGGTGAAGCGCACATCCAAGGGAAAGTTCCGGCTCAGGGTATGCCGGGCATCCTCCTCGTGGATGTGGATCGCGCAGTTGAAGAGATTCTTGTACTGGTTGGACGATCCCATGAAATGGTGATGGGTGAAGCGAATCGCGTCGATGGAGCGCAGGGACTTGTCAAAGATCGAGGGGCAGTCGATCCAGAAGCTCTTGCCGTCCGAGTCGATCCGGTAGGCTGAATGGCGATATCCGAGTTCCGGAACCGTCTGAACCCGGAAGACCTCGTCTGTGATCTGAGCCTCCTCCACATGGTACTCCATCGAGCACTGCTCCGACGGGATCAGCTTCATCTGTGCCGCGCTGCAGAAGGGGCACTGCTCTTTCATATATCCGATCATGTTATAGCCGCAGATTTTGCAGACGTATTGTTCCTGTTCCATAAGTATCCAAATAATAGGTCAGGGGTCGAGGGAATTAACACCGCTGCGCGGGGCAGCGGTGAAGATGATTTCAAATCATGGTATCCCGATCGATGGGTATGGTCGTGGCTTACGTCATCATTGGGATGGTGTCCATGATCATGCTCGATTCCACCTCCTCTTTCGAAATTGAAAGATAACAACGATATTTATCGTTTTATGTTAATTCGGACCCCGAAAATCCGTAATGGGGAGATGGCAGTATATTGGATTGAGGTAAGATGTATTTATCCGGCAAGAATGCTTTAGGATCAAAAGCTTTAGGATCAGGATATGAAGCGGACCGGTTTTTTGCGGATTCAGGGGTTTTTAAAGGAGAAAAAGGCTTCGCAGACCGCATCGGAGAGATCCGCGTCCATAAGATCGTTGTTTTCGATGACGACAGCATCCAGATATTTCCGGGCCAGCCAGACCAGAAATGACTCGATCCGCTCGGAACGGACCTCGTCTTCGGCCATATACCGGTCGAAGTTGTCCACGGTTCCGGAGGAGATGCGCCTGGCAATCCGTCCTTTTTTCGTGACCATCCCAAATGTTCGCGAGCTTTTTTATTGACAAAAGAGGCAATTCTTCATATATCTGCATCTTTAATAATAGGTTCCTGTCGAAATTGAAACAGGAATGCCTGTAGGAATGATATGAGTTAAATACAGGATAAATCGAAATAAAGAAGACAAAAAGCATCAATTTTGCGAGAGGAGGTGACCTCAAACCGACGATAAGGATAACAAGGGATTTCGTTATCGAATTGTAGGGTTAATTCATTAACAAAAGATGGAGGTATTGAGAGCATGAAATTGAAACATGAAACCCCGATGTTGGATGAGCTGGAAAGCGGCCCCTGGCCGAGTTTTGTCAGCGACATCAAGCAGGAAGCCGCCAAGCGGGCCAAAAACGAGAAGAACGTGGAGTACCAGATTCCCACGGATGTCTGTGACGACCTGCTGGGCATTTTGGAACTCTCCTTCAAACATGGGAGAACCCACTGGAAGCACGGCGGCATCGTAGGCGTCTTCGGCTACGGCGGCGGCGTCATCGGCCGTTACTGTGACCAGCCCCAGAACTTCCCGGGTGTGGCGCACTTCCACACGATGCGGGTCAGCCAGCCGGGCGGAAAATACTACACGACAGACTTTTTGAAGCAGCTCTGCGACCTGTGGGACCTCCGGGGCAGCGGCGTCACCAACATGCACGGCTCCACCGGAGACATCATCCTTCTGGGAACCACCACCCGGCAGCTCGAGGAGGTCTTCTACGAGCTGACCCACAATATGAACCAGGACTTGGGCGGCTCGGGCTCCAACCTGAGAACCCCGGCCGACTGTCTGGGACAGTCCAGGTGCGAGTATGCCTGCTACGATACCCAGCACCTCTGCTACACCCTGACCCAGGAGTACCAGGACGAGCTGCACCGTCCGGCCTTCCCCTATAAGTTCAAGTTCAAGTTCGATGGCTGCCCCAACGGCTGCGTCGCCTCTATCGCGCGTTCCGACATGTCCTTCATCGGCACATGGAAAGACGATATCCGCATCGATCAGGAAGCGGTTCAGGCCTACATCGGCGGCGAGATCGCACCCAACGGCGGCGCACATGCCGGCCGCGACTGGGGCCCCTTCGACATTCAGAAGGAGGTCATCAACCTCTGCCCCACCGAGTGTATGTGGATGGACGGCAAAGATCTGAAGATCGATAACAAGGAGTGCGTCCGCTGCATGCACTGCATCGACGCGATGCCCAGGGCACTGAGAATCGGCCAGGATACGGGTCTCTCCATCCTGGTGGGCGCAAAGGCTCCGATCCTCGACGGCGCACAGATGGGAACCATGCTGGTGCCCTTTATCAAGGCCGAAGAGCCGTACGACGAGATCAAGGAAGTCATCGAATCCATCTGGGACTGGTGGATGGAAGAGGGCAAGAACCGTGAGCGCCTCGGCGAGCTGATGAAGCGCCAGGGCTTTCAGAGAATGCTGGAGATGACCAACCAGAAGCCCGACCCGAGAATGGTCAAAGAGCCGCGGCACAATCCGTACATCTTCTGGAAAGAAGAAGAGGTCGAGGGCGGATTCGAGCGGGATGTCAACGAGTTCAGAAAACACCACCAGCGATAAGGAGGGAGAAAAACCATGGCATTTATCTCTTCGGGATATAATCCAGACAAACCGATGGAAAACCGGATCACCGACATCGGTCCGCGCAATTATGAAGAGTTCTATCCTCCGGTCATCAAGAAGAACAAGGGTAAATGGCTCTATCACGAGATCCTGGAGCCCGGCGTACTGGTCCATGTGGCCGAGTCCGGAGATGAGGTCTATACTGTCCGCGTCGGCGGCGCCCGTCTCATGTCCGTCTCTTTGATCCAGGAGATCTGCGAGATCGCGGACAAGCACTGCGGCGGCTATGTCCGGTGGACCACCCGTAACAACATCGAGTTCATGGTCGACAGCAAGGACAAAGTCGAGCCCCTGAAGAAGGACCTGTCCAGCCGGAAGTTTGACGCAGGCTCCTTCAAGTTCCCGATCGGCGGAACCGGCGCGGGCGTCACCAACATCGTCCACACCCAGGGATGGCTCCACTGCCACACCCCGGCAACGGACGCGTCCGGACCGGTCAAGGCGACCATGGACGTCCTCTTCGACGACTTCCAGAACATGCGCCTGCCGGCACAGCTCCGGGTCTCCCTGGCCTGCTGCCTCAACATGTGCGGCGCGGTCCACTGCTCCGACATCGCGATCCTCGGCTACCACCGGAAGCCGCCGATGCTGGACCATGAGTATCTCGACAAGATGTGTGAGATTCCGCTGGCGGTCGCGGCCTGCCCCACGGCAGCCATCCGGCCCACCAAGGTGGAGCTGCCGGACGGAAAGAAGGTCAACTCCGTCGCAGTGAAGAACGAGCGCTGCATGTTCTGCGGCAACTGCTACACCATGTGCCCGGCCATGCCCCTGGCAGACAAAGAGGGTGACGGCATCGTGATCATGGTCGGCGGCAAGGTCTCCAACCGGATTTCCGAGCCCAAGTTCTCCAAAGTCGCGGTGGCCTTTCTTCCCAACGAGGCGCCCCGCTGGCCCCAGACCACCTCGATCATCAAGAAGATCACCGAGGCCTATGCCAACGGCGGCCGGAAGTATGAGCGGCTGGGCGACTGGGCAGAGCGGATCTCCTGGGAGCGGTTCTTCGATGTCTGTGAGCTGGAGTTCACCCACCACCTGATCGATGACTTCCGCGATCCGGCATACTACACCTGGCGTCATTCGACCCAGTTCAAGTTCTAATAGCAGTACATCCGCCGGAAGGAGGAGAGGCTGCACTGTTTCTCCCGCCTTCCGGCTTTTCCGGTAGATCCGGATAAAAAGGAGTTGAAATATGGAATACGAAGAAGCAAGACAGAGGATTTTCGATGAGCTGACCAAAAAGCAGAAGTCAAAATCAAAGTTCTACTTCTCTGACCTGGCAAAGATCATCGAAACCAAACCCAGAGATGCCAAAAAGCTCATCAACAAGATGGTGGAAGACGGAACCCTGGAGTACTGGTCATCCGGTTCCACCTCCATGTACGGCCTCAAGGGCACCGGTAAGCAGGCGCACACGGAGCACGAAGACTAATCTTTTCAGCAGATTGAATTTCGCATCTTTTTTTGACAGCCTCATTGCAATAGACGCGGGAAACGCTCGTGCATGATCCGCAGAAGGCCGCCATCCCCCGGATCGTCATCTCCGCACTGCGGGGGGGCTCCGGCAAGACGGTCATAACCCTTGGCATTGTTGCCGCACTCAAGAGGCTCGGAAAGAAGATCGCCGTCTTCAAAAAGGGTCCGGATTATATCGACGCGGGATGGCTGGCAAAAGCGGCCGACCGGGCCTGTTATAATCTGGACACCTTTCTTCTCCTCCCGGAAGTCATCCGCCACTCCTTTCATTCCCATACCACTGACCACGACATCGCACTCATCGAAGGCAACCGGGGCCTCTATGACGGCATCGACACCGAGGGGCTGACCAGCACGGCCGAGCTGGCAAAGCTTCTGGGCGCGCCGGTTCTGCTCTGTTTAGACTGCACCAAATCGACCCGCACCATGGCCGCGATCGTTCAGGGCTGCGTCGGATTCGACCGGGAGGTCCGGATCAGGGGGGTCATTCTCAACCGGGTTGCGGGCGCGCGCCATGAGAATGTCCTACGGCAGAATATCGAAAGCCACTGCGGGGTTCCGGTGGTGGGGGCCCTGCCCAAGCTGAAGCGGGAGAGCTTTCCGGAGCGGCATATGGGGCTGATTCCTACGCCTGAACATGCGGGGGCGGACGCATCCATTGAAGCGGCGGCCGCGGCGGCTGAGGATTATATCGACTTGGAGGCGGTTCTTCGGATTGCCCGGGAGTTGGAAGGGGAGAGGGCTGAAATGACCAAAAAGACAGAAGGGACTCAAAGGACAAGAGGAGCCCAAAGGACGGAAGAGACTCAAAGGACAGGAGGGACCCAGAAGACAGGAGGGGTCCTGGAAATTGAGGAAGAGATCCAAAGCCATCCGCAGGGACTGACTGCAACTGACCGTATCTCGCAAGATATCCCTTTGAAATCCGGAAATATCCGCATCGGGGTGATCCGGGATTCGGCCTTTCAATTCTATTATCCGGAAAATATCGACGCGCTGAAGCGGGCCGGCGCGGAAGTTCTCTTTATCAGTCCTCTTGCGGAGAAGGGTCTTCCCCGGCTCGACGGCCTCTACATCGGCGGCGGCTTTCCCGAGACCCACGGGGAGCAGCTTGCGGAGAACCTTGGCTTCAAGGCCGACTTAAAGGATCGCGTGGAAGATGGCCTTCCGATCTATGCGGAGTGCGGGGGGCTCATGTATCTCGGGGAGGAACTCCGGCTGGCAGAGGGGACCTTTCCCATGACCGGGATTCTGCCGGCAGTCTTCGATGTGACCCGGAGGCCCCAGGGGCACGGCTATACGGTAATTACGGTCTCGGGGGAAAACCCGTACTTCAGCGTGGGGACGAAGATTCGGGGCCACGAGTTCCACTATTCCCGGGTGATTGAATGGCGGGGGGGGAAATCGGATCTCGTCTTTTCGGTGGATCGGGGCGTTGGACTCCATGAGGGGCGGGACGGCGCGGTCCATCGGAATGTGCTGGCCACCTACACACATATCCACGCGCTCGGGGTTCCGGAATGGGGGCCTGCGCTGGTCTGTCTCGCACAAAAATACCGATCCGGAATAATATAGCCGAAACCCGCGCATCGAAAAGGATCATCTTCAATAAAAGACAGGGCATACCGAAATCATCATCGGCACGCCCTGTCTTTTTTAGCGGATCATCCGCAGGCTGTCAGGATTATTCCTGTGCTGTGAAACCCAGCAGCAGCTCCCGAACCGGAATGATCCCTACTTCTTCTCCTTGGGATGACACTTGGAGCAGGTTGTCGGAGCGGCTTTCGTGTTGTTCTTCTTATTGAAATCCTTATGGCAGTCCCGGCAGTTGTCGTGAAGCGCCTCCGCGTGATACTCCCTGGCCTCCTTGTCGGATAGTTTCGGCGCATCCTTGCCCTTGGGTTTCTCCCCCGGCTTTTTATGGCATTCGATGCAGTTTTGCACATTCTCGCCCATCTTCAGGCCGGTCAGGGGTTTGCCCTCCGCGTCGTGATGGCATGCGCCGCACCCGTTTTTGTAGAGTTCGGGATTGGCCTTGGCATAATCCTCGACATGTTTTTTGTGGGTGAACTCCACAATGCCCTTGTCATGCTTCTCATAGGCCTTGTTCTGCATCTTGACCACGTCGGGAACGGTTGTCCCGGCATAGATCCCGGCCGCGCACAAAAAGGCAATGCCGACGATGGCCGCGGTAAACAGCAGCATTTTCCTTTTCATCTCTTGATTTCACCTCCTTTCTTTTTTATGGTAAAATCCATACAGCAGATGAATTGGATTTATCAAGTTATGCAATCCCTGTCAACGGGAAAAGGAATCGAAGAATGGGTTGAATTTTATTTGACAATTGACTATTCTCCATTTGGTGGAATCCAAACTTGGGGAATGGAAAGCCGTTGAAAGTTGTTTTGCAAAACGATATAGATCCTTTCAAGGGTCAAAAAAAAAGATCCTAAAGGAGCACCCTACAGGAGAGAAGTTTATGATCGATCCCGCGCCGGAACTGATACCGGAGGAAATCTATATCCTGGTGGTGGATGACGAAGAGGTGATCCGGGAGATGCTTCAGGAGGCCATCGGGTATGCCGGATATAATTGCTCCATCGCGGAGAACGGAACCCGTGCTCTGGAAATTCTGAAAAAGGAGAGGGTGGATGTGGTGGTCACAGACATTAAAATGCCCGGTATCAGCGGCATCGAACTGCTCAGGGAGGTCAAGGAGAAGCATGAGGCCGATGTGATCGTCATGACAGGTTTTATCGAGGACTTCACCTATGAGAAGATCATCCAGCTCGGGGCCAGCGATTTCATCGGTAAACCCTTCCGGAACAAGGAACTGATGGTGCGTCTCAAACGGGTGCTCAAGGAGCGGAATCTTCTTGTGGAACGGATGCGGATCCATCGACAGCTTCTGGAAAGCATGTCCGAGCTGCAGGATGCCCATGAGGCGGTACATGACGCGTATCTCGATACCATTAAACGGCTGGCCATTGCCGCGGAATACAAAGATGAGGAGACCGGCGAGCATATCAGCAGGATCAGCAGCTACTGCGAGTTGATCGCGATGAATCTGGAGCTGCCCCAAAACAGGATCGAAAACATCCGGTATGCCTCTCCCATGCACGATGTGGGAAAGATCGGCATTCCGGACAAGATCCTGCTAAAACCGGGAAGGTTGACGGCCGAGGAGTTTGAAGTCATCAAAAGCCATACCACCATCGGTGAAAACATTCTGGCCGACTCGAGTGCGGAGATCCTCCAGTATGCCCACCAGATCGCAGGCTCCCACCATGAACGGTGGGACGGCAGGGGATATCCCCGGGGGCTTGCAAAGGAGGAGATTCCCATCACCGGACGGATCGTGGGGATCGCGGATGTCTTTGATGCCCTCACCTCGGCCCGCCCCTACAAGGAGCCCTACCCTGCCGAGGTCGCCTTTGACATTATCCGGCAGAGCCGCGGGAAGCAGTTTGATCCTGCGGTGGTGGACGCCTTTTTCAGTGATCAGGAAAAAGTGATCTGTATCCTGCAGAAGATGAATCCGTCCTGTCCGATCAAAAACAACAAACCGTTCCAATGGAGCGAACGGGAGGGGGGGGTACTGTCCTTCTGCTGATGCGCATAAAAGAGATCATGGCAGCAATTTCGAATCGTCTATTGTCAAACCCCTTCCAGAGGGACTGCAGAAAGGTTGCCGAAGAGATCCTTTGCTGCCGAAAATCTCTGCAGCGGATCTGCCGGGATTCCGAATCCCCCTTTATGGATATCGGGAATGCACTGGAATCGGTATCTAACGAGGGCGGCGCCATTGCCGGGAAGATCCTGGAAACGATCGGCTCCATCAGCAGCGATGGAGGGGAGAGCCTTCTGGATCGAATGAACGAAATGGTCAAGGTGGCGCTTTGCGACCTCGACAGCCGTCATCACGAGGTGAGCCTCCGGCTGGAGCAGATCTCTCTTCTGATCGATGACCTGAGCCGGCTTCAGCACTCCTGTAAGACCGTAGAGAAGATCTCGGTCTCGTTAAAGGGAATCGGTTTCGGGATTCGGGTGGAGAGCGCAGGCTCTGAATCCTCAGAAGCCCTTTTTGGCGTGGTCTCCCAGCAGATCGGCCATCTTTCCCAGGAGATCTCCCGGCTGACAAAGCAGATTCGGGAGGATGCCCGAAAAACAGGGCGGGAGCAGGAGGAGATCTTTCAGGAGGTGACAGAGGAGGCCGGCCGCATCAAAGGGCTGACCCGAGAGGGTCAGCAGACCGTTGAGACCTCTGCCCAGGACGCGCGCAAACTGATCGCCTGGTCCATATCCGCTATGGAGCAGGCCAATACCCACGGACGGGAGATCCGCCGGCAGGTGGGCGAGGTGGTGGTGGGCATGCAGCTCCATGACAGCATGAATCAGCGGGTGGAACATATTCTCCATGCCCTGGAAGATGTGGAAGCCCTCTGCAGAATGGGCAAGGGCCGATATGCAACGGTTCTGGCCATCATTGAACTGCAGCAGGGGCAGATCGGGCAGACCCGGGAGGAGATCGACGGGGTCTATCAGAGGACCCAACAGGCCTTCAACGCCATCCACCATGAGATCGACGGACTTACCCAGAGCCTTTCGGAATTGAGCAACGATCAAAACCAGAAACCCTTTGAGGCCCTTCAAAGAGATCTGAAGAATTTAAAGGAACTTCGGCATCAGGCCCGATCCGCAACGGAACGGGTCCGAAGCACCGCGCTGGCCGCGGCCGAAATCAACCGGCGCCTCACCGGCCATATGGAACAGGTGGAGAATATCGGCTTTCAGACCCACTTTCTCTCCTTGAATGCCATCATCAAGGCGGCCCATCTCGGAGAGACAGGCCGCACCCTGGAAATACTGGCCCAGGAGGTGACACACATCTCCCAACAGACGGGCCGCTTTGTGGATACGGTGAAAGATATTCTCAACGAGGTCTCGGAACTGGCCGGGAAGATGACTGCGGATGTGGGCCAAGCCGAAGCGGAGCAGGAGGCCGGCGTGTCGGAGAGAGGACTTTTCCAATTGACAGATATTTATGATCGATTTATCCGAAATTCCGATGAAACACTGCACCGGGCCCAGGTGCTGAAGTCCACCATTGAAGATGTCCTCTCCGGACTCGCTTTCCTTAAATCGCTCTCCCATGAAATGCTCGGGGAGATCGATCGGCTGGAGAAGTTGAAAAAGATCATCGGAAAACGGAAGCCAAAGGCGAATTTCAACATCTCCTCGGAAGAAACCCGGAAACTGGCAGATCGGTATACCATGAATCAGGAACGGGGAGTACACGAGCGTCTTGTGGGCGGCCATTCGACGCGGGCTCTCCCCGATCCTCAGGATGATTTGCAGCCGCCGGGTCACAAACCGGGTCAGAAGCCGGATAATGAGGAGAAAGAGGGGTTCGGGGACAATGTGGAACTATTTTAGAAAAGAGGCAGATGCATGGCAAAAGTCATCATGACCGTAGACGATTCCGCGAGTGTCCGGCAGATGGTCCGTTTCACCCTTACCGGGGCGGGCTATGATGTCGTCGAGGCTGGGGACGGCCAGGAGGCGTTGAACAAGCTGGAGAAAACATCTGTAAATATGCTCCTCACCGATCTCAATATGCCGGAAATGGACGGCATCGAGCTGATCCGAAAGGTTCGCGCCATGCAGGCGTATCGATTCGTCCCCATTGTCATGCTGACCACCGAATCCCAGCAGCAGAAAAAGCAGGAGGGAAAGGCCGCGGGGGCGACCGGCTGGATCGTCAAGCCTTTCAAGCCGGAACAGCTTCTGGCGGTGGTCAGAAAAGTACTCGGATAGTGCCGGCAAAATTCATTTTATTCAAAAATAGGATCAACATAACGATTCGGGAATTACGGCAAGGAGGAACGGAAGATGAAACGAATGACGGAGACCATGGATCAGGCGATCAAGGCGATGGGAGAGCGGGAGGGGAAATATCTCACCTTCACCCTGGCCGGGGAGGAGTACGGCATCGGGATATTGAAGATCAAGGAGATCATAGGTATGATGCCCATCACGCCGGTTCCCAGAACCCCTCAGTTTGTCAAGGGGGTGATCAACCTGCGGGGAAAGGTGATCCCGGTGATCGATCTGCGGCTCCGGTTCGGCCTCGAGGCCGAGGAGTATACGGATCGTACCTGCATCATCGTGGTGGAAATCCCGGGGGAGAGCGGAAATGTCATGATCGGCATCGTGGTGGATACGGTCTCGGAGGTACTCAACATCAAGGCCGATGATATCGAAGATTCCCCGGCCTTTGGCAGCCGTCTCGAGACTGACTATATACTTGGGATGGCCAAGATGGAGGGGGGCGTGAAGATTCTGCTCGATATCGACAGAATCCTCAAATCCGAAGAGATCAACCTGCTGGAAAGCACAAGCTGACAGGAGCGATGAACCTTATGGAAGAGCGTAAGTCAAAAGGGATGAAACTGCGGTTCTTTACACCGATTCTGGTGCTGGTGTGCATTGTTCTCGTCTGCACCTTCTACTACGCATACTGGAAATCGAAGACCGAGATCATCGATCTCGGCGGGACCATGTTCAAAAACATCAACAGCAATATGATCGGCTTCATGGAGGCCATGAACGAAGAGGTCAAGGCCGGAAATCTGACCCTGGAGCAGGCGCAGGAGACCGTGAAGACCTATGTGCTGGGTCCAATGCGAGAGAACGGGGTCCGGGATATAGCTGGAAGTCGGATGTCCATGAACAGCAAGACCTTTGCCTGGGCAGTGAAAACCCAGGGGGACGAGCGGGGTGTCCTGGCGATGCATCCCTCTCTGGAGGGGAAAAACGCCTGGAATGTTCAGACCCAAGGGAAATATACGATTCAGGATACCTGGGCAAACCGGCAGATTGCCGACAGGATCGTCGAGGATGTCTGGCAGAATCCGGGCAAGCCTGTGGAAACATTTTTGGCCTACCAGTCCTACTTCGGGCCCTGGGACTGGATGGTGGGGATCGGCGGCAGCAAGGAAGATCTTTATACGGAACGCCTCGAGGAAATTGAGGTCATGTTTATCGCCATCGGAATCCTCTTTGTCATCGGTGGAGGGCTTTTCGTTATCTATGTCAACCGCCTCCGCGGCACCCTGGGCCGAAGCATACGGATGCTCACCGAGAGCGCGGAGCAGATCATCGGAGGTGCGCAGGAGGTGGCGGCCGCAAGCCAGTCTCTGGCCGAAGATGCCTCGGAGCAGGCCGGGGCCATTCAGCAGACCTCCTCATCTCTGGAAGAGATGTCCTCCATGACCCGCCAGAACGCGGACAACGCGAAGCAGGCCAACCACCTGATGAAGGCCGGAAAGACCTCGATCCAGAGCGCCAACGATTCCATGAACCAGTTGACGGCATCCATGGACGACATTGTCAAATCGAGCGAGGAGACCTTCAAGATCATCAAGACCATCGACGAGATAGCGTTTCAGACCAATCTGCTGGCCTTGAACGCCGCGGTGGAGGCGGCCCGGGCCGGGGAGGCCGGGGCCGGATTTGCGGTGGTGGCCGACGAGGTGAGGAATCTTGCCATGCGGGCAGGAGACGCGGCCCGGAACACGGCCGGCCTCATCGAGATCACGGTGAAGAAGATCAAGGATGGCGGAGAGCTGGTGGGACAGACCAACTCGGTCTTTGCCGAGGTGACCCAGAGTTCCGACAAGATCAGCGACCTCATCGGCGAGATAGCGGCCGCATCAGACGAACAGGCCCAGGGCATCGAGCAGGTCAATACTTCCGTGGCCGAGATGGACAAAGTGACCCAGAAGAATGCGGCCAACGCTCAGCAGTCCGCATCCGCATCCCAGCAGATGCGGGGCCAGGCCGAAAAGATGAAGGATTTTGTGGAGGATCTGACCCACCTGGTGGGCAAGAAGGAGCAGAAGCGAACACCGATGCCGGAGCGGTCCCGGCCCCAGAGAGCGCAAAAGCGTTCTTCGAAATCAAAACCAGCTCCCCCGCCCTATAAACCCAGGGAACAGAAGGCTGAAAAGAGAGCGCCGGCACCGGCCCGAAGGGAGGTCTCCCCCAATGAGATCATCCCTCTGGATGATGATGATTTCAAGGATTTTTAAAAAGGAAAATAGCCGGAAAAAAGATGGATCTTATTATGTTCCAAAAGGCATATGAGATAAGCCAGGACAGGCTTCGGGCTAGCGGCTCTCTTCGTAGGGATACCAGTCTCCGGCCCGGAGCCTCTCCACCTTCATCACCGCGACTTCGTTCTTGCTGGTGTTGAAGACCACCTTCCGCCCCTTCTCACCCCCCACATCCTCGGAGACCAGATCGATCCGCTCCCGGGCAAGAATCCGTTTGGCCATCATGATATTCTCTCTTCCTATATTCTTTTTGGAAAGCGAAAGATTGTGCGCGCCGCCGAAAATCTGGGCCTCCAGATGCTTTCTTTTAGAGCCGTCTTTGATCATCATCCGGATCAGCGCCAGTGTGGAGACGTTGCCGTAGATCGCGGTCGACATTCGCTTTTCGCCGATAAAGGGGTATTTGAAGTGGTTCATCCCCCCGGTCTTCCGCTTCCGGTCATAGATGCAGACCGAGACTCCGGAGCCGAGCACACCGGAGATCATGGCCGGCTTTGCAGCCACAAAGATATATCCGGGCTCCAGAAAGTAATCCACGGGCGTCGGGTAGGTATCCTCTTTCACGACGCGCCCTCTCCCTGGCCATTCTTCCCCTCCCGCAGCCCGTTGAAGATATCCCTGGAGATATCCTGGAGAGGAGAGATCTTTGCCGCGGCCCCCATCTTTGCGGCCTCCCGGGGCATGCCGTAAACCACGCTAGTCTTCTCGTCCTGCGCGATGGTATAGGCCCCGGCCTGCCGCATCGCCAGAAGGCCCTGGGCTCCGTCTGCGCCCATCCCGGTCAGCAGCACCCCGATGCTGTTGCGGCCCGCATGTTTTGCCACCGACTGGAATAGGACATTGACACTGGGCCGCTGGTAGTGAACCGGGGGGCCTCCTTTGATCCGGACCAGATAGCTGGCCCCGCTTCTCACCAGAAGCATGTGCCGGTTTCCGGGCGCGATCAGCGCAAGCCCCGGAATCAGATGTTCTCCGTCTGCCGCCTCACGCACCTCGATCTGGCAGATCTCGTTGAGGCGCTTGGCAAATGCAGTTGTAAATTTTTCGGGCATATGCTGAACAATGGCCAGTCCCGGGGTTGCCGGAGGCATGTTGACCAGCACAGATTCAATGGCTTTGGTTCCGCCGGTGGAGGCGCCTATCGCGATGATCTTGTTGGTGGTGCGGATCGGCATCGGCGTATCTTTGATCCCGGTATCGGACGCCTTGAGCGGGCTCTGGCGGGCCAGACCGACTTTGGCCTCGGCCGCTGCCCGGATGGCCTGAACCAGGCTTCTGGAGACATCCTTTGTGGAGTAGGCGGAGCCGGGCTTGCAGAGGACTTCCATTGCCCCGAGATCGAGGGCTTTGAGAGCGTTTTCGCTGTTTTTGGGCGTCAGGGAACTCAAAACGACCACCGGCATGGGATGGTACCGCATCAGCTTGGCCAGAAAGGAGAGGCCATCCATTCTCGGCATCTCCAGATCCAGGGTGATGACGTCGGGCTGCAGCTTGACGATCTTGTCCCGCGCGACATAGGGGTCAACCGCGGTTCCCACAATATCGATATCTTTGTATTTGGAGAGTTCATTACTCAGGATCTGGCGGACAATCGCCGAATCATCCACAATAAGGACTTTGATCATGACAATCCTTTAATCTCTTTCATGGTCTCTTTCATCGGATCGCTTCGGCCCCGTTACAGGTTCATGAGCGTCTTGATGGTATCCCTGATCGCCTCGGGCGTAAAGGGTTTGTGTATGAATGCCGCGCCCTTTTCTTGCAGACGTTTCAGCCGGGATTCGCTTCCCTCGGTGGAGATGACCACAATGGGTAGATCGGAGAATCCCGGGTCCGAGCGCATGCGGTCGATCATCTCCTCGCCGGTCATCACCGGCATGTTGATATCGACCACCACCAGATCCACCCAGTTCTCGCCGAGGGTATCAAGCCCTTCCTGGCCGTTGCCGGCCTGAAGCACCTCGCCGATCTCCAGACCGCTCATGCGCATCGACTTGAGGATCATCGCCCGCATTACCGCACTGTCATCTACAATAAGGACATTGATTGCCATCGAATAACCTCTTATCACCCTTCATATTTGTAAGATATCGGTAAAAATCAGCTCGTAATTTTGATCTCGCCTGTGGAGAGATTGAATTGCACTGTTCGATTGGTTGAGCCGCCGACATCCTCGAATTCGAGAAGAATATTATTTTTCCAGAGAATCTTTTTGAGCACCGCATAGTTTTTCTCCCCGATCTTGAACATCTCGTTATCGCCTTCGGGCCGGGAGCAGCCGGTAGCCTTGACGATCAGTCTCGTTTTCTCGCCGCCCTGATTGTAGACCTCTTCCAGCAGCTTTGGAACCCCCGTATCCACAAAGATGCAGGGGTTGGCTTCCGCCTTTTTCGGGTCGGATTTGGACAGGGGCAGCATGGCGTGCAGCATCCCGCCGATCTTTGCCACAGGATCATAGGCCACAAGCCCCAGACTGGTTCCCAGGGCATAGGTTACGATGGTATCCCCCTCTTTTCCAACCTTCAGATTTCCGACTAAAACAATATGTTTCATGGATCCCTTCTACTCCGACAGAAAATTGATGAAGCGCTCCTTCCTGCAGGCAGGCGCCGGCCCGGGCCATCGATCTACTCGCCGCCCGATGCAGCCTTCCCGTCCTGAGGGATCTCGCCGTCCGTAAAGAATATCAGATCGCATGTGCCCTCTTCAATAGAGAGCCGGGTGACGGAAAGGGGAGGCCCCTCTTGTTTCTCTGCTTCGATCTCATCCGGGGAGACGATCTGGGGCGCATTGACATTGAAGACGATCCGCTTTCCGGAGAGCCGTGGCAGAAGATTTCCGCAGACCACGTTGATCAGCTCCTTCAAGGCATCCTGCTGCTGATCCTGGGTGGTCTCCTCATCGATGCCGAGCATATTGCCGGCCAGTTCCGGCAGAATGTCCGGGGAGACCGCCAGAAAGAGGCGCCCCTCGAAGTCGCCGCCAAAGGTGACGCTGGCAATCATTGCGTCCGAATAGTTCATATCCCCCCGCTCCTCTTCTCTGAAGGAGAACATGAATGCGAGCCGTTCCAGCACATCCTCCGTCACCTCATAGATCGTCTCCTTGATCTGATCCGTCATGATTTCCTCCCCATGATCGTTTGTATGGTATCCCGTATCTTTTCCGGTGAAAAGGGCTTCTGTATAAACGCGGCCCCCATCTCTTCCAATTGTTTCCATCGGGTCTCGCTGCCCTCTGTGGAGATGACCAGAATCGGTATCGAAGCGGTCTCATCGGCTGCCTTCATCCGGCGGATCATCTCCACGCCATCCATCACCGGCATATTGATGTCCGCGACCACCAGGTCCACCGAATGCGAGGACAACTGCGCAAGCCCCTTCTGCCCGTTTTCAGCCTCAAATACATCCCCGATCTCTAAGCCCGTCATGCGAAATGATTTCAATATCATCGCCCGCATAACCGCACTGTCGTCGACGATAAGAATGTCCATGCGATTAAAGACCTCTTTTCATAGATGAACAAAAAAAATTACGGTGAAGCCCTCACGAGTTCGGGCAGATCCTTGATCCATTGTAGCGTATGGCTTGCCACCAGTTCAAGGTGTCTTGTGGTCACCTTCAGCCGGTTCAGGGCCGCAGGGGAGCTTTTGTAATGCAATCCCTCCTGTCCCACGCCGATGCCGATGCTCAGGCAGAGGACATTGGCCACATGGAGAATATCCGCGGCCTGGCTTACCGGCTCGGCCCCATCCGGATCATGGCTCCAGCGGACGGCCCGGAGAATCTCCCCGGAAAATCCCCAGCAGCGCAGCATATGCTCTCCCAGTTGCGTATGGTCCCCCCCCAGCACCCGCTGCTCCGCGATCTCAAAAGAGAGGCCGTTTTGGGTCATGCTCCGGATCTTTTCCAGATACCTCTCGACATAATCCCCCAGCACCAGCTTCCCCACGTCGTGGAGAAGCCCGGCCATAAATCCGATCTCATTCTCCTTCCGGCCCGCGATTCTCCCGATCTCCTCCGCGGCCACCGCCACACCGATGCCATGAGACCAGAGTTCCCCGGCTTCCAGATGATAGCCCGGCACGGGCCGGTTCATCAGCTTCCGCAGGGATGCGCCCAGGCAGATCTCAAAAAAAGGACGGGGTCCCTGTCGCTTTTCAGCTTCGGCCAACGAGTCGATAACATTCTCCCTGTTGAAATAGCTCCAGTTGGAAAGCTCTAAAATTGCCCGCTCAAGCTCCGGATCGGCCATCCTCTCCACTGCACCGGCATCGATGGTTTCAGGGTCGAGCGGGAGTCCATGGGACTTCAATCTGCTGCTGCAGAACCGCTCGGCCTCGGCTTTGATCTCTTCCCAACGATCATTCTTCTTCATTTCAATCTCCCGATGCGGTTCCCGTCAGGGCCCGGTTCGACCGCTTCTCCCACCCCTTCCCGGCAGGGTCATCGCCAGAGAGAAGCGATTCCCGGTTCCATTCATCATCTGTCGCGAGAGTATCGGAGCCGGCCCCGGTATTGCGGCCGCGAATGAGCCCCATCAGCATGGAGACATGGGACTTCATGTTTCCCAACTGCCCGATGATCTCCTCAAGAGCCCCGGCCACCTCCTCGGTGCAGGCCATGTTGTCCTGGGTGACCTGATCGATCTGGGTCATGGCCTGACTCACCTGGTTGATCCCCTGGGTCTGCTCCGCGGAGGCCGCGGTGATCTCATTCAAAAGTGAGGCCACCTTTGCCGACCCCTCCCGGACACTTTCGAAGGCCCTGTTGGCCTTGAAGACAATCTTTCTCCCGCTTTCGATCCCCTCGATGGAGGTCTCGATGAGTCCGGTGGTATTCTTTGCGGCCTGGCTCGACCGCATGGCCAGGTTCCGCACCTCATCGGCCACCACCGCGAAACCGGCTCCCACCTCCCCGGCCCGGGCCGCCTCCACTGCTGCGTTCAGGGCCAGCAGGTTTGTCTGAAATGCGATCTCCTCGATCGTCTTGATGACCTTCCTGCTCTCCTCACCGGTATTGGAGATGCTCTCCATAGAGCGGGTCAGCTCAACCATCGACGCGGCTGCATCCTCTACCACCTTTGCGGTCTCTGTCATCAAATCGTTTGCATGGCGGAGGTTTTCGGCATTCTGCCGGATCATCGAGGACATCTGCTCGAGCGAGGAGGAGGTCTCCTCCACCGCTGCGGCCTGCTGAGAGGCCCCATCGGTCAACTGCCGGCTGGTGACGGAAACCCGGCCCACCGCATCGCTCACATCCTCTCCTACAGCTTCGAGCCCCCGGGAGACGGCCCCAATAGGACGGACGATAAACCAGTGGACAATCAGCAGAAAGAGGGCAACCAGCAGAAGGCTCATAAGCACCACTTTGACGGCCATAAAGATCAGCAGATCCTTGAGCTTCTCTTTCATAAACCGTTCGGTGAAGAAGGTCTCCACCGAACCGATGGTCTTGTCTCCGTATTGGACGGGCGTTTTCATGGCGACGTAATCACCGGAGATCTCTTTTTTGGATCGTTGCAGATCCTCCCAGTTTTTGCCCCGCTGCATGGTGGCAAAGATGGTTTTCCCGTCCGATTCCCGGACCACCACTCCGAAAAGGGTCTTTTCGATCATCTCCTGCTCGATGAGCTTGTGGATCTGATTTTCATCCAGAAACCAGAGGGGTTTCTCCAGTCCGTTGGCCAGACGCTCGGTAATGGGCTTGACTGTCCCCTGAAAATTGGCCCGGAGCTGCCGCTTTTCCCGATTGTAATCGACGAGATTGGAGAGTGCGGACACGGCAATTGCTATGATCACCATGATCAGCGAGATCTTTCCCATCTTTTTTCCTACCGTCTCCTGATGCATTGCATCTCCTTGTCAGATCTTCCTTTTCACGCCGCCGCTGGAAATGATCGTCTGCCCTGTTGAAAGGTCGAAATGAACTGTTCGGCTCGCTGTTCCGCCGACTTCCTCGGCATCCAGCAGCACGTTGTTTTTCCATAAGAGTTTTTTTAAAACCGTATGATTCCGTTCTCCGATTTTAAACATCTGATCGTTGCCCAGAGGTCGGCCGCACCCCACAGCTTTTACAATCATCCTCGATTTCTGGGCACCCATATTGTAAAGGGACTTGAAGAGAAGGGGAACGCCCTTGTCCACGAACATGAAGGGGTTGTCCCGGGCCTTCTCCGGGTTGATGTTGGAGAGGGGCAGCATCGCATGGAGCAGCCCCCCGACCCGGATAACCGGATCATAGACCATCAGCCCCAGACAACTGCCCAGGGCATGGGTTACCAGAGTATCCTCCTTCTCGCCAACCTTCATATCCCCCACATAAACCACAAGCTTCATTTCAAACCGGTAATCTGTTCAAATATCATTTTCGGTAAATGGCCGGACGGACATAATGAAACTTGTGCGTGATGGCCGAAAGCCCTTCGGAGTGCCCTACAAAGAGATGTCCGCCCGGTCCTATATACTCCCACAATCTATTGATCAAGCGCTGCTGCGTGGCCCTGTTGAAATAGATCATGACATTCCGGCAGAAGATCACGTCAAAGGGTCCCTTCATGGGCCACGGTTCCATAAGATTTAGCCGGGCAAAGCGCACCATGGCACGGATGTTGTTCTGTACCTCGTATATTTTCGGGCCGGGGCTGTTGACTCTCCAGAAGTACTTCTGGAGATAGGCCGGGGGGATCTCCCGGACCACCTCCCGGGAATAGAGGCCGCTTTTTGCCCGTTCGATCATCCTGGAAGAGATATCGGTTGCCAGGATCTTCACATCCCTCCGATCGATGTCGGGGATGTTCTCCCGGAGGAGAATGGCCAGAGAAAAAGGCTCCTCTCCGGAGGAACAGGCTGCGGTCCAGAAGCGCATCCGATGACTGACGATATCGGGCAGGATCTGATTTTGCAGAAAGTCGAAATGGGCCGGTTCCCGAAAAAAGCTGGTCTTGTTGGTGGTGATCACATCGACCATCATCCCCAGCTCCGCGCCCCCCCTGTCGCTTTCAATAAATTTGATATAGGCGTCGAAGCTCTCCATGCCCAGAGCGCGCAGCCGTTTCATCAGCCGGGCCCGCACCAGAGCCTCCTTCCCCTCCTTGAGATAGATACCGCACAGGTCATGGACCAGTTGGCTCACCTTCCGGAACTGCTTCTCCGTCAACTCAGTCAACATCAGGTTCATGCTTCTGCGCCGCCCCTCTCTTCTTCTCGTTGGCCATCCGGACCAGTCCGCCCACATCGAGGATGAGGCCCACCCGGCCGTTGGGCATGATCGCACTGCCGGAAATCCCGGGGATATCACCGAGCGCCTCCCCAAGGGTCTTGATCACGATCTGCTGGCTGCCGATGAGTTCATCCACCATCAGCCCGGCCTGCCGGTCATCATCTTCCACCACCACCACGATCGCCTTGGTATAGTCGGTCTCCGCGCCCTCGATGCCGAAAAGCTCCCCCAGACGGAAGAGGGGGATGAGCCGTCCCTGGAGCTTGAGCATCTCTCCCCGTTGAAAGACAGTGTTCATATCCGACTTTTCCGGCTGAACCGAACGGACAATAGAGATCGTGGGGATCACATATTTCTGATCCCGCAGCCGGACCACCATCCCGTCGATGATGGCCAAAGTCAAGGGCAGGCTCATCTTGAAAAGGCATCCCCTGCCCGGGGTGGACTGGATCTCCACGCTACCCCGAAGGGATTCGATGTTGGTCTTGACCACATCCATCCCCACCCCCCGGCCCGAGACCTCGGAGATGGTCGCGGCCGTGGAGAAGCCCGGCTCAAAGATCAGGTTGTAGATCTCCCGGTCCGTCAGGGCCTCGCGGTCCGCGATCAGCCCCCGATCCCCGGCCTTTGCGATGATCCCCTCCCGGTCCAGCCCCTTTCCGTCATCCCGGATCTCCACCACCACATTGCCGGCCGAATGGTATGCGTCCAGTTGAACGGTTCCGTTGACCGGCTTGCCGGCCCGCTCCCGTTCCGTGGGAGACTCGATGCCATGATCCACGGCATTCCGTACCATATGGACAAGGGGATCATTTATGATGTCCACCATGTTCCGGTCGATCTCCGTATCCTCCCCTTCGGTGAAAAAGGTGATATTCTTACCGGCCTTTCTCGAGAGATCCCGCACCAGCCGGGCCATCTTCTGAAAGGTGGTCTTCAGGGGGATCATCCGCATGGACATGGACATTCCCTGCAGCTCCCGGACGATCTTTCCGCTCTGGCCGACCTTTTTCAAGAGTTCATGGTTCTGCCCATCGGTCACCACCTCGTCCTGGGCCACCATGGAATGCGCCACCACCAGCTCCCCCACCATGTCGATAAAGCGGTCCAGCCGGTCCACCGGAACCCGGATGGAGGACTCCACAAACCCTTTGGAGGTGTCGCGGGAGGTCGTCTTCTTCTCGTCGGCCTCCTCCTTCTTGTTTTTGTCGGAAATCGGAGAAGACGGGGCAAAAGCCTTCTCTTCCTCACCAGCATCTTTATCGGATAAGGCCGCATCGGCATCGAACATCGGCTCTTCTGAAGAGGAGGCATCCGTCTCCGGTTCCCTGGTTTCCTGAGAAGGGGTTTCCGAAGAAGGTGTTTCCGAAGAAGCGGTTTCCGAACCGGCCGCCTCGGGATGATCCAGAAGGCCGATCAACTCATCATACTCCTCAAAGATCAGAAAGGGTTTACCGTTGATCGCCCCCTGGGCCGTTGCCAGCAGATCTTTCAAGAGATCGATGGATCGCAGTGCAAGATCGGCATAGCCCCCGCCGTACCGGATCTCCCTGTCCCGCACCTGGCTCAGCAGAGACTCTGCCCGGTGGGCCAGATCGGAGATGGGCTTGAGTTCGAGGAAGCCGGAGGTTCCCTTGATGGTATGGAATGCCCGAAAGACGGTACTGACCGCATCCATATCCTCCGGATTCTCCTCCAGGGTCAGCAGGGCCTCTTCAGCGCCGCCTATCAGGTCAGCGCTTTCGGTGAGAAATGCATCCATCATATCCAGATCTGTAGATTCGGGCAGCAGAAACTCCCGGGGGTTCGATGAGGCAGACTCTTCGGCTTTGGGCTCCCTTTCATCTGCTCTGGGTTTGAAAGCGGGCCAGGGAATCACTTCTGTTTCCCGATCTGTTTCCCGATCTGTTTCCGGTTCGGCTTCCGGTTCAGTTTCCGGCTCCGGTTCGGGTTCGGCTTCAAGAGCTGTATCGGCTCTATCTGTTCCGGTTTCGCGGTCATCGGAGGCCAGGGCCAAACGCTCTTCCACCTTCTCCTCCTCATCGAGGGCATTCAGAGCATTTTCAATCCCTTTGCCGATCTCCGTCAGCTCGGATTCGATCCCGGAAGAGGAGACAGAAGGGGTCTTCAGCGCCCCGATCTTTTCCAGGGCCGAGTCCACACTCCTTCTACAGTTGTCGGTGATGGTCATATCTTCAAAAACCGCCTGTAGAAGGGTCTCCAGTTGGGACAGCTCCGAGAGATCCTCTGCATCCATTCCTATCAGAAGCGCGGCCGCATCATTTAAAGATGTCCTGGTATTCGATTCCGGCAAAAGTCCCTCCGATTCTTCCGTACAGTATTCGGCCATAAGGCCAAAGGGGTTCTCATCATCCCCTTATCATATCTACTTATTTAATTGATTTTCCCAATATTGAGCAACCCTTTTTTCCGAAACGGACCCCAAACGATAATCAATCTGAACGATCCATCCCCGAAGAAGGCATCCCACCGCGGAAAAAGAGTCAAAGAAGGGATCAGGAGGTGAGATTGGGGATCATTGTCCGCAAGAAGTTCTTGTCATCTTCGTCGATCTTTCTAAGACCCTCCATCAGAAGATGCATGAAATCGCCCAGCTCCGGCGCCTCCATCTCTTCCGGGGAGAGCCCCGGAATGAATTTGAACCGCCCCTCTTTCATCTTCAACAGCTCGAAAAAAGCCTCCTCCCCATCTCTTTCCCGATATTTGGCCCGGATCAGTTCCCCCTCCCGAAATGAGAGATAGGCGGAATCCCGGAGAAACTTCAGGGTCAGCACACCGGTCTTCTGGTTGACGTTCAGGGTCTGGAAAAGCTCGGCCGGCGGCATCTCTGAAAGCTTTCCCGTCATCCCCGAGGCGAACTCTTCGGAACGGGCCATATTGATTTCGGCCATCCGGCGGGCCAGCAGCCGGGTGAAGTTGAGCTGGAGCATGGGCATCTCATTCAAGATCTTCTTGAAATCGGCAGCGCTGATATATAGCACCGTCACCGGCTCCACCACCTTGATGGTCGCGCCCACCGGGTCCCCGCTCAGAAGGCTCATCTCTCCGAAGACATCTCCGCTGTCCATGAACGCGATCGACATGCCGTCGTCGCTGACCACCTCGACCCGTCCCGATACAAGGATGAAAAGGCTCCGTCCCGGTTCCCCCTTGCGTAAGATAATGTCTCCCTCCTCATACTTGTCAAGCCTCAAAAAGGAGACCAGGTCCCGGATATTGTCCTCGGTCAGACTCTTGAAGATGGAGAATCCGCTGAGCAGATGCACCACGGCCTGGATATAGTTGTCGGTCCCGGGCCGGATATCGGCCAGTTCCTTTTTTTCCTTTTTCTCTTTGTATCTGAAGGTGATCCGGCCCGTGCAGCCGCTGCAGTAGAACGCGGGATCCCTTCCCCCGGAAGCCTTGTGCCCCTTGCCGTGCAGAATCCGCACCACATCCTTTGCCAGGATCAGACAGGGGGCCTTGGTTCTGGGAACCCGAAAGATCCTGCCGACAAGCTGGAATTCATCCTTTAGCCCATACAAGGGGCAGTTCTCATCCTTGGTGATCCGGAAGATCGGGGGCTCTTGGCCCGAGGCCGCCTTCTCATCTTCGGGCGCGCCCTTTTTTTCGGGTTCTCCCCTGTCGTCGGTCTTTTCCTGGGTGTCATTGCTCATTTCATCCTGAAAGCTCTGGATCTTCTTTTCTATTGCCAGCGCTTGCCGGCCGGCCGGCTTCAAATTTGAATCCGGGTTTTCCGACTCCGCAGGTGCGGCTTTCCGTGGCCGTACCCTGAAGATGTTCCCGCATTCAGAGCAGCGAATCTTTGCATCGAGCTTTTTCAGCCGGCTTTCATCGATTTCAAAGGATGTTTCACATCTGTCGCACCGTACATTCATGGCAAGACCCTTATGGTTTGATCACAGACGGACTGTAATGTAATATGCACGATTGCCCCGCTGCAGCAGGATCATCTGAGAATCGATCTTCGAATCTTTCCTTTTTTTCCAACTGGCATCTTTGGCATTGGCAATTTCAATGTTATACTCTATAATAACCCGCTTACGTCCGGTTATAAAACATTTATCTTTTTTTTGAAACTCAAATTTTTAACCTTTTTAGCATATACCATGATCCTGACGACCGTTCAAGACCTCTTGCCGCACGCCCAATGCCCCAGCCGGTATCTCGGCGGTGAGATAAACACCGTGTCCAAAGATCCGGAATCGGTCTCCTGCAGCTTCGGGCTGGCCTTTCCGGATCTCTACGAGATCGGAACCTCCCATTTCGGGATTCAGATCCTCTACTCACTGCTCAACGGACGGCCCGACACCGGGGCCGAGCGATTCTTCACCCCTGCCCCGGACATGGCCGAAAGCCTTCGAAAGACCGGTACGCCCATCTTCTCTTTGGAGAACCGGCGTCCCATGATCGATTTCGACATCATCGGCTTCAGCCTGCTCTACGAACTCAACTATACCAATGTTCTGATGATGCTCGATCTGGCCGGCATCCCCTTCCGGGCCCGGGATAGAGATGAAGCCCACCCTTTCATTATCGCAGGTGGGCCCTGTACGTGCAACCCTCTTCCGGTGGCCGACTTCTTCGACGCAATCGTTGTGGGTGAGGGGGAAGCTGTGATCCATACCCTGACCGACGCTTTCATCGACTGGAAAAAAAGGGATGGCCGGAATCGAGAAACGCTTTTGGACCGCTGGGGAGAGATCGAAGGGGTCTGGATTCCCTCCCGGCCCCCGGGTGTCCGGCGGGTTCTGGTTCCGGATCTGAACGCCTGCCCCTTTCCCACGACTCCGATTCTTCCCTATGGAAAACCGGTCCATGACCGGCTCCGCCTGGAGATCGCCCGCGGGTGTACCCGGGGATGCCGCTTCTGTCAGGCCGGGATGATCTATCGGCCCGCGCGGGAGCGTTCCCCCCAGACCCTTATGGATCTGGCCCGGGATTCCCTTGCCGCCACCGGATATACAGATCTCTCCCTCCTCTCTTTGAGCACCGGAGATTATAGCGGGATCGCTCCTCTGATGGAAGGTCTCATGGGGCGCTGCGCCCAGGACCGGGTTGCGGTCTCCCTCCCCTCTCTTCGGGCCGGCACCCTGACGCCGGAACTGATGCGCCTCATCCGGAAGGTCCGAAAGACCGGGTTCACCATCGCGCCCGAGGCCGGAAGCGACCGGCTGCGCAGGGTCATCAACAAGAACATCACCGAAGCCGATATCCAGAAGACCGTTTCGGATGCGGTCGATATGGGGTGGAAGGTTATCAAGCTCTACTTCATGATCGGCCTGCCCGAGGAGACCGATGCGGATCTGGCCGAGATGGTGGGGCTTGTGGATGAGCTTCGGCGCTTTAAACCGGCCAAAGGACGCAGACCCCAGATCAATGTGAGCGTCGGCACCTTTATTCCCAAACCCCATACGCCGTTCCAGTGGGCCCCGCAGCTCTCTTTGGAAGCATCAAAGGAGAAGATCGAATGGCTCCGGGAGAAGCTTAGGCTGCCGGGGGTCCGCTTCAAATGGCAGCAGCCCGAGGTGAGCCGCATCGAAGGGCTCTTTGCCCGGGGGGACCGGCAGCTCAACGCCCTTCTGATCCGGGCTTATGAACTTGGGTGCCGGCTCGACGGATGGAGCGACCATTTCTCCTACAGCCGGTGGACCCGGGCCATGGAGGAGACGGAAATCGACATAGATGCCTACACAACCCGCGGCCGATCGGTTGAAGCGCCCCTGCCCTGGGATCTGGTCGATATGCGCGTTGAAAAACAGTTTCTTATCGAAGAATGGCAAAGGGCCAGGCAGGGGCTGCAGACCGGAGATTGCAGAGACGGAGAGTGCAACGCCTGCGGGGTCTGTGATTTCAAGCGGATCGCGCCGAAGACCTTTCCCCCGGATATCCTCTCCCCTCCCCTTCGGGACAGGGATGAAAGCCGAGGGGTGGAACGGTTTCAGAATATGACGGCCTTCTATGCCAAACGAGGGGATGGACGCTTCTTCGGCCATCTGGAGATGGTCAACATCTTCATCCGAGCCATGCGCCGGGCCGGGCTGCGTCTCAAATACTCCGAGGGCTTCCATCCGCTGCCGAAGATCTCCTTTGAAGATCCTCTGCCCATAGGTCTGGAGAGCGAATCCGAGGCATTCTATTTCACCCTTGCGGAACCGGTTCCGGCCCAAATGATCCTGGAGCGCCTCAATGTGCAGCTTCCCCAGGGGCTCTATCTCACCGGCATCGGGCCCGGGGGGAGAAAATCCCGGCACCTCCCGGATCGGATCCGGTATGTTATCCGGCTCAAAAACGGCCATCGGTTCGATCCGTATGCCATCGAGTGCTTCCGAAACGCACAGGAATGGATCGTCGAACGGATTCGGCCCAACGGCAAGGTGCGCCGGGTCGATCTGGCCGAGGTGCTCTCGGAGATCCGGTTGCAGGAGGATAAGCTTCTACTGACGGTTCTGCAACTGGAGGGAAAGTCGGTGCGGCCCCCAGAGGTGATCGTCTCCCTTTTCGATCTGCCGGAGGATGCAATTCGTTCCGCGGAGATTCTGCGATTGGCCGATCATGTATAGACAACTGGTGGTCGAGGCTGCGGAGCACGAGACCCGGGTCGCGCTGCTGGAGGACGGCACCATTGCCGAACTCTTCATCAAGCGCCGGGGGGATGCGGATATCGCGGGAAATATCTACAAGGGCCGGGTGCAGCGGGTGCTGCCGGGGATGCAGGCCGCGTTCGTGGATATCGGCCTATCCCAGGCCGCATTTCTATATGTCAATGACATCTTCCCGGCCGCGCCGGGCGGTCAATTCCGGGCATTCATCTCCGAACCGACTGAGATTCCAACGGACATCCCAACGGACAGGCAGATGGAAAATCCCCTCGATGACCGGGCCGCCAATGGCCGGGGGAGCCAGATCGAAAACTTTCTGACCGAGGGGCAGGAGATCCTGGTGCAGGTCTCCAAAGGGCCATTGGGGACCAAAGGCGCCCGGGTCACCACATATGTCTCCATTCCGGGCCGTTTTCTGGTCTTCATGCCCTCCACGGAGCAGGTGGGGATCTCCCGGCGGATCGAAGACGAAACCGAAAGGGCCCGGCTCAAGGATCTGGTCACCTCCCTGCGACAGGATGACATGGGCTATATCCTGCGCACAGCATCCGAAGGGGTGAACGGAGAGAAACTCATCTACGAGATGGCCTTTTTGAAGAATCTGTGGGAGAACATCATCGCCCGGTACAAAACCGCAGCCCCCCCGGCCCTGCTCCATCAGGAGCTGACCGTGAGCCTGCGCGCGGTGCGGGATCTTCTGCTCCACGAGGCCGAGAAGGTGGTGATCGACTCCCGGGATGGGTATGGGGCCATCGTCTCCTTTTTAGACACCTTCATGCCGAGCCTCAAGGATTCGGTGGAACTCTATTGTGACCCGGAACCGATCTTCGACGCGTACAACCTGGAAGGCGACATCTCCAGGGCACTCAAGCGGAAAGTCTGGCTCAAATCGGGCGGATACATCGTCATCGAGCAGACCGAAGCCCTGGTGGCGATCGATGTCAACACGGGCCGGTATGTGGGCAAGCACAACCTGGAAGAGACGATTTTAAAGACCAACCTCGAGGCCGTCAAGGAGATCGCGTACCAGATCCGGCTCAGAGACATCGGCGGCATCATCATCATCGATTTCATCGATATGGAGAAGCGCTCCAACCAGGAGAAGGTCTTCAATGCGCTGAAAGAGGCGGTCAAGCGGGACCGGAGCAAGACCCACATCCTGCCGATGTCGGAGCTGGGGCTGATGCAGATGACCCGGAAGCGGGTCCGGCGGTCTTTGACCCGGACCCTGTGCGAGCCCTGCTTTTATTGCGAAGGAGAGGGCTTTCTCATCTCCCGGCAGACCATCTGCTACAACATCTTCCGGGAGGTCATCCGTGAGTCCGTGGACATGCAGGGGGTGCGCCTCACCCTTCGGGTCAACCCGGAGATCGCAGACCTCCTCCACGGAGAGGAGCGCCATGTCATCACCTCGCTGGAGCGGATAATCGGAAAGCAGATCGTGATCTATCCCAACACGAAATTACACATGGAGGAGTTCGACATCTTTGAAATCCTGAAAGATTAATTTTGATATTGACACCTCCCGTTGCATGTGATTAGATTTCTTGGTTAAACATTTAATTGTTTCGCACCGGACGTCATCAGAGGGCGCATCAGCACCGTAAACGGTAGAACCCTAAATTTATTCAAAAGGATAAAGGAAACGGATTATGAAAAGAACCTTTCAGCCCAGCCGAATCAAGAGGGCCAGAACCCACGGATTTTTAAAGCGAATGTCCACTAAAGGGGGCCGCCGGGTCATCAACCGGCGCAGAGCCAAGGGAAGAAAACGGTTGTCGGCCTGAGCCGGCCCTGTATGAAGCCGGCCGAACGCCCTTTCTCGTTTCCCAAGACGGACAGGCTGTTGAAACGTTCCCAGTTCCTCAGCCTGTCCCAATCCGGGAAGCGTACACAGAACCGACACTTTATCTCGGTGGCGGAACCGGGCGGGGCCTGCGGCCACCGGCTGGGCCTCACTGTTTCCAAGAGAGTGGGCTGCGCGGTCACTCGCAACCGGGTCAAGCGTTGTATCCGGGAATACTTTCGGCACCACCGGAAAACCCTTCCCGGATGCTGGGACATCAATATAATTGCAAAGCATACCACAGCCCAACTGCCGACCGACGCGATCTTTCGATCCTTATCGGAGATCTTTAACCGAATACCGAGGTGATGGGATATCAGACTTTAACGTCATGGCAAGCCCTCTGTTGCTGCTGATCCGGGCATATCAGTATCTCATATCTCCTGTTATAGGCCCATCATGCCGCTTTTACCCAACCTGTTCCGCCTATGCCTACCAGGCCATCTCCCGCTATGGTGCGATCAAGGGATCATGGCTTTCCATCGGCCGGATTCTGCGCTGTCATCCGTTCCATCCGAGCGGCTTCGATCCGGTTCCTCAGCGGGAAGATGAGACTCCCAATTCATGATCGTCCTGTAATGAACATCTCGACACAATGGGCCCTCGGCCTGACCATTATCGGCAAAATCGAGGAGAAGAGCTAAAATAAAATGGAACATGCGCGACTATTAATTGCCATCGTACTTTCCTTTCTTGTCTTTTTTTTGTGGGAATTCTTCTTTGTGGATCAAAAGGCTGTCAAGCCGCCTCCCCAACAGCAGAGCCAGAAAGAGACCCTCCCGGGGCCAATCCCCGAACCGGTTCCGGGCCAGGCAGTCACTCCGACCCCGGAAACGGAAGGGATCCAAACCGGTCAGCAGCAGAGACGGGCTGAAACGATTCTCCCTGCGGAAGGGGCAGGAGCGACAGAGCCGGAGACCCCGATCATTCCGATCAGGAAGATCACCGTGGAGACGCCGCTCTATACGGTCGATATCTCCGAAAAGGGCGCGGCCTTCACCAGCTTCCGGCTTCATGAGTATAAAGAGACCGTGGAGAAGGATTCGCCCCCCAAGGAGCTGGTTCCGGCAGCGGCCGGAAGAACCCTCTACACCCGTTTTGAAAACGGACCCGCTACGCCTCTTGCCGACGCCCGCTTTATCGCGGACACGAGACAGGATCGGATTACAGCGGTTCGGAGCCCCCGGGAGCTGGCCTTTACCTGGCAATCCCCTGAAGGGTTGACGGTTCAGAAAGTCTTCCGGTTTTCTCCTGATACCTATCTCATCGACATGAAGATTTCGGTGAAGAACCTGACGGAACTCCCTCTGAATGCGTCGCTGGCCATCGGTCTTGCCGGAAACAGTGAGGATTCCGGAAGCTACGCGTTTGAAGGGCTCAGCACCCTGAAGGACAACAATCTGGAGCAGATCCGTCCCAAGGACATCGAAGGAGAGCAGACACTTGCCGGAGAGATCCAATGGATCGCATCCGAGACCCAGTATTTTATCGCGGCAATTCTGCCGGATGAGCCGGTGGCCGCCAAAATGCATCTGGCGGAAAAGGAGATCGGTATCGCGGGGGAATATATCACACCGCCCCGGGCAGTCCCGGCCGGCGGGAGCCAAACCTATGGCTTCCATCTCTATTTCGGCCCCAAAAGCCTCTCCATCCTGAACCTGATCGACAATCAGTTGGCCCGGGCCATCGACTTCGGCTGGTTCGATGTTCTGGCCAAGCCGAGCCTCTGGGCGATGAATTTTCTCTATGGATTCATCCCCAACTACGGCATCGCGATCATCATCCTGACCACGATGATCAAGCTGATCCTCTGGCCCCTTGGGAACAAGGGGTACAAGTCGATGAACGAGATGAAGAAGCTCCAGCCGGAGATGACGCGCATTCGGGAGAAGTACAAAGATGATAAAAAGAAGATGAACGAGGAGATGATGGGGCTGTACAAGACCTACAAGATCAATCCCATGGGGGGTTGTCTGCCCATGGTTCTCCAGATCCCGGTCTTCATCGCGCTCTACCGGATGCTCTATGAAGCTATCGAGCTTCGCCACGCCCCCTTTTTCCTCTGGATCAACGATCTCTCGGCACCTGACCGGCTCTTCAATTTTGATGTGGGCTATATCCCTTTAATGCAGCCCCCCTATGGTATTCCCGTACTGACAATCATCATGGGCGCGACCATGTTTTTCCAGCAGAAGATGTCTCCGCCGCCCGGAGATCCGGCACAGGCAAAGATGATGACCTTTCTGCCGATCGTCTTTACCTTCATCTTCATCAATTTTCCTTCGGGACTGGTACTCTACTGGCTGGTGAACAATGTTCTGTCGATCGCTCAGCAGTACTACATCTCTAAGAAACAGGCATAATACGGAGGTCTAAAACCCATGCCGACCAGTTTGGAATTCGAAGACAAGCTTGTCGAGAATGCGGTGGAAAAAGCGTGCCGTGAACTGAAAATTTCCAAAGAGAAGCTCAAATACGATGTGATCTCTTACGGCTCCAGCGGCATCTTCGGCTTGGTCGGAACCAAAAAGGCACGCATCCGCGTCACCCTCCCCGATTCCTACAAACATCGGCCCAAAGCCGAAGGAGTGGAAGGCATCGGTGCAAGGGAAGCGGAAAGAATCGCACAGGAGGAGATTCGGGAGACGGTCAGCTCGCTGGTAGAGGAAGCCTTTGAAGGCAGCGGCAAACATCAAGAGGAGGATTTTGAAACCGCAGTTGAAATAGAATCACATCCCGCGCAGGAGAGTGAACCGCCTAAGACATCGGAAATTCCATCCGCACCCGATTTTGAGCCCGATTCGGAGCCGGCTTCGGAGCCCGATTCCGAGCCCCATTCGGTTCAGGCCTCGGAAAAAGTGGCTGAAGCGGAATCCCCGGCAAAACGGGAAAAGAGATCCAAATCCTCTGGAAAGTCGCGTCGAAAGCCCTCCCGCTCAAAGCGGAAATCGAATAAAGGCGCAACTGAGAGCGGAACCGAGAGCGGAACCGAGATCGTAAATGGTGGGGAAAACGCGGGGAGAGAGCCCCTACCCTCTTCCGATGCAGATCAGGATCTGACGACCGAACCCCCAGGCCCGGATGTCCGGGAGGTTCAGGAGGATCTCCGCACCGGCACGGGAGAGGATAGTGGTTTTGAGGCGGTCTTTGAGGCCGAAGCCATCCCTGCTGACGACCGCGAAGCATCCGGAGGAGAAGATCCCCGGGACCCGGCCATCGAGCAGGGAGAGGCGGTTCTCCAGCGCGTCATCGATTTCATCACAACCGGCGCGGCCATCTCGGTAAATCGGGAGAAGGAGCGGGTGCTCTATCAGGTCAACGGTGGAGAGACCGGCGTTCTCATCGGCAGACGGGGGCAGACCCTGGAGGCGATTCAGTATCTGGTGGAAAAGATAGTCAACAAACATGCCGATGAGCGGATTCGGGTTCAGGTCGATATCGAAGGGTACCTCGACGGCCGGATGAACCGGCTCAAAAACCTGGCCAACCGACTTTCGGAAAAGGCGAAACGGACCGGAAAGCCGGTGACCATCGGACAGCTCAACTCCCATGACCGGCGAATTGTCCATCTCTCTTTAAAGGATGACAGCGGCGTCCGGACACAGAGCATGGGGGACGGCTTCTACCGGAAACTGGTGATCTTTCCCAAGAAGAAGGGATCGGGCAGCAAAAAGAAATAGGCGCGTCTTTCGGCTTCTATGGATAACGAAACCATCGCGGCGATCGCGACCCCACCGGGCAGCGGTGGCATCGGCATCATCCGGATCTCAGGGCCGAAAACAGAGTCGGTAATGGGAAAAATCTTCCAAAGAGCCGTTGATCCGCATCAGCCGCTGCCGCCCCATCGCCTCTGTTACGGCCATATTGTGGCCCCGGCATCGGGCCGGGAATCGAACCGGATCATCGACGAGGTCATGGCGGTTCTCATGCCGAAACCGGCCTCCTACACCCGGGAGGATGTGGCCGAAATCCAGGCCCATGCAGGGCCTGCGGTACTGGAAGCGATCCTCGATCTGATCCTCAGCCGGGGGGTGCGCCTGGCAGAGCCCGGGGAGTTCACCCGGCGGGCTTTTATGAATGGCCGGATCGATCTGACCCAGGCCGAAGGGATCATCGATATCATCACCGCCGGCACGGAGCGGGCTCTGGCCGCGGCATCGGCACAGATGCGCGGCGCGATCCGCCGGCAAATCGAGGACATTCAGGATCGGCTGATGGAGGTTCTGGCCGAACTGGAAGCGGCCATCGATTTTCCGGATTATCTCGAAGATGAAATCCTGCCGGCCCGGGAACAGATTACCGCTCTGAAAGGGATCTGTGATACAATAGAGGGTATGATCATTCGGAGCCGGGAGTCCCGAATCCTTCGGGAGGGGCTCAAAGTCGTGGTCATCGGAAAACCGAATGTGGGAAAGTCGAGCCTGATGAATGCGCTTCTCGATCAGGATCGGGCCATCGTAACCCCTGTTCCGGGAACCACCCGGGATGCCATTGAAGCGCCCTTTGCAGCCGGCGGAATCCGGCTCTCCCTCATCGATACGGCAGGCATTCACGAGAGCCGGGATATGGTGGAAAAGATCGGCATCGATCGTACCCGGCAGCGGGTCGGGGAGGCGGATCTTCTGCTTTTTGTGCTGGATGGGAGCGAGCCTCTCACGTCCGATGACCGGCAGATCTACGGTGAGATTCGGGAGAAGCCGAAAATCATCGTGTGCAACAAATGGGATCGGGTACGTCAGACCGGGATCTTTCCGCCCTCCCTCTCTGAATGGGATTCTAAAGGGGGAGTCGATGCCATCGAAAAAGATAAAGAGAAAACACTGAAAACATCCGCGCTCTACGGAGAGGGAATCGATGCATTGCGGGGGGCCATTGAAGAATGGGTTCGGCGATTGACCCCGGAGGAAAATCAGATCCTTCCCAATCTTCGCCACGGGGAACTGCTGGTCTCGGCTCGAGATCTTCTGATTCCGGCACTTGAGGGTCTCAAAGAGGGGCTCCCCCCGGATCTGATCGCCATCGATATCCGGGAGGCCATCCGCTCCTTCAAAAAGATCACGGGCGAAGCGTCAGAGCCGGATCTGCTGGACGAGATCTTCTCCCGATTCTGCATCGGGAAATAATGTTTCACATGGAACATAAGGCTGTAGTAAATTGTTTTTAAAGGAGATATCATCGAATGAACGTCGATTTTGAACCGTTTTTCAAACGATATAAAGCCCTCGTATTGGCGGCAGATGAAGCCTTTCGAAGGGTGCAGGCGGAACATCCCGATGAGGTCCGCTGCAGCATCGGCTGCTCGGACTGCTGTAATGCGCTTTTCGATCTCACCCTCATCGAATCCATCTATGTCAATCAGAAATACCGGGAAACCCTTGACCCGCAAAAGCGGGCAGCACTGACCGAAGGACTCAACCGCGCCGACCGACAGATCTATAAGATCAAAAAGGATGCCTACAAGCGGTTGGAGGCCGGAGAGGATGAGGAGAAGATCATCCATGAGATGGCAGGGGTTCGATCGAGATGTCCCATGCTCAACGAGGAGAACCTGTGTGACATCTATGAATATCGGCCAATCACCTGTCGTCTCTACGGCATACCCACGGCCATCAACGGCGAGGCCCACACCTGCGGGATCTCCGGATTCGAGCCGGGAGTCCCCTACCCCACCGTCAACCTGGATGCCATCCACAATTCACTGCTCCGGATCTCGGCCGATTTCGTGGGATCTCTGAAGACCCGGCATGTCCGGATGGCCGATCTTCTTGTACCGCTCTCCATGGCTCTGTTGACAACTTACGACGAAGAATATCTCGGGATCAAATCGTTGGAAACAGAGGCGGAAACGGAGAAAGCCGATGGCTGAATTCACCCCCCAAGAGTCGGATAACCGGAAAAAGATGATCTTCGACAGCATGTCGGAGCGGCGGCAGAAGCATATCCTGAAGAAGGGGTATGATAAATGGAACCCGTTTGCAGAGCCCAAAGATCCCATTGATATCCGGAAAGACCCCACCCGGAGAACCTCGAAGATGCTGATCCGAGAGTTTCTCCAGAGCTATCCCGATGATTGTACCACCCAGTTTTCGAGCGGGGCACTGGAGATCTGCCTGGGGATCATCAATGACGACGAACGGTACCAGGGAATGTTTGAGTTCGCCTGCTGGTACTATGATCTATTGAAAAAAGAAGGACACCGGAAGTGACCGAAAGGAGGTCGCGATGAAACAGCAGTACACCATTTTCAGAGATGACGAAAAAGCGGAACTGATCATCAAAGAACATGCGGAACTGGACAAGGACAGCTTCTCCCTGCTCTGCGAACAACGGTATCCGGCCAATACCATAAAAGCCGCGCTGGAAAAGGGGAAGGAATCCCTGATCCTGACCATACGAACCCTCAACCTCTATCCGCCCGGAGCCTATTCCTCGCGGATCGCGGATGCGGTCGCGGATCTGTACGAGAATCCAGAGGAGAAGGATCGCATCGAGATCACCCTGGATGACCTGACAGAACTGGGAAAAGAGGAAGAGATCGAAGAGGTCGAGGAGGAGGAGATCGAGGAGGAGGAAGAGGACATCGATGAACTTTTGGACGAGGATCTCGATGACGAATTCGATGAAACAGAATCGATCGACCCCATCAACTCTCCGCTCCAGATCGCGGATGATGATTCCCTGGACGTGGAAGATGAGGGATGAACCGATCGGCTGAACGATTCCTCTTCGGCGATTCCGGCAGTAGGGCCGCTCGAGCGCTGCTCCTTGTCGCCCTTCTCATGATATTGGGATGCGGACATTCGCCCCCCCCTCCCCTTCTCTTTTCCCCGGAAATCTCCGGGTCGGAGAACCTCACTCCCGCCAAAGGGAATCCCCGATGGTGGGAGGGGTTTTCCGACCCCCTGCTCAACATCCTGATCGAGACCGCGATCATGGACAATCTCCGGCTCCAGGGGGCCTGGGCACGATTTCGGACCGCGGCGGCCTCAGCCGCGGAGACCGGAGCGACACTCTATCCGAATCTTACGGCCGAGGGGACCGCAGGCCGAAGCCGATCCCCCTCCCCTGCCGACAGCAGCGAAGGGATCTATGGAAACCGCTTTACCCTCGGCATCGGGGCCGCATATGAGGTGGATCTCTGGGGCCGGCTGGCCGCGCTGCGTGAGGGGGCTGCACTCGACGCCCTTGCCGCAGAGAGCGATGCCGCGGCCATGCGGGTCACCATCACAGCCGAAGTGGCCGAGACCTGGTACTCCCTGGAGACCGAACGTGCCCGACTCGCGCTGCTCCAGGAGCAGGTCCGTACCAACGAGACCTACCTGAAACTGACAAAGCTCCGCTTTGGCCAGGGGCTGGCCGCGGCCGCGGATATCTATCAGCAGCGGGTCCAGCTCTCCGGAACCCGCTCCCGGATACCCCTCACCCGCTCCCGAATCGCAACCCTCACCCATCGACTCAACATTCTCATGGGCCGGTCTCCCCAGTCCCCGGTTCCGATCCAAGAGGAACCGATCGAGCCGCCCCAGGCGCGCGTCGTCACTATTTCCACCACACTTCTCCGGATGCGCCCGGATATTGAAGCTGCCCGTCTTCGGGTAGCTGCAGCCGACAGCAGAGCCGCGGCCGCACTGGCCGATCGCTTTCCCGCACTCCGCCTCAGCCTCTCCACCGGGTTCCGGGCATCGGAGATGGCCCAACTCTTTGAAAGCTGGATATGGGATATGGTATCCTCCCTCTCAGGAACGATCTTTGACGGCGGGGCCGAGGCCGCTGCGGTTGTCCGGGCCCGCTCCCTGGCCCAGGAACGGCTGATCGAATACGGACGCACCGCATTGACCGCCTATGGGGAGGTTGAGGATGCCCTGGCGCAGGCCGAGGGGCTGCGGGAGTATAAGGAAACCCTGGAGGCCCGGATCGATCTGGCCCAAAAGAGTCTGCGGGAGACCCGCTCCCGGTATATCAACGGGCTTTCGGACTATCTGCCGGTACTCACGGCCCTGCGAACCCTCCAGAGCCTGGAGCTTGAACAGATAGATGCACGGCTGGAGCTTCTTTCAAATCGAATCACCCTCTGTCGGACATTGGGAGGATACTGGATATGAGAGCCTTTTACAAGCTGGTCATCGTTCTGCTGATCCTCGGGGCCGGGCTTATGGCGGCCAGATGGCTGACCGCTACCAAACCAACTGCGCGGCGTCAGCCGGTTTCGGTGGGCCCTGCGCTGGTGGATACGGTAAATGCCCTCCCCGAAGATATTCAGGTCTATATCGATGCCATGGGAACCGTGATTCCGGCACGGGAGGTGACACTCCAACCGCGGGTTTCCGGCAAGGTGGTTTCGGTGGATCCGGATCTGGTTCCCGGAGGCCGGTTCCAGGAGGGAAAAGTGATACTGACCATCGACGACAAGGATTATCAGTATGCCCTGGAGCAGCGTAAGGCCGATGTGGCCAGAGCCCGGATGGAGCTGCGGTCCGAAGAGGGACGGGCCGCGATCGCAGCCCAGGAGTGGGAGCTTCTGGCCGGGGAGATCCCCACCACGCCACAGGGGAAGGCCCTTGCCCTGCGGAAACCGCAGATCCGGAGCGCGCGTGCCGCGCTGGAAGGTACATTGGGCGCACTGAAAAAGGCCAGGCTGGACCTGGAGCGGACCGTGATCAAAGCCCCTTTCAACGCATTTGTGAAAGAGAAAATGGTCGATCTGGGCCAGCAGGTTACGCCCGCCTCACCGCTGGTCTCCCTGGCCGGAACAAATCAGTTCTGGGTTCAGATTTCGGTTCCGGTTGACCGCCTCCCCTACATTCGGCTTCCGATCTCAAATACAAAACAGGGGGCTGAGACGCGGATCTTTCAGGAGACAGGGGGCCGCGACCCGGCTGCGGTTCGAAAGGGATATGTTGTCCGACTTCTGGGAGAACTGGACCCGGCAGGCCGGATGGCCCGTCTGCTCGTCGCCATTCCCGATCCATTAGGGCTGGAATCCCCTGAAACCGATCAAGCCGATCAAAACCAGGAAAGCCGGGAAAGCCGGAGGGAGGAGATTCCGCTCCTGTTGGGGGCATACGTCCGTGTGGCAGTGGAAGGGCCGGTATTGGAAGATGTCTTCTCCATCTCCCGCCAGACTCTCCGGGAGGGAGACATGGTCTGGCTGCTGGATGAGGATGACAGACTGGCCATGGCCCAAGTGGAGATAGTCTGGCGCCTGAAGGACGATCTGCTGGTCCGGGGGCTTTCCCCCGGGAGCAGGATCATCACCAGCCGGATCTCAGCACCTGTTCCCGGCATGGCGCTGATTCCCGCGGGAACCCGCCCCGATACCGATCTTCCCCGTACCGAAGAAATCCAACTCGATCCCGAAAAAGGATAAGCTCTAATGAAGCGGTTCTCCTCTGTTGTCTGGATGGCCAGCAATCCGGTTGCGGCCAACCTGATGATGCTCGTCTTTATCGTGGGGGGCGCGGTGATCCTGCTCACCCAGACCCGCCAGGAGATCTTTCCCGAATTCGAAACCGACCTGATCATCATCTCGATTCCCTATCCCGGCGCATCCCCGGAGGAGGTGGAGAAGGGAATTCTGACCGCAGTGGAAGAGGCGGTGCAGGGGATCGACGGCGTCAAGCAGGTGGTGGCCACAGCATCCGAAGGCGTCGGAAACATCAATGTGGAACTCTTCTACGGCGTCGACAAGAACAAGCTGCTGGCCGACATCAAGAATGCGGTGGACCGGATCGCCTCCTTTCCCGAGGATGCCGAGGACCCGATGGTCCGGGTTCCCTCGACCCGGCGGGAGGTGCTGAGCCTGGTGATCTACGGCGACATAGGCGAACGGACCCTCCGGGAGCTGGGGGAGACGGTGCGGGAGGATCTCCTCCGGAGCGAGGCGATTACCCAGGTGGAGCTGGAAGGCATCCGACCCCCGGAGATCGCTGTGGAGGTTCCCCAGTCCGCGCTCCGGGGATACGGCCTGACTCTGGGCGGGATTGCGGAACAGATCCGGAGAACCGCTGTGGAGCTGCCGGCCGGCCGAATCCGCACCGAGGCCGGGGAGATCCTGCTGAGAACCTCAGAACGGAGAGACTGGGCCCGGGAGTTTGCCGATATCCCGATCATCAGCACCCGGACAGGGGCCAGGGTCAGCTTAGGCGAGATCGCGACCGTGCGGGAATCTTTTGAAGATGTCGATACTTTAAGCTTTTTCAATGGAAAGCCGGCAGTAGGAGTCAATGTCTTCCGGATCGGCGATGAGACCCCGCTCGGGGTGGCCGGGGCCGTCAAAGCCTATGCAGTCGAACTGGAAAAATCTCTGCCGCCGGGGGTCGGGATCGCGATTCGCCGGGACCGTTCCGAGATATTCCACGATCGGATCGACCTGCTGCTGAAAAATGCCCGCATCGGCCTCTTTCTGGTGCTGGGGGTGCTGGGCCTCTTTCTCGAGCCGCGGCTGGCCTTCTGGGTAACGATGGGGATCCCGATCTCCTTTCTCGGCTCCTTTCTCTTCCTGCCTGCGGCCGATGTCTCCATCAATATGATCTCACTTTTCGCATTCATCATCACCTTGGGCATGGTGGTCGATGATGCCATCGTGGTGGGAGAGAATGTCTATGTTCACCGCAGGGCACTGGAGGGGATCAACGGGAAAACCGGCAGCCGGGGCGGAAACAGCTATCTCCATGCCTCGATCGACGGCGCATCGGAAGTGGCCGTACCCGTGATCTTCTCGATCCTCACCACCGCAACCGCCTTTGCCCCTCTCTTTTTCGTCGAGGGGATCATGGGGAAAATCTTCCGGATTCTCCCCTCGGTGGTCATCATCGTTCTCTTCATCTCCCTCTACGAATCCCTTTACATCCTGCCGGCCCACCTGGGCCATCTGGGGCCGCCGAAAAAGACCGGCATCATCGGCGCGATCGCCCGGTTTCAGCGAAAGTTTGCCGGGATCGTCGAATATACGGCACAAGATATCTTCGGCCCGGCCATCGGCTGGGTGGTGCGGAACCGCTGGATCACCTGTGCCATCGCGGTGGCCCTGCTGATCGTTGCGGTCGGCTTTGTCCAGGGGGGACGGGTGAGCATCACCATGTTTCCCAAGATCGAATCGGACTGGATCGTGGCCAACGGAGAACTCCCCTACGGCGCGCCCGTGGAAGAGACCTTGTCGGCCGCCAGGCGTCTGGAGGCCGCAGCCCTTTCAGCCATCGAAGATCATTCTCCTGCAACCGGCCCTTCCATCGGAAAGGGGATCTACACCCGGATCACCAACGGATACCGCCTCACGGTCATGGTCTCTCTGGTTCCCATGAATCAGCGGGATATCAGCGGAACCGGCTTTGCCCGGGAGTGGCGGGAAAGGGCCGGCCGGCTTCCGGAGATGGAATCGCTGATCTTCGATGCCACGGCCGGCGGCCCCCGGGGCGGAAGCCCCGTGGATGTCCAGTTGAGCCATCGAGATATGGAGGTGCTGGAACGGGCCGCCAAAGACCTGGCCGCAGCCCTGCAGACCTACGAAGGGGTGGTGGACATAGATGACGGGTTTGCCGCGGGAAAGCCCCAGTTCGATCTCTCCATCCGGCCCGAGGCCGAAAGCCTGGGCCTGACGCCCCTGGAGCTGGGGCGACAGATCCGCTACACCTTCTGGGGAGCAGAGGCGCTCCGGCAGCAGCGGGGCCGGGATACGGTCCAGGTGATGGTGCGGCTGCCCCAAGCCGAGCGAACATCGGAACAGGATGTGGAGCAGTTGATCATCCGCACCCCCCAAGGCGGAGAGATCCCGCTCTCTGCCGCGGCCGAGGTCCGGCGGGGCAGCTCCTACACCAGCATCACCCGAACCGATGGACGGCGCACCATCCATGTCACAGCCGACATCGAAGAAAAAGTGACCGGCGGGGGAAAGGTGATCGCCTCCCTGACGGCCGGGGAACTGCCGGCCCTGATGGACCGGTATCCGGGGCTCCACTACTCTCTCGAGGGGGCCGAGCGGGAGGGGCGGGACTCGATGAGGAGCCTCTTCAAGGGCTTTGCCATCGCGCTGATGGTGATGTATGTCCTCATCGCGATCCCCTTCAACAGCTATATCCAGCCGGTGATGGTACTGTCGGCCATCCCATTCGGATTCATCGGTGCGGTGGCCGGCCATATGATCATGGGCTACAGCCTCAGCCTGATCAGCATGATGGGGCTTCTGGCGCTGTCCGGGGTGGTGGTGAACGATTCCCTGGTGCTGGTGCATGCGGCCAACGGAATGCGGAATCGGGGAATGGCGGTGAAGGAGGCCGTGGCCGCGGCCGGGATTCGTCGGTTCCGGCCGATCCTGCTCACCTCCCTGACCACGTTCTTCGGGCTGATGCCGATGATCTTCGAGACCTCGCTCCAGGCCCGGTTCCTGATCCCCATGGCCATCAGCCTCGGCTTCGGGGTGCTTTTCGCCACCTTCATCATCCTGCTGATGGTGCCGGCCTTCTACATCATCATCGAGGATCTCCGGGGGCTGCTGGCGGAACTACGGGAAGATATGGGCCAAATTCGGGGCCGGATTCAGGACCGGATCTTCAAAGGGAAAAGGGGAGGGGGACAAGCCGAAAAAGGGAAGTAAGTACCTCGGCAGTAGATTCGTAACCGTGCTCTGGAGTGCATAAAATATAATTGGCGCACTCCCGGACCCTTTAAGGTGAATTTTGGAAATGAAGATCCCGGCAAAGGTCTTGGGGTTTCAGCCTCCACTCTGTCCACTCTGTCCACTCTGTCCATTTCTTTGTTCCTTTTCAGTGGGATTTTGATTCCGGAAAATCGCCTAACCAGAATACTTATCGGTCCGGGGCTGCGGGAAGAGTGATGGCAAAGACCGCGCCCCGGCCTTGGGGCGCGTTTTGGGCCCGGATTTCGCCGCTGCATTGTCGAATGATCTCCCGACAGACCGAAAGCCCCACCCCCAGCCCCCCGGCCTTTCTTCGGGTGTAGAAGGGCTCGAAGATGTGGGGCAGATCCTCCTCCGGGATTCCGGTTCCGGTGTCCGATACCTGCACCTGAAGCGCTCCCCCAACCAGCCGGGTCTGAATGGAGACCTTTCGATCCTGCTGTTTTCCGTGCTGCACCGCGGAAAGGGCATTGTCGATGAGATTCATGAAGACCTGCCCCAATTCCCCCTGGGAAGCCCTGATCCGGGGGAGATCCGGCGTCAGATCGAGATCGACGGCCACGTTCCGTTCCCTGGCCATCCCATTTAACAGCGCGGCCGTCTTCCGGATCACGCTGTTGACATCGACCGACTCCTCCTGGCGGGAGGCCGGCAGATTGAGATGGTAGAGCCGCTGAACCGTCTCTCGAATCCGGTGGAAAGCCTCTTCGATGAGATTTGCGATCTCCAGCAGATCCTCCTGCCCCTCGCACCCGTCCATCAGAGGAACCAGCAGCGCGGCGATTCCCTGCAGGGGGCTGTTGATCTCATGCGCGATGGTCGCGGCCAGCCTTCCGGTCGCGGCCTGGGTCTTGGAGCGGATCAGATCCTCCTGCATGGCCTTCACCTTGATGATCTCGGTCTGGAGCCGTTTGTTCATCTCCTCCAGCTCCAGGGTCCTCTCCTGAACCATCTCCTGAAGCCGGTCCCGATGGGCCTTCAGTTCGAGATGGGTCCGGATCCGGGCCCGGACGATCTCCACGGAAAAGGGCTTGTTGAGGTAATCGACCGCGCCGAGGGAGAAGCCGAGAGCCTCGTCCGAGGGGCGGCTTTTGATGGTGATGAAGATGATGGGGATATCCGCGGTCTTTCGATTCTCTTTGAGCCTGCGGCAGACCTCATACCCATCCATTTCCGGCATGATTACATCCAGCAGAATGAGATCGATCGCCTCTTCCTCAGAGAATGTGATCTCCAGGGCCTCGGGGCCGCTTTTGGCAAATCGGACATCATAGGTCTCATCCAGGATCTCTCCCAGGGCGCGGATATTGTGGGGGCTGTCATCGACGATCAGGATCTGATACGGTTGCGAAGGTTTCATTGCAGATTCAGGGCTTCTTTTTGGAGTGAGAAAAAGGGCTATTTCAATCCGGAAATAATCTCCTGCAGAATTTTTCCCGCTCGGGTGAAATCGAGATTTTCAATGTTCGACACCAGGGCTTTCACGGTTTCCGGAGATGCGGCCAGGCAGATCCGATCCCGAAGGCTCTCCATCTCAGGAATCGCCCGGATATTGTTCTTCTGCAACAGCTCCTCCAGTGAGCAAAGCTCTGAACGGAGAATCTTTTTCATCTCCGGGGACAAGGTTTCCGGAAGGGGGGAGGGGGGGGATCTCCTTTCCGGGAGTTCGCCATCTCCATTGGCTTTTCTTGAATCATTTCGGAGCTGGTCGATCTCCGTGATCACCCGGTCCAGTTCCCCTGAAAACCGATCGAGATCGCGGTTATGATCCCGGCCAAACCGGATCGTATCCTCGAGCTGCTCTGCGGCCGCCACAAGCTGGTGAGCCGCACAATTTCCCGCAGCCCCCTTGATGGTATGAATCTGCCGCAGGGCATCCTCGCTTCGGCCATGAACCAGGCTCTGGCCGATCTTTTCTCCGGCCTGATGATAGTGGGTGTGAAACAGAAAGAGAATCCGCTCAAAGACCTCCGGCTTTCCCCCCATCCGGAGCGCACCTTCATCATAATCGATAACAGCCATATTCGATGAGGTTGTCGAAATCTCTGTCGAAAGATCTGTTGAAAGATCCGAATGGGCCGCGGGTTCAGAAAAGGGGAGGGGGCTTTGGGATTCATCCCCTGCCGATGGCGTCTGAAGGAACTCCTGCGCCGGCGCGCGGTTCAGCGCTCCGATCCATCGGGAGAGGGTCGCCATCAGAAGCGTCGGATCAAGGGGTTTGGTCAGAAAATCATTCATCCCGGCCTCGAGGCAGGCCAGCCGGCTTTCGCTCAGGGCGTGCGCGGTCATCGCAACAATGGGAATCCTTGCCGCGTTTCCTTCAAGCCCTCTGATCCTTCGGGTCACCTCGAGGCCGTCCATCTCCGGCATCTGCAGATCCATCAGAATCAGGTCATAGTGACGGCTTTGAACCGCGTTCCATGCCTTTCGGCCATTCACCGCGACATCGGTGGTCACTCCCAAGGGCTCCAGCAGGGAGAGCGCAACCTCCCGATTGATCTCATGATCTTCGGCAATGAGAATCCGGGCCCCGACAAAAGAGGGATCATCGTCTCTGGTGGCCGGGGCCATCATTTTCCGGCAGCCCTTTTCCAGCAGCAGAGAGAAGCAGAAAGTGGTTCCCCGGCCCGGCTCGCTGTTGACCTGAATGTCGCCATCCATCAGTTCCACAAGCTGTCGGCAGATGGAAAGGCCGAGACCTGTGCCGCCGTAGCGCCGGGTCATGGAATCATCTGCCTGGGTAAAGGCATCGAAGATGGTCTTGAGCTTCTCCTTCGGGATTCCGATACCGGAATCTGAGATCGCAAAACCGATCCGGATCTCTTCTGAAGTCTCTTCTGCGATATGGGCATCTACCTTCACAAATCCGCTCTCCGGAGTGAACTTCAGTCCGTTGCCGATGAGATTGATCAGAATCTGTTTGATCCTCTCGGCATCCCCGTTGAGATCTTCGGGAATCTCTCTATCCCAACCCATGGAAAGCTCGATCTTCTTTTCCCGGGCCTTTTCGGCAAACATGTCTTCGATGTTTGTCATCAGCAGGGACCAGGAGAAGGGGATCTTCTCCATGTCCAGTTTTCCGGCCTCGATTTTCGAGATATCCAGCACATCATTGATCACCCGCATGAGCAGTCGGGAGGAGGATTCGATCTTTTCCATATAATCGGACTGTTTCGGGGTCAATTCAGTCTGCCCCATCAGCATCACCATTCCCGAAATCGCGCCGAGGGGGGTGCGGATCTCATGGCTCATGTTGGCCAGAAAACGGCTCTTGGCATCGGCTGAAGCCTCGGCCGCCTCCTTTGCGATCTTCAGGCGCTCGGAGCGCTTCTGATCCGTGACATCCCGGATCAGCCCCTCGAAAATCCTTTTCCCGTTCCCGCCCTCCTCGATCGTGTGGAGATGAACCAGCAGAAAGAGATCCTGTCCGGACCGGTTCTGGCAGCCGATTTCGATGGCCCTGGAGAAATCCGCGCCCGGATGGTTCATCAGCTCCGCGTTTTGCTCATGCGTCATGTTGAGAAGGGAGAAGATATTGACCCGGCCCTGGCACATTATTTCCGCAGATTCATGATCAAAAATCCGGGCCATCGCGGGATTCGCAGTGATGAGATCTCCATCGATATCCGCCTGAAAGATACCATCGGCCGCGTTTTCAAAGATAGAGCGATATTTATGCTCTGATTTCTGCAGCGCCTCCTCCCGGGAGCGGAGGGAGGTGGCCATGTCGTTGAAGGAGAGCGCCAGCGCGCCGATCTCGTCATCGGTCTCCGGATGGATCTTTTCTGAATCCAGCCCCAGTCCCAGGGCCCTCACCCCTTTGATCAGCCGGTTCAAAGGCCGGGTGAAGCGGCGGACGAACAAGAACATCACGAAACATCCGATTAGCCAGAATAGCAGCCCGAACAGGCCGGCCCGACGGGCAATGTCGATGATATTTTGCTTCAGGGGTTGGCGATCCATCACCAGACCGATGACCCCTGCCATCTGTTGGGTGGGGCCCTGCCTCATATCCATGCCGAGAACCATCGCCTCCTCGGTACGAAAGCGCGGCGCGTAGATGACACCGCACCAGAATTCATCTGCATCCCTCCGGCCCTGGTGGAGAAAGGGGTAATCTTGTTCCGGATCATGGGGAACGGGAAAACCGGCAAAGTCTGCAATGATCTTTCTGATCTCTTCCCGGGAAGGGGCAGCAGGCGAATCTTCAGGATAAAGGGCATTTCGATTCGACCCCATCAGCAGGCGGGCCTCCTGATTATAGACAAAGACCTGAACCACATCCTCCTTTTCAAATGCGCTCCAGACCGCATCGGAGAGCAGTTCTGTGCTTTCGGACATCACCCCGAGGGTTACATTTCTTGCGATGATTTCAGCAAGCACCCTTCCGTTTTCCATCTGCATCCGGGTGAGGAGTCTGTACTGGTGATGGATGAAGAAGAGGGTGAAAAAAGTGCTCACCAGCAGCGTAAAGAGGGTGAAAGCCAGAAGCATCTTCAGAAAAAAGCTCTGTCTGATGGTTTGAAGCAGCATAATTCCGCCTCGCCTATTTCCCCATTTCCAGAAGGGTCATCTCTGCGGCATCGAGATCGGACTCGATCCTCAGACGCTTCCCCACGGTCTTGTTGATCTGAATCACCGGCTTTCTCGCCTCCGTGTTCATCACCCGCCGCCCCGAGGTCCCCTTTAGAATCTTTTGGGCCATCTCCCCGGCCTGCCGGCCTAAATCCTCCGGATCAAAGGTGACGGAAAGAAATGCCCCCATATCAAGATACTTTTCTGAAAAAGAGAGTACCGGAAAACGGTTCTCCAGCGAGACCTGCAGCAGGTGCTGGATCGTCTCGGGGGTATAGACGATGATGTCGGGGATCATCCAGAACCCGTCAATCTCTTTGACGATCTCTTTGAGCCTTTGGGCCATGTCCGCGGATTTATGAACGGCCACAGAGAGGAGTTGAACCCCCAGTTCATCGGCCGCTGCCTTGGCCTTTTCTGCAAAAATCCGGTTTCGATCCGGATTGTAGAGAAATCCGACCCGCTCTACATCGGGCGCGGCTGTAATGAGAATCTCCAACTGCTTTTTCTGCGGAATGTTCATGCTGACGCCGGAGATGTTTTCCTGGTCTTCGACGATATCCCAGGGGTTGAAGACCATGAGATAGACGATGGGAATATGGGTGACGGAGAGTACCTTGCCCAGTGCCTCGTTTCCCACAGCCAGTATCAGTCGGGGTTTCTCTTCCTCGATAAGGGATAGGAGAGCCTCCTCTCCCAGTTCCGAGATCAGAAACCGTTTTGTGGTGCAACTGCAGGCTTGGCCGAATCCGTCGATCGCGGCCTCGTAGGGCGGAATCCTGATGCTTTCCACCACCGCCACCAGGCTGGAGGCCTGAGCCGGCAGGGAAATATTCAGCAGCAGGAGGAATAAGAGGAGAAGCCGTTTCATAGGGAAAGGTTTCTCTGTCGCCGGCTCCTGCCGTTTCGGCGATAATGGGAATATGGACCAACCTTCATAGCGTCTCAGATGAAAGCCAGGGAAATATATTCGGAAAAAACAGATGCCGCATTTTTAACCCTCTGCCGCTTTTGTTTCTTATCAGAAATCTGCACAAAAAGTCTACAGGAAAAGTGAAGAAAAGGGAAGGGGAGAGAAGAGGTTTTTTTTGACTTGCACGAGGAAAAGGGGTGTGATATCTTTGAATTCCTCGTTTGCGGAGGAGACTCGCCTTGTCTGGTGTCGGAACGGGCTTTTCCAAAACGCTTCCCGATGCGATGCATTTATCCTTAAACCCCGCTTTTATTTTGTAAAGTGAGTTCAAAGATGTTTCCAAAATTCTTTTCCCGCCGATTGTCCGCCATCGTTTCCATGCTGCTGCTTCTTTTTCCTTTTTCCGCGGCACAATCCCAGACCGAAGAGGAGATGGCCATTCTCTCCCTCTACTACCGGCCCGAGGAGCTGCAGGTGATCAGCGCGACGCGGTCTCTCAAGCCCATCTCCCAGGTTGCGGAGAACATCACTGTGATCAATGCAGCCGAGATCCGGGCCATGAACGCGCACACGCTGGGAGAGGTGCTCCGGCAGGTTCCAGGGATCTTTATCTCCAGCAATCAGGATTTCGGAGCAATTTCCCTGCCGTACATTCAAGGCTCCGAGCTTCGACACATACAGGTCTATGTGGATAACATCCCCTGGAACTCGGTTTACTCCGGAGAACCCGCAATCCAGTCGATACCCGTCGGTGCGGTGGAGCGGATCGAGATCGTCAAAGGGCCTGCATCTTCATCATGGGGTTCTTCTCTGGGCGGCGTCATCAACGTCATCACCAAGTCCGCAGGCCATACGCAAAAGCCGATAGGAATGCTTCAAGCTTCCTATGGCGAGGCCGCATCTCAAAACTACCAGGGGGAGATCTCTGGTAAGGCAGGGAATACCGGCTACTATCTCTTTGCAGACCATCAGGAATCCGACGGGCTGGAGCCCACGCGGGAGTATGAAAACAGCAGTCTCTTTTCAAAGCTGCGCATCCCTCTGTGGGAACGCACAGCGATGGGCATTACCTTCGGCTACAGTGAGCCCTGGAATGATTTGGGGGAATATACGGAAGGGGATATGGTTTCTGATATTCAGGACAGGACAGTCTGGGGCGCCATTGACTTCAATACCAGCCTTTCAGAGAGGATGGCGTTCTTTCTTTCCCTCTATGGATTCCGGCAGAAATACAATACAAATACCAGCACTCTGGGAGCTGGCATTTATTCGGATAGACCGGAACTCCTGTTGAACACCGGGGGTGATCAGCGAATTTTTGGATTTGCCGGAAATCTGACATGGGAGAACGAAATCCATCGGCTGGTGCTGGGCGCGGATGGGAACCGTGCCGATATGGAAAGGGTAAACGCATACGGTCCCCTGTACCAGGGATATGGAGCACCGCCGAAGATGGAATCCGATTCAAAACGGAATCTGTGGGCTCTCTATCTCAACGATACGGTAACGCTGGGAAATTTTGCCATTACTCCCGGAATCCGCTACGATCACCACGAATTCATAGGCGGATTCATCAGCCCCAGTCTTGATCTGACCTGTCATTGGAAAGAGATCCTCTTCAGAGCGGCTGCATCAAGGGGCTTCTCCGCACCCGGCATCGGTTTGGTCAAAATGGGTGGCTTTCTTCTGGCCCCGAATCCAGATCTGGATTACGAAAAGATCTGGTCATATCAGCTCGGCGCGGAGACAAGTGCCATTCCCTATCTGTGGGCCAGAATCAATCTCTTTCAGCATGAAATCGAAGATATTCTTTCCAGAGAACTCTATGCTGAAGGTCCTCCAGGAAACACGATCATGCTGAATAAGAACGAAGATCGACGACGGGGATTTGAGATCGAGATGGAGACCCTGCCAATCCATGACTTTTCTTTCTTCGGCGGATTCTCCTATGTCATTACGGATAATCAGGCGCAGGAGGAAAATGATGAAAAGAAGTACAAATGGGTTGCAGGGCTTCGATATAATAACCCGAAGATCATAAGCCTCCGTCTGGCAGGGATCTATACCTGGTGGGATGAGCCCTCCTCGTCAAATGCGAGCTATGATGACCCCATATGGGATCTCAATCTGCGCCGAAACGTCAGCATCGGAGAAATCAATGCCGACCTCTTCGCAACCATCCATAACATGTTCGACGGATCTTCCTATGATTTTGACTATTACGATAATCCGAAACGGTGGATGGAGGCGGGGATACGCTTCCACTTCTAAACCCAGTAAAGTAAGGAAAGCCCTATGGAAAAAGATGAAAAGCAGAGCGATTCTTCAGTGGAGATCCTCGACAGGGGGATCGAAGGGAACAATGTAGAGGGGTGCTGTTTAATTGATCCAGTACCTTTTACCAAAGCGCCGGAGCCGGAGCCAAAGCCAAAACCTTGACTTTAAAGGGAGGGGCGGATCATCCGTCCCTCCCCCGGCCATTTCTCTATGCCGATATCCACTTACACGAAGATCTACCCCTGCGATGAGAAGCTTGATCACCGTATCCTTTATTCCACCCTAAAGGCGTCCGTGGTACGGGTTCCGGCGGCCATGATCCCGGATATCGAGGCCGGCCGCCTCACACCGGACCAGGAAAAACTCTTCTCCGATCTGAAGCTCATCACGCAGGATAAAAAGGCCGAACAACAGGAGATGCTCGACGGCTTCAAAAAGCGGAACGCGAGATCGAAGAAGTTCGATATCACCGCGGTGCTGACCCTGGACTGCAACTTCGCCTGCACCTACTGTTTTGAAAACCGTATTAAGTCCCATCAGCACATGTCCCAACAGACTGCAGAGGAACTGATCCGGTTCGTAAAGGCCCAGTGGGATCAATTTGCAGTACCCAAAGAGCACCTGACTGTCAACTTTTACGGCGGAGAGCCCCTGCTGAAAACAGATCTGATCCGCTACATCTCCGAAAGGCTCAAATCCTTTGCCGAAGGGAAAGGTGCCCAGTACGATGCGATATTGACCACCAATGGCTCTCTTCTGACCCGAAATACGGTCGAATTCCTGCTCCCTTTTGGTCTGACCCTTGCTGCGATCACCCTTGATGGCCCAAAAACGATCCACGACCGCAGCCGGCCCTTTGCAAATGGGACTGGCAGCTTTGAACGGGTGATTGGAAATGCGGCCGCAGTCTGCGATCTCATCCGAATAGGAATCAGCGGAAATTTTCTGCAGAAAAACTACATGGATTTCCTACCCCTGCTCGACGAGCTGGAAAAGGCTGGCCTCACCCCAGACCGGATCGATTCTCTCCGATTCATGCCGGTCAGCTTTGAACCCGTAAGCAATACCGGCTGCAGTTCCTTCAATGAGTCTTGGCTGATTCATCCTATATTGACGCTTCGGGAGGTGGTTCTCTCCCGGGGCTATTACACCCCCAAACCCGGCCCCCTCCACTGCATGATCGAGACCGACGACCTCTTCGTGGTCCACTGGGACGGGGCCGTCTACAAATGCCCCGCGCTCATCGGTATCGAGGAATTTGCCGTAGGTCATGTGAATACCGGTCTCGACCCTCAGAAGGCTGCCCGTTCCCATGGATTGGAGATCTGGAAGAACAAGGAGTGCCTGGCCTGCCCCTATCTCCCCCAGTGCTTCGGCGGCTGCCGCCAGATGGCCTACTTCCGCGATGGCCGAATCGGGCGGGACTGCATGAAGCCCTTTCTGGACGCGACCCTCGAATCCCTAATCAAGCAGGACCTGCGGTATCGGCCCCCGGAAAAACCATCACCCGACTGATTCTTTCCCATGTGGAGATTTCGGAAAAGGGGCAGCGAGGAAAATGCTTACTTTTGTAATCAATACTTCTCAAAATCCCCATCCCGGACATCCTCTTCCCCTTTCGCAATATCGTCGTATTCCGTTTTCTCCTCTCCGGAAACATCGAAACTCAGCTCCCGGGAGGGCTCCTTTTTCCCGGTCTTCCGGAGCTTTTCCTTTCTCTGCGGCGCTTTTGGCGCCCCGGGCACAGCGATATGCCCCTTTTTCGCCTCCCTGGAAGGCCGGACACTCTGCAGCCCGGAACCAACAGAGCGATCCTTCTGCTCCAGCTTGAAGTACGCGATGCTGCTGCGCAGGGATTCCGACTGCCCCGAAAGCTCCTCGGAGGTCGCGGCCATCTCCTCCGCGGTGGAGGCCACATCCTGGGACGCGGTGGCATTCTGCTGAATCACCTCGTCGAGCTGCTGCAGGGCCAGGTTGACCTGCTCAGCGCCGCTGCTCTGCTCGTTGCTGGCCGCGGAGATCTCCTGCACCAGCTCCGAGGTCCGCCGGATATCCGGCACCAGCGATGCAAGCTTTTCGCCCGATTTTTCCGCAATCTCGACGCTGCTGCCGGCCAATTCGATGATCTCGGCCGCGGCCCGCTGGCTCCGCTCCGAGAGCTTTCGCACCTCTGAGGCCACCACCGCAAATCCCTTGCCATGATCCCCGGCCCTGGCGGCCTCGATGGCCGCGTTCAGCGCGAGCAGATCGGTCTGACGCGCGATCTCCTCGATGATGGTGATCCGGCCGGCGATGTCCTGCATGGTCTTCACCGTGTGGTTCACCGACTTTCCGCCCTCCTCGGCCCCCTGCGCGGATTTGGCAGCGATCTTTTCGGTCTGCAGCGCATTGTCGGCATTCTGCTGGATATTGGCCGTCATCTCCTCCATTGAAGAGGAGACCTGCTCGATCGAGGCGGCCTGTTCCGATGCCCCTTCGGACATCTGCTGCGCAGTGGTGCTCAATTCCTCTGCGCTGGAACTCATCTGCTGACTGCCCGAAGCCACATTCTCCGCAGCCCGGGCAATCTCTGCGACAATCTCTTTCAGCCGCGCAACCATCCGCTGCATCGCATGCAGCAGCGAGGAGATCTCATCCTCCCCTTCAATATCGATATCGACTGTCAGATTCCCCTCGGCAAGAGCGTTTGAGATGCTCATGGCATTTGAAAGCCCTGTTTCGATGCCCCGGATGATGCGATAGGCGATGAAGATGCCGACGGCCACAGCCAAAACCAAAAGGATGAGGTTGAGCCAGAAGGAGAATTGGTATGCCTCATCGGTCTCCAGCGCGTCCTGGGCCATCTTTGCCTCGCTCTTCTCCAGAATCCCCCTCATCACATCCCGGGCACTGGCCATCTGGGATTCGCCGGTTTCGGAGGAGAGGGTATAGGCCCGCTGATTTCCGTTCTCCAGGCTCAACTCGATGACCTTCTGATCGATGGCAAGAAATTCCTTCCAGGCTTTGTCAAACCGGGACAGATGGGGACGAAGAGAGGGATCTTGGGCATCCTCGATGGCCTCCACACGCTTCTCGATTTCAGAAACCGATCCCTGAATCGATGCCGCATACAGCTCCATACTCTCGATCTTCTTATCCAGAATCAATCCTTTTTCATCCCTGTGAATCGAAAAGATCCGCGCAAGGATCATTCCCGTCTCTTTGAGGAGATCGTCTGCCAGCAGAGCAACATGATCGGCCTCATCTCTTTGCCGGGTCAATTCGGCAATCAGCTCCTGCATCGCACTCTCCGCGGCCCTGTAATCCGCGGCCACACTCTGCCCGGAAAGTTCCACAGCCCGATCGATCTCTCCTCTCAGAAGAAGGCCGGCAACGGTTCCGGTTCCCTGCTCCAGCCGCTGAAGAGCATCTTTTACCGGCCCCATGAGAGTGCCGACAGGACTTCTTTTTGTATCCTCGTCAGCAGTGAAAAGCGCGGAAAGCGCATTCAATTCCTTGTCAATGGCTTCGAGATATCCGCGGTGATTCTGCAGAAAAAGATCGAAGCTTTCGCCCTGGTTCCGGCCATAGCCAAACCGCTGTCGATCTTCATTTGCGGTTGGGGCCTCCCTGTTCAGCAGCATCTCTTTTTCCGCACGCTGAAGCTGTAAAAGATCGGCAATCAACCTCTCCCCGGCCCGACGCGCCTCCTGAAACCGCGCCTTTTGAGGGAGCGCTTTTTCATACTTCTTCTCCAGCTCCGCCATCAACTGACGCAATCCCCTTTCGCTCTGGTTGAAGGCGGCCGCTCCGGCATTGTCGGACAGGGCATTGGCCTCTACATTGGAATTCAATTGAGCCAAAGCGATGACCTGCTTGCCGGTCTCCAGATAGGCGTTCCAGAGCCGGGAGAATTCTTCGAGCTGAGCCTTCTCCTGCTGATCGGAAAGATCCCGAAGCCCCTGGAGGCGCGCCCTCATCTCATCTCGGGTCTGTTGAATAAATGCTGCTGAATCGGCCATCTTCTGCTCATCATCGGCCAGGATCAGATTCTTCTCTCCCCGGGAGATATCGATGAGATCCTGATTGATGCGCGCGGCCAGTTTCATCTTCTCGGCCGATCGATCGACAATGTTGTTGATCCGATTGTTCATGTTCGAGAGCATGAAAATACTGATGACCGATACCACGGCCAGAAGAATCAGCATGAGAGCAAAACCCGCGGTGAGCTTTCCTTTGATAGTTTTGAGATTCATTTCATAACTCCTTGTTCGTTAGAGAATGGAGATGGATGCCTGCAGGCTTGACCTTTTCAATGGTTTAGGATATGAGATATCATCAGGCGGTTATAGGTTACCTCTCCGCCTTATAGTCTAACTTTATATCCTATGATTTTCAAGCAATCCTTTAAACGGAACCGTAAAGAGCTGTTATGGGAAATCGAAGAATCGTACACCGGACCCCTCTGATCTCCGGCTGGCATCTGATCCTGTTCGGCGGATGCATCGCAGCCCTGGGTTTTCGCTATCTCCTGTCGGATCATCCGAACAAGATCGAATACGGCTACTCCCGGATGATCTACCCCTGGCTGGCCCATCTCCTTTCCTGGCCGGCCCGGCTCGTTCCGGCCCCCTATTCAGCTACGGAGCTGCTCCTCTATCTGGGCCTTTTTGCCGGGATCCTGGGAACCCTTATCCATCTGCGCCGTGCCCGAAAGCAGCGAAAGCCGATTTCACGAACATTTGTTCGCCTCTTTTTCCACTGGACAGCCGTGGCCGCGGGCCTCTTTGCCCTCTACCTCGGGGGGTGGGCATACAACTATCTCCGGCTCCCCTACTCGGCAGTTCTGAATCCGGAGGTTCAGCAGATGCCGACCCCTGCCGATTACAGCGCATTGGGCCGGGAGATGCTCCTTCTGCTCAATCAGATCCGGCCAAAGATCGCTGCGGACCTGGATGCGCGGGATCTGGACTCTATAGAGATCCGCGTTGATCATGCGGTGCGGAAAAGTGTTTCGATCACGGGCCTTTCCCATATTCCCAATCCGCCCGAGACAAAGGAACTTCTGGCGGACCCGCTGTTGAGCATGCTGGGGATCACCGGGTTCTTTTCCCCTTTTCTCATGGAGCCTCATGTCAACGGAAGGCTGATGCACTGGGAGCAGCCCTGGGTCCGTGCCCATGAAAAGGCGCATTTCATGGGATTTGCCTCGGAGACGGACGCCAATCTTATAGCATATGTCTCCTGTCTCGGGTCTCCCGACGATCTGCTGCAGTATTCGGGAGCCCTCAATGCCCTGCTGGATCTGCGGGGATATATACCGGAAGAAAAGTGGAAAGCGATGATCAATGAGGGATTGAGTGAGGCCGTAAAGGCGGATATCCGGCGGCGAAGCGAAAATATCCGGAAATATCGACAGCAATATGCCCGATGGATTGCACTGCGCCGAAAGGTGAACGACACCTACCTGAAGCTCAATGATCAGCCCCTGGGAATGGCCTCGTACCGTGCGGCCGTGCCCCACCTGACGATCTGGTGGGAGAAGCGGCTCAGGAGATCTTCTGTATTTTCCTGCTCTTTCCGTTGAATCGCTCCTTCATCCGCTCTTTGAAATCCCTTGATCTGTCTTTCAAGTCCCTGGACTTGGAGTTGATCACAGTATAGCTGTACCGGATGTTCTTTTCAAAAAGATCGGGACAGTTTTTGATGTTGGTTCTCAGCTTCATGCTGTTGGAGGTCATCTTCCGGAGGAGATGGATCTCCTTTCCCACTACCCGGCTCTTTTGGTCCAGGACCGCATCGAGAAAGGCGCGCCTCTCCGTGGGGCAGGGGGCATAGGTGACGCATTTTCCCATATGATAGAGCGTATGGCCGTCACTGCCGCCGGTGATGCTTTTCCCGAGATTGAACCCTAGCAGCGCGCATTTGTAGTTCCATTTGTTCAGGTTTTCGGAATTGATCACCTCGACGCCGTCCACCTGTTCAAAGAGCCTGTCCAGGCGCTTTTGGGGAAACTGGAGATTGCAGATGCCGGTATAGACCGCGGAATAGGGGTGGGGAAAGATGATGACGGTTTCATATTCCCGGGCCCGACGGATGATCTCCTCCATCTCCAGCGCGATGGAAGTCATGATCTCGCTGCCCATATAGGGAATGATATCCTTCCGATAAAACCGGATCAGGTCATTGATCTCGTAGAAATAGACGAGCAGATGGGTTCCCTCCCGGGAGGTGATCTCGATGCCGGGAACCGTGAGAAGATCTTCATACCGGTCGATCTCCACCGCACCGCCGATCTCGTTATGGTCGGTGATTGCGATACCGATCCCCAGCTCCCGAGCACGCTTTACGATGCTCTCCACCCGGTTCAAGCCGTCTGAATACCGGGTGTGGAAATGAAGATCGACCACCGTATGATTCTCCAGCAGACTTTCTAGCCGGGGCTTTTCAAAAGCGATGCGATGATTTTCCATAGACCGTATCTGTCCTCAATCTTTTTTGAGATTTTTCGCCTGTGGCGAGGCTATGGCGCAGGATAATGCCAAAAGAGGTCACTGTCAATCGCAATTTTTCTTCAAAGGCGCCCTTTATGAGGCAAACGGGAGCAGACGCATCAGCACCTGATAGGCCCTGTTGATCTCGTTGAACTTCTCCTTCCCGTTCTCCTCCCCCCCAGCCATATCCGGATGATACTCTTTTGCCAGGCGCCGAAACTTCTGCTTCACCATGCCGATATCCGGATTTGAAGGAAGATCCAGAACCCGGATGCTCTTTTCATAATCCCGATATCCGGCCATCAGCTCCCATGTGCCGTTGATAAAGGCTTCAATCGTCTTCTCATCGAACATGGCATAGTTTTTCTCATCCAGGTAGAAATAGCGCAGAGAGAGGCTGTCGATGGCATCCCCTCTGATCTTCTCCCGGTGAAACCGGCAGAGATCGGCCCTTTCATTGCAGACCTCCCCGCAGAACCGCCCCGCCATCTCATCATAGTGCCGGCACCGCCCATTTGCCGGATAGTCGGTCAAAAAGATCCGCATAAAGTGGATGTGTAGATATCGCCCCTCTGCCGCATATTCCTCCTGCATTCCATAAAGCAGATGAAAAAGGGCAAAATGCGCCTGATAAAGCGTCAACGGCGCGGTTCGACAAATTTCCATATCGAAAAACGCGATCTTGAGCAGCCGGCTCTCATAGCAGGGCCGGGCCTGGCTCTCCAGAAACATCCGAACCCCTTCCGCATCCATCCGCGCCAGCCGCCCCTCCAAAGAGATCCGATCCCCAATCTCCTTTAAGTCCTTTAAGTCCTTTAAGTCCTTAAGTCCTTTTTGTCCTTTTTGTCGTTTTGGTCCTTTTTGTCGTTTCCCGCGTTGTCAAAAGCCATTCCCGCTACCCCCTCCGAAGCTTCCGCACATCCCCCACCCGGATGGTCACGTTCCGGCCATCGAACAGCTCCAGCAGCGGAATCAGATACTTCCTGGAGAGACCCGTCATCGCCTTCATATCGGCCGGAGTCAGGGATTCATTCGCGGCAAAATGCAAAAGAATCTTCTCCTGAAGCCCCTCGATAGCCTCCTGATGAAAATAGAGATCCTCCTTGGCCTTGATCAGCTCCCCCTCCTCCTTCAACAGCCCCAACATATCCTTGGCCCGGGCCGGGTCCATGGAAAGCTCCGCGGCAAGATCCCGATAATAGGGAGGAGTCAGCCCGCTCTCCCGATAGGTCTTGACAATTTTATCCCGGATATCGGTTCCATCCACCCCCAAAGAGACCGAGTGGGTGGCCAGGCGCACCGTCTTCTCCTCCTGAGCGATCTCCTGATCTTTGGACATC
>JAABSZ010000203.1:0-6983 GCA_011390135.1 Desulfobacteraceae bacterium | reverse complement strand
AAGAAGCTGACCCGGATGAGCCTCCTCTCGGGCGGGGAGAAGGCGCTTTCAGCCATTGCGTTCATCTTCTCCATCTTCCTGATCCGGCCCACCTCCTTCTGCATTCTGGATGAGATCGACGCACCATTAGATGAGGCCAACGTGATCCGTTTCAACGATCTTCTGCGGGTGATCGGGGAGAACTCCCAGATCGTCATGATCACCCACAAGAAAAAAAGCATGGAGTTTGCCGATATGCTTTTCGGCATTACGATGGAGAAAAAAGGGATATCGAAACTGGTATCTGTAAATCTTGAAAGAAAAGGAAAAGAAGTCGAATATGGCATGGTTCAGCAGGAAGGATAAGAAGGAGAAGGAGGCGGTCGAGGCGGCCGTTGTCGGGAAGGAAAACCGCGGTGATAAAAAAGAGACCGGAAAGGAGAAGAACGGAAAGGAGAAGAACGGGAAGCCCCTTTTCGGCCGATTGAGAAACGGCCTTTCAAAGACCCGGGATCTTCTGACCACCGATATCGAGGATCTCTTTGCCGGGGAGAGGGCCTTTGACGATTTTGCAGAGGAAATCGAAGAGCGGTTGATCACGGCCGACCTCGGCGTCGGGACGACCATGACCATTATGGAGAATCTGTCGAGCCGGGCCGGGAAGATCAAAGACCCGCACTCCCTGCGCAGCGCGCTCCAGGAGGAGATTCTCGCCCTGATCGAATTTCCCGAAGATCAGGAAAGGAGGTCTATTTCAAAGCCCCATGTGATCATGGTGGTGGGGGTGAACGGTGTTGGAAAGACGACCACCATCGGGAAGCTGGCCGCGCATTTTCAGAAGGAGGGAAAGTCGGTGCTGATTGCCGCGGCCGATACCTTTCGGGCTGCGGCCGTTGAACAACTTGAGATCTGGGCCCAGCGTTCGGGCGCGGATTTCGTCCGCCACCGGGAGAATGCGGACCCGGCAGCCGTTGCCTTTGACGGGCTGGAGGCCGCAAAGGCCCGGGGGAAAGACATCGTCTTGATCGACACGGCCGGCAGGCTTCACACCAAGGTGAACCTGATGGAGGAGCTGAAGAAGATCCGGCGGGCCCTACAGAAGAAGATGACCGACGCGCCCCAGGAGATCCTTCTGGTGCTGGATGCCACCACGGGGCAGAATGCGGTCTCCCAGGCAAAGCTCTTCCATGAGGCCATCGGCGTGACTGGGATCGCCATGACAAAGCTGGACGGGACCGCAAAGGGCGGCATCGTAATAAGTATCTGCAATGAAATGAGTATTCCGGTTCGGTATATCGGTGTCGGGGAGGATATCGAAGACCTGCAGCCCTTTGATCCGGAGAAGTACGCGGAGGCGCTCCTGTAAAGGAATTATCCCTTTAATGGCCAAAAGTATTGACAATTGCCGCAGCCTTACAGTATGGACTAAAAAAAATTATGAAAAGGGGGAATGAGAACAATGAGTACTTTGACAAAGACGGATCTGGTGCAGAAGATGGCTCAGGACGCGGGGATCAGCAAGACCCAGGCGGCTGCGGCGCTCAATGCCTTCATGGACAATGTGGCGGAGACATTGAAGACCGAAGACGGGAAGGTGACGCTGGTGGGGTTCGGGACATTTTCGAAGATTCATCGGAAGGCCCGGAAGGGGCGCAACCCCCAGACCGGTGAGTCCATTACTATCAAGGCTACGCGGTCTGTGAAGTTCAAGCCGGGGAAGAAGTTGAAAGAGGCGGTTTAATGCTGCGCTGAACAGAATGGACGGGATAGGCGAGATGGAAGGGGGAAGATTCTTTGTCCATCGGGTCGATACCGTCCATCTTGCCCATTTTCCTTTATATCCCGTGCTACCGAATGCAAGAGATTTACAAGAATTGATGCCCCCGCAAAAACCACAAAACCCGCGAAAGAGGGGACCTTTTACAGATTCAACAGCAACTGCCTTCCCCGCCCCTCATCCTTATCCTCCCCGCAAACCTCCGCAGTCCAAAGCCCGTTCCTGCGCCGCTTCTCCAGCACATTCTCCGGAAAGAGATGGTTGTAATACCGCCGGATCTTCTCCAGATACTCCCGTTCCCCCCGGATATCCGTCAACCGCCGGAGGATCTCATCCACCGGCCCGATCTCGATGCCGATCCACCGCCGTTTTTTGATCTCCGCAACCGTATAGGTCGTTCCGGCCCCGCCAAAGGGATCGAATAGAAGATCCCCCTCCTCTGAAGCCATCTCGATGATCCGATCCATCAGGCGAACCGAGAGTTCATTTCCGTTCTGGCGCTTCTTGTACTTTGCATGTCGCACCGGCGGAATATCGTACCAGACATCCGTAATGTTAACGCCCCGGGGATTCATCTTCCCCTTATAGCCGCCGTAATCCTTCAGATCCCCCATGCAGTGGGGACAGATCTCCATCGGCAGACGATCCGGAGAGAACCTTGCCGGCTTCTTTCCCTTGCAGAAGTAGAGGAGGGAATAGTGGGAGGGATAGAGCCTTCCGGCAATTGGCAGGGAGTATTTGATATCCACCGCGATCCAGTCACGAAAGGTCAGCCGCCCTTTGAGGAATTCGGCCATCGAGATGTTCCATTTCGGCAGATTCCAGATGAAGAAGGAGCCCCCGGGCTTTAACAGCCGGATGCAGGCTTGAGCCCATCTCTCGCACCACTTGAGATACTGCGCCTCCTTGAGATTGTCGTTGATTTTTGAAGGATAGAGCTTGTTCAGATTAAAGGGCGGATCGGCAAAGATCAGATCGACGCTCTCCGCGGGAAGAGAGGGCATCAGTGCGAGACAGTCACCCTGATAAAGCTCCCCCAGTTCCGTTTCAAAGGCAAGGGGCGGCTTTTCTCCATCTTCATCCGGAGAAGATTCTTCCTCCCCCTTCAGTATACTGTAGACCGCATCCGCATTTTTCCGGATCGCGGAAATGATCTCTGCATCCAACCTTCCCATTTTCAGGGCCAGCTCCATCTCGGAGATGTTGCAGGTTCGGCAGATCCGCTCCATATCCTTTCCCGAGGGAAGGGTGTTCGTGTCGTTATAATTTTTCAGCAGCGTCATGCTGATGCCGGTGGCAGCGGACAGCTCGGAGAGTTCTTTTCTGTCATATCGCTTTGCCCCGAGGGCTTTCAAAAACAGGTTGTCTGCGGTTCCCATAAAAAACTCCTCATCGGTCTTTTCCGGAAAACCTACCATGAAGCCGTATTTTAATCAACCCATTTTTTGAAGACTATAGTCTGTAGATCAATAGTACATTTATCCCATATGATTCATACATTTTGACGGGAGGCAGCCATTGAAACCAGAAGTAGCATTTGGAAACACTCTCCGCCGTCTCCGGCTTGAAAAAGGGATTTCCCAGGAGAAGCTGGCGCTGATGAGCGATCTGGACAGAACCTATATCTCACTACTGGAGCGGGGCCTCCGCCAGCCTTCCCTGAAGACGATTCTCCGGCTTTCTAAGACTTTGGAGATATCTGGCGCACAAATGCTGATGACTCTTGAAAGATTGATTGATGAAAATCCTACAGACTGAGTTTCTGATCCGAAAGGGCAAAAGCCGATTTCTAAAGGCGATGGATGCCCTCTTTGAAGAGATCCGGGAGGCGATCCTGTCGGTCATATGGCCGCCCAAAAGTGATCGATTCATTCTACATCCGACCCGAATGGGAAACGGCGTGGTCCCCATCAAGAAGAACTGCATGGGCTATCTGGTCGAAAAGGGCTGGGAGCCGGCGCATCGAATCGGCATTGCTTCGAGATTGAAACCGGGGCCGATCGACGCGGTCAAGGCACTGCCGGACGGCCGGTGGATGGCCGTTGAATGGGAGACGGGCAACATTTCCTCCAGCCATCGGGCGCTGAATAAGATCGGCATCGGCCTGATCGACGGGATACTTGCCGGGGGATTTTTGATTCTGCCCTCCCGGAATATGTACCAGTACCTGACGGACCGTGTGGGAAATTTTGCCGAAATCGAGCCTTATTTTCCCATATGGCGAAGTCTTCCAGTTGATGATGGGGTGCTCGGCGTTGTGGAGATCGAGCAGGATGACGTTTCCGTTGATGTTCCGCTGATCAAAAAGGGAACCGACGGCAGAGCCCTTCGCTGAATAGATATTCTATCCAACCGACGGGGCTGACATAAAACGCCAGATATCCGGCACTCATTCCGATGATCTTCGTGCGTGAAGGTTCTCCATTTCATCGTTCCCTCTTGGAAATCCTTTACAAATTCAACTGCAACTGCCTTTCCCGCCCCTCATTCTTCTCATCCCGGTAAACCTCCGTGGTCCAAAGCCCGTTCCTGCGCCTTTTCATCGCCGCATGAACCCGGCGGACCAGCCTCCGGACCGGGCTAATGGAAAGTGCCAGCCACCCCGCGCTCATTCCGATGAACTTTGGAAAGGTTCTTCATTTCATGACCTCGAAAACGATTTGTAAGGCAGTCTCAACTGCGCTATCCCATCCGATACCTGTTCGAACTCAGGATCTTTGTGAACGAGCGTCGCGCTTTTGGACATAGCCAGCCCCGCGATGCAGCAATCTGCCAAGGACATTCGGTTCTTTGCCTTGATACCGCGGATCAGCTTTGTCAAATTCAAATCCAACGGCACCGGGATGAGCGGCAGCTCTCGAATCAATTCCAGCCGTTTTTCCGCTATTGTTTCTCCCTGCTCCTGAAGTGAAACATAGAAGATCTCTATAGCCGTAATGGCTGAAATAAAAATCTCATCCATGCCGTCTATCGCCCTCATCAGCAGAGAATGAACCGTTTCCGCGCCCTCTTCATCTTCGATATAGGCAAACAGCGCAGAAGTATCGAAGACATACGCCGTCATCTCGATTCATCCGCGTTTCTTTCCCTCAGAAGCGCCGCAACCAGATTCCCGTTTCCGGTTCCTCTAAGGCTTTTCATGGCTTCCACGGCACTTCTTTTTCTCAAAAACTCCCTGGCCGCTCCCTCATCTTCAAAGGAGATGGTCAATCGCATATCCGAGGGCAAAGGGGTCTGCGTCAATATGGATTGGAATTCGGATACGGTGATGTTGATTTCGGTTGGCATGATGGAATCCCCTGCTTTCTCATTCAATGATCGTGGAAAACCGCAGGACATGCAATGACTAAATCATACATTCGATCGGCGGATGTGTCAATATCGGTGAATATCCAGGAGAACAGGCCATGCCGCCGCTGTTACCATTGACGGAACCGGGGAAATCGGCTTATATTTAAACAGGACGGATGACCATTTTCGACCGTGGATTTGACAACCTGTACTTGAAAAAGATGATGATATGACCGAACGTAACGACTATGACAGCCCCTGGAAAGATATCCTGAGCAGTTGCTTCAGGGAGTTTATGGAATTCTATTTCCCAGCCATCGCAGCGGAGATCGACTGGAGCAAGCCATATACACTTATGGATAAGGAGCTTCACCAGATCACCCGGGAGGCGGAGATCGGCAAACGGCTGGCCGACAAGCTGGTGAAAGTCTGGAAAAAGGACGGGAAGGAAGCCTGGGTGCTGGTCCATGTGGAGGTTCAGGCGGAGCCGGATGAGGATTTCGGGAATCGGGTCTTCGTGTACCAATATCGAATCCATGACCTTTACAAAAGACCGGTGGTGAGCCTGGCGGTGCTGGCCGATGAAAGTCCGGGATGGTTTGTTGACAGGTATGAACAATCGCTCTGGGGCTGCCGGACGATCTTTGAATTCCCGACAGTCAAGCTGTTGCATTTCAAAGACCGGTGGGCATCTCTGGAGAAGTCGAAGAACCCGTTTGCCGTTGTAACGATGGCCCACCTGCGGACCCTGGAAACCAAAAAGGACGTTCAGCAGCGCCTGCGGTACAAGCTGGCGCTGAGCCGGTCTTTGTACCATTTCGGCTGGACCAGACAACAAATCATCGACCTCTACCGGTTCATCGACTGGATCATGCGCCTTCCAAAGGATCTGGAGAAAGCGTATTATCGGGAACTTGCAAAATATGAGGAGGAAGTGAAGATGAAATATGTGACGACGGCGGAAAGAATTGGATTGGAAAGGGGGAGAGAGGAAGGAAGAGAAGAGGGAAGAGAGGAAGGAAAACGGAAAACCCAACTGCAAACCGCAAGAAAGCTACTTTCCATAGAAACTTTGACCATAGAGCAGATCGCGGATGCCACCGATATGAGTATCGAGGAAGTCCGGCAGTTGAAGCAGGAGCTGCAGAAAGGTTCCTGATATTTCCAATACGAAAGAGAGCGATTGTCTCACCTCCGCCTGACCCTGCTGCTGTGTGCAGCGGAGATCCTCGGCCTATCGGGTCTTGCCGCGTTTCCTGCGCTCCTCCCCCTCTTCCTGAAGACCTGGAACCTCACCCACACCCAGGCCGGGTGGCTCAACGCGGTCTATTACGGCGCGTATGTGCTGGCGGTCCCGGCCCTCACGATCCTGACGGACCGGCGGGATGCCCGTTCCATTCTGCTCTTCGGCCTTTTTCTCGGCACGGTTTCATCCATCGGATATGCCGCGGCCGCGGACGGCTTCACCTCTGCCCTATTCTGGCGCTTTCTGGCGGGGATCAGTCTGGCCGGGATCTATATGCCGGGGCTGAAGCTGTTGAGCGATCATACAGAGGGGCACAAACAGTCCCGGTATATCTCCTTTTACACGGCCTCCTTCAGCCTGGGAACGAGCCTTTCCTACCTGATGGCCGGAGAGATCGAGCCGGTTTTCGGGTGGCGGTGGGCCTTCGGGGTCCCAGGGATTCTTTCATGGGTCGGCTTCTGCGCGGTGATATGCTTTGCCCCGCGGGGAAAGACCGCAGCGGCTTCAGCGCCGGTTCCTTTTCGGACCGGCATCATGGCGGTGCTGGGCCGCCGGCAGGTCATGGCCTACATCCTCGGATATGCCGCCCATATGTGGGAGCTGTTCAGCATGCGCTCATGGATCGTGGCTTTTCTCTTCTTCAGCGGACAGCTCCAGAAGACGTCATCCCTTTTCCCGAGTCCGACCCAG
>JAABSZ010000202.1:0-7008 GCA_011390135.1 Desulfobacteraceae bacterium | reverse complement strand
GGCAGATCCTTTCCGAATCGGGCCTTTTCGGAGTATGGTTCCGGGAATATCTGGGCAGCGGGGAAATGGCAGAATCAGACGCGTTGGGCAGGAGGGGAAACCTGATCTTCTCCCTGGCCGGCCACGGGCCTCACACCACCTCCCCCGATTTTCTGATCGCGCTGAAAAAGGCCGCAGCAGCCCGAAATCTTCCCTTCTCCCTCCACCTTGCCGAATCGGACGATGAGATCCGATTTCTGACCACGGGAAAGGGGGAGTGGGCCGATTTTCTCCGGTTTCGGGGCATTGATTTCTCCGGATGGGGGCTTCCGGCCCATGATCCGGTCTCCTATGTCGATTCTCTGGGGATTCTCGATGAGCGGACACTGCTGGTGCATCTGCTTTGGGCCGGCAAAAAGGAATTTGATCTTCTGAAAAAGAGGAATGCCCGGGTCTGTCTCTGCCCTCGCAGCAATCTCAATCTCCACGGAAGGCTGCCGGACATCCCCGGAATGATTTGGGCCCGGCTCTTTCCCTGTCTCGGCACCGATAGCCCCGCAAGCGTTGAAACCTTGAGCCTTTTCCACGAGATGGCCTTCATCTCCGCCCATTTCCCTGATCTGGGTCCGGAGACGATTTTTGCAATGGCCACCCGAAACGGCGCGGATGCACTGGGGCTGGATGCCCGTATGGGAACCCTCGCGCCGGGTAAAATGGCCATTTTTGCCCTCTGCAGATGCAGTGAAAGTCTCTCCCCTTCCCGAGTCATCGAAACAATTGTCTGCAACCCTTCTCAAACCGCCCTCGCCTCCGATATCGGAGGCATCGAACCGACCGGATGCCGGGCCAAACAAGCCGGCATCGATGGAACCGAAAGGAGGGCTTAATCGAACCGATGGAATCCAAATATGAGAACTGAAAAGAGTCCATTTCAACGATCCCGGGTCCGGCTGGGCCGCATCCGGTATGTCAATCTGGACCCGGTCTATTTCGACCTGGATAGAGACCCCGCACCTTTCGGAATGGAAATGCTCTCGGGCCCTCCTGCTCAGCTCAACCAAATGCTTGCTGAAGGAGAACTCGACATCAGCCCGGTCTCATCTGCTGCATATGCAAAACATTATGGGGACTGGCTCCTGTTGCCCGATCTCTCGATCTCCTGTGCCGGCGCGGTGATGAGCGTTCTGCTGGTGAGCCGGCGCCCCTTTGACGGCCTTTCCGGTGCAAGGGTGGTGCTGACCGAAGAGTCGGCCACGGCCGCGGCGCTTCTGCGGCTTCTTTTCGCGCAGAGAGGAATTGTCCCTGAGTTCGAAACCGGAAAGATCACCTCCCCCCAAGCTATGGATGCCGATGCCGCGCTGGTGATCGGAGATGCCGCGCTCCGCTGGGACTGGGGGGAGCATTTTTCCCATGTGGTCGATCTGGGGCAGATGTGGTATGCGCAGACCGGGCTTCCCTTTGTCTTTGCGGTCTGGGCAGTGCGCCGGGAGTATGCCGAAGCCTTTCCGGAACTGGTGGTCAGGGCTGCAGCGGCACTGAATCGCTCCAAAAAGAGCGGTGAAGGCGCACTGGAGGAGATCGTTCCGGCTGCGGCCGCGCGTCTCGGGCTCGACAGGAGCCGGTGCAGGCATTATTATGAGTTGCTCGGCTATGACCTCGATCCCTTACGGATCAAAGGACTTAAAGCCTTTTTCAACGGGCTTTTCCTGCAGGGGCTCATCCGCGATTCGGTAGAACTGAGCTTCTTTGAAGCCGCGGATTCCGCAGCGGCTCATGTCCGGGCCGCATAGCCGCGAGTTTATCTTATCCTCAGAAAAGGAGAGGGCAATGAAGAAAAGGAGGGCGCAATGAACGATGAAGAATTCGTTAAGATCGAGATCCTGGAAAGCACCTTCGAAGCCCAGGTGGTGGGCCCTATTCTGGAAGAGGAGAATATCCCCCACTTCATCCGCTCCTACCACGACACCGCATACAACGGCCTCTTCCAGATGCAGAAGGGGTGGGGCGAGATCCGTGCCCCGCTTTTCCAAAAAGAACGGATACTTGAAATTCTCCGTTTGATCAGATCCGGAAATCATGATATACAAGGAGAGATGGATTAAAACTAAAACCTAACTCTAATCACGGAGGTCAGCCATGACAGACTTCGATAAAGCGCTCAAGGTCGGAAGACCGCCCACTATTCAGACGCTTTTCCCCAATTCAAACGCCCTCATCGTCAGCGGAAAATTTATGGACCGGGCAATGCTGAAGAAGGGCAACACCATCTGCATGGCGGCAAACGGAAGAAGCAACCTGGTGATCCGGGGCGTACTCATGGCGGCACAAAAGGCAAACGCCGCGATCATCATCGAGATCGCGCGCTCCGAAGGCGGGGCCGATGCCTATTGCGCGGTCAACTACTGGAACATCGCGCGCCAGGTGGATGCCCTCTGCAACGAGCTGAAGATCACCGTGCCGGTGGCGGTTCATGCAGACCATTACGGCATCAAAAGCAGAGACGCTGTCGAATTTGCCAAGGCCGAGATCCCCTCCCTCTTTGAATTCGGGATCACCTCCATGTCCATCGACGCCTCCCACATGCCCGACGACGAGAACCTTCTGGCCAGCCTCGCGCTCAAGCCCCTGGTTCCGGACTGGGCCGGCTACGAGACCGAAGTGGGCGAGATCAAGGGCTCCGAGGGGCTCTCCACAGTGGAAGAGGCACTCTTTCTGATCCGGGGCCTGAATGCGCACGGGATCTTTCCCAACTGGATCGCGCTCAACAACGGAACCACTCACGGGATCGAGGCCAGCGGCCAGGGGATTCAGGTGGATCTGACGGCCGATATCCACGACGCGCTGAAGCCGTACAAGGTCTCGGGCGCTCAGCACGGAACCTCGGGCAACAGCTCGGACCGGCTGCGGGAGATCGCGGAGAAGACCCGGACCACCAAGGCCAACGTGGCCACAGCCCTGCAGATGATCTCCTGGGGCGTGGAGGTGAACGACTACGGAAACGCGATTTTAAATGAGGACGGCACCTTCCGGAAGGTCAAGGGCCAAGGCGTGGACGAGGCCCTCTGGGAGAAGATGGTGGCCTACGCAGGAAAACAGGGCTGGACCAAGGGCAACTTCAAGAAGCTCAATCTTCCCTTTGAAAATCACATCTTAGGACAGCCCAAGGCGATCCGGGACAGGATGGCCAAACGGGTTGAGGATTTTGCCTACGGCATGATCGCCGATGTATTTGACGGAAAGGATACCGCGGATATCGTCATCGAAGAGATCCTTTCGGCCGGGGGGTATGATCCGGGGCCCCAGGCCGAGCGGATCGAAGATCCCGACGAATGGAACGAGGCGAAGATCCGGGAGAAGGCGCCGATCTCTTCGGACAAGGGGCCCGAGGGTGATTTCGAGGATTGATCGACTGCTCGGCTGCGGTTCATCAGCCGCAGCATTGAGGTAGGGATTGTGGAGCCCACTTCTTTTCCGGTATGAGAAGAGTGGGTTCCGCTTTTTCGGGAAACAGCCATAAGTAGCATTTGCAGCAAGAACCGATAGAACCGAAACATAGAGGATATGGCAATTTCAGATTATCAAGTCCATACGATCCTGGACGCATACATCAAGCAGATCACCCAGCAGGGCCTTCCGGACCCAGACAGCCGGCCCGAAAGGCATCTCATCTCCCAGCGCCGAAGGGCCATCATCGAAAAGGTGGCCGAAGAGATCGTGCAGCGGCTAATCAACGCCAATGCCGATGCCTTGAAGGAAGATAAAGAGCCGCTGCGGATCTCTGTGGTCCAAACCTCTCCATCCGATAAATCAGGAGCATTCCTGTATCATAAGCAGGATCTTTCCGGAACCCGGAAGGAGTGCTGCACCCTCCGCATCAAGCATTACTGAAACAGCGGCTGCTCGAAAACATCTGCATTGTCAGCCCGCCCCTTTCCAGGAAATTGTCTCCGATTTTTCAAGTACAGGTTTTCGAAGGCACCGGTTCAGTTCAATGGGAAAACAGGTAAAATCAAACAGTTGTGCATATCTCCAGCTTTCCGGCAATGCGCTGTATTTTCAAAGGGTTCCGGACGATTTATCCGGAAAATCCCATTGAACTGAACCAGTGCCAACTCATCATCAAGAAAAGCTTCGAATTCCTGCCGCCAGTCCGGATTGAAACTGCCCAGAAGATTCTGCAGCCCCTGAGCATTGGCATTTGTAAAACGCCGGGTATTCAACTCCACAAATCGCTGAAGAGAAGGAGCGCCGCATTGCCGGGCATGTTCCAGTACGAGTTCCGCCACTGCCTTTTCCAGATAACCGGATACCAGCACACAAAGATACCTTGCAAAATCCGACTGAAGCTCCAGGTCATCCCCTACTCCGGCAACTCTTTGAAACGTCGCGTCCAGGCTTTGTCTCATCCGTGCGACTTCGGCCCGGCCCTTCATGGAATCTGTGAAAACGCCTCTTCTGCCGAAGAAAGGCGCGTTTTTACATTCGCTTCTTGAGATGTTCCTTTTTCTACCGCATCCATGTATTTAGAATCCTGCATCAGTTCTTTGAAGCGGTTTTTGAGCATATCCATATCTTTTATTTTTCCATTTGCAAGCAGCCGTTTTGCAATTCCGGTCATGAGGGAATCGACCACAGCCGCATTGATGGCACGCTTGGGACGGAATGCTTTATGGCCAATCCCTTCCAGAATTGTCCGGGTCGTCGTATCGAAAATCTTCTGCAGTTCAAGTTGCGGCTGTTTTTCCAGATTTCGATTCGCTGCCATATACCGGTTGAGAAAATCCTTCATGGGACGGCGGTAGTTTCGGGCATCATAGAGAAAGGCAAAAAAGCGCAGGATCATCTCCATGTCTTTCAGACGCCTTGACTTCTTCCCAAATAACTGCCGCCAGGCATCTTTCTCGTTGAGATCCTGCAAAACTCTGACAAACGGACCATGATACAGGGCCACTCGAATCTCCTGCGGCTGAAGGTTTACCCCGCCGGTATTCAATCGCTCGAAGATCACATAGATGCTGCTCTGGTCCTCGGTCGGTTCATCCTGCCGCACCACCGTCGCATGAATAATGCTGTCATCGAGTCTTCGGCGATCTTCGGTATCCAGATCTTTGTACCGTTTGCCGGCAAATGGCTCCTGAACCTGGGAAAGGCGATATTCCTGGCCGTTAATGATGCCATCATAATAGGCGTGGAGCGTAGAAAGCCTTTGATGCCCGTCGAGAACCAGAAGTGCACCGGAAGGCTCCTTGACCAGAAAAATCCCCGGCACCGGCAGCCCCAGCAACAAGGATTCGATGAAGCGATCGGCCTTGGAACGGGGCCAGACATACTGCCTTTGGAATCCGACGATCTCCGTTTCCTCCGGTGCTTCCCATTTCAAGGTCGGAACGAGAATATCTTTGGCTTCGATCCGTTTGACCAGTGAATCGACCGGATAATCCGCGCCATACGAGGTAATGGAATAGGTGTAGGGGATGATCTCGGCTGCCTCATCCAGATCTTCTACGGGTTCATCGTCCATCTGAAGCTCATCTTCCGAATATGTGACGAGCCTGTTTTCCTCACAAATTTCCATTTCCGTATTCCTGTTTTTCCAAAGAGACTTTCTCAGGATTTCTATCCAGCTCCCCTACCATCACTGCAACACAATCGCCTTCTCAGGACACATCTCCTGACAGCAGAAACAGGTAATGCATTCATCCGGATCGACGATGGGAATCTCCTCCGGCATGGCCAATGCGGACACCGGACACTGCTCGATGCAGGTGCCGCAGGCGGTGCAGGTCTCCGGGTCCGCAACGGGCCGCAGAAAGGTCTTGCTCTGTAGCAGCTCCTGGATGACCGGGTTGTTTGTCACCGCCTCTCCCCCCAGCGGCGGGACCTTGAAATCGGGAATCGGCTTCAGCTCGCCGATGATCTCGATGCTCTCCGGGTCATAATCCCCAAAGCCGGCTTCCTTTGCCTTCTGCAGAAACCGCAGCTTTCCCGGATCGAGGCCCATGAGCCTGGCCACGGCTGAATCCATCGCCACGGCATTGTCCGATGCCAGAATCAGGCCGATATCCCGCAGATCGGGCGAGGCAGGGCCGTTGCCCTCCATTCCCAACACCGCATCCATGATGAAAAGATCCGGAACCCGAAGCCCGAAGACCGCAACGATCAGGTCATGAAAGGGCGGGGGACTTCCGGCTATTTTGTGGAGCCGGGCCTTCTGAGCACCCGGCAGAAATCCGTAGCTGTTCTTGATTGCGCCGGTGATCACCGTCAGCCCGTGGGTCTTGAATTTGGGGAGGCTTATGATCACGTCGGCATCGAAGACCGCTTGGGAGACGCTGATCGGGTCCATGTACCGGGGGTTGAAGGGAATCTTTACCGAATCGTTTCCGATGTTGCGGTAATACCCCTTTGCGGCATCTGTCAGCCCGGTCTCTTCAAAGCTCTGTTCGTTTGCCCCGTAGCTGACCGCGCCCGGATTGTCCCCCACCACGATAGATGAAGGATTCATTGCCTCAACTCTTTCCACCACCGCCCGCATCACAGCAGGATGGGTGGTGATCCCCTCGAGGGGCCCCGCAGCCCGGAGTACATTGGGCTTGATCAGCACCTTCTTTCCTTCAAAGTCCTGCGGGAAAAGTTCGAATGCACGGTCAACAGCCTCTTGGGCCGTCTCGTAGGTTGCCGGATGAATCATCACTTTTGACATGGTATCCTCCTTTCCGGGTTTTATTCCTGGTTTTATTCCTGGTTTTATGGTGATCCTTTTACGGGGATCGCCTCTTTCCCCTCTCCCCTTCCATCTTCCGGAAAGAACCAGATGATGGGAAGCGTCAGCAACGGCAAGAAGGAGAGCGCAATCAGGGTTCCTTCCACCGAATAGATATCCGCGAACTTTCCGACCACCGGAGAGAACATTCCGCCGAGGCCGTAGGCGAACCCCATCATGAGGCTGGCCACCATGGAACGGCCCTTGGGAGCGATCTTCTGAGCCATCACCACCCCCAGCGGAAGGGTCGCGAGCACGGCCGCACC
>JAABSZ010000201.1:0-6997 GCA_011390135.1 Desulfobacteraceae bacterium | reverse complement strand
CTAATATAATGATCGTCAACACCGGTCTTTTGAGCACCGGTTTAAAAAAATCGAGACATCTACCATAGAGAAAAAGGAGCGCCAAGTCAAACGCAAAAAAACCGGATCTCCCCTTTGGCAGATTCTGCCGGGGCATCCGGTTTTTTTTAGAGACTGGCTTCGGCATGGATGATCCGAAGGCCGTTTCTCGGTACTATCCCGCGGAAACCGTGATCTTTCTCGGTGCGGCCTTCTCCACCTTGGGAAGGGTCAGCCGGAGTACGCCGTCTTTGAGGCCGGCTTCGATCCTGGACTGATCGATCACCTCTGAAAGGGTGAACTGCCGATAATATTTCCCCACGGGATACTCCCGAAAGATAAAGACCTCCTCTTTGCTCTCGGGCGGCTCTACCGCGCCCTCGATGGTGAGGACGTTCTCCCGGAGGTCGATGTCGAGCTTGTCATTGCCTACGCCAGGCATATCCGCCAGAAGGGTCATAGCGGTCTCTGTCTCGAAGATATCCACAGCCGGGGTGAAGGTGACGCCGGGACGGGTTCCCTCAGCCGAGGTCGTCACCTCTTTTTTCTCCTGGGCCTGAAGCTCCTGGGTTCTGGTCTCTGCCATCTTCAATCCCTCCTTATTTATTATCTGGATTTATTTTCAGAATCGATTGTCCCTTTAAATTATTTTACGGTGATCTGTCTCGGTTTCGCCTTTTCGGCCTTGGGCAGTGTAATCGTCAGGATGCCCTCCTTGCAGTTGGCCTCCACCTTGTCCGGATCGATCTCTCCGGGAAGATTGATGATCCGGCGGAAGGTGCCGGCCTCCCTTTCCCTGCGGTGGTATTTTGCGTTTTTGTCCTCCTCCGCGATCTTCCGCTCTCCGGAGATGGCCAGGCTGTTGCCGGTGACGGTGATCTCCAGCTCTTCGGCCTGTATGCCCGGCAGCTCCGCCCGCACCCGGTATCCCTCCTTATCCTCGGTGACGTTGAGCAGCGGGAAGACGCCTGCTGTGGCCTGGCGGCCGGCGGAGACACCCTCGAAGAGCCGGCTCATCTGCTCCCGCACCCGCTCCATGTCCGAAAAGGGATGGCTGTATCCGAAATTGGGCAAGTCAAACATTCTTCTTATCATCATGTTCGGTTCCTCCTCTCCTGGGGTCATTTTGTTTCATCGGTTCCGTTTCCGGGTATGGTTTCCCGTGGTGTTTCCTCTTCTCGACATGAACTTTAACCACGGAAAGGGGGGCGTCAAGGGCGGCTATCAAAATTTTACTTAATTATATCAAATTGTTGAAAGGGTATCTATTAACATTAACCATTGCTGCACCGCTGTCAAGATCCGCGCATCGGGCCCGGATGCAATTTCTTGACACCTCCCGACTTTTTCTCTATGCTCTACCCAAGACGGCTTTCCATATTTACAGTTTATCGATGGGGCCTGACTGTCCATTTTTCCCGCTTGAAAAACCATATGAAAGAAAAAGACGAAGCCAGAAAAGAGACGCCCGAAAAGAGCGACATCCAAAAGACCGATCCGCGGAAGTACGAGATGGTCAAGGCGCCGGGCAAAAGCCTTGCAAAATATGATGCCGGGTTCGACCCGGTGCAGCAGTACTTCTCCGAAGTCAGGCGTTACCGGCTCCTCACCCGGGAGGAGGAGAAGGATCTGGCGGCCCGGTTCCGGGAGCATGGGGACAAGGATGCCGCATATGTACTCGTCACCTCCAACCTGCGCCTGGTGGTCAAGATCGCGCTGGAGTTCCAGAAGATCTGGATGCAGAATCTATCCGATCTCATGCAGGAGGGGAACATGGGGCTGATGATGGCGGTGAAGAACTTCGACCCGCACCGGAACGTCAAGTTCTCCTATTATGCGGCCTTCTGGATCAGGGCCTACATCATCAAGTTCATTATGGACAACTGGCGTCTGGTCAAGCTCGGCACGACCCAGGGACAGCGGAAGCTCTTCTTCAAGCTCAACAAGGAGAAGCAGAAGCTCATCGAACAGGGCTTCGAACCCCAGCCCAAGCTGATCTCCCAGCGCCTCGGGGTTTCCGAGAAGGAGGTGGTGGAGATGGAGCAGCGGCTCGGGAGCTGGGATCTCTCTCTGGATGCGCCGGTCAAGGAGGACTCGGGCGCGGAGACCATCGACTTCATCGACGCCGGGGAGGTCTCGGCCGAAGAGGAGGTGGCAAAGAAACAGGTGGAGAACCTTCTCCATGACCAGTTGCCGGCCTTTCTGGAGAATTTGAACCCGCGAGAGCAGGAGATCTTCAACGAACGGATCTATTCCGACGCGCCGCTGACCCTTCAGGAGATGGGTGATCGGTACGGGATTTCCCGGGAACGGGTCCGGCAGCTCGAGAACAACATCGTGAAGAAGATGAAGGTTTTTTTCAAGGAGAAGATTCCGGATTTTGAAACCTATCTGACCTAATCTGACCGAAGAAAGGGAGGAGATCATGGCAAGAAGAGCGCTTCTTGTTGGCGTCAACCAGTATCGAAGTTCCGCTGTTCCGCCGCTGCGGGCCTGCGTCAGCGACGCTATCAATATCCGCAACATCCTGAAGACCTATCTCGGTTTTCGGAATGAGGATATCCGGATGCTGACCGATGAGAGGGCCACCAAAGCCAACATCCTTCAGCGGCTGGAGTGGATGGTGGATCTGGCCAGACCCGGAGACTTCATGGTCTTCTATTTTGCGGGTCACGGCTCTCAGGTTTTGGACCGGGACGGGGATGAACTCTTTGACCAGATGGATGAGATCCTCTGCCCCTATGACATGAATTGGGACAACGGTTTTATCCTCGATGACGACCTGGGCCGGATATTCGGCCGTCTTAACGGCCGGGAGAATGTCCTTGCGGAGGTGATCATTGACTCCTGCCATTCCGGCACGGTTCTCAGGAGTCTGGATTGGAATGATCCCTGCATAGACCCCGGAATCAATCCCTGTGATGTCGAATATCGGGACCGGTTTCTGCAACCCCCCGCAGATATTGTGAGCCGGTTTGAAGGGGATGTGTACCCGCTGCGGAGCCTTGCAACCCTTGTTTCCGACATGAAAAACCAGATTCTTTGGACCGCAAGCCGGGAGGATCAGAAATCGGCAGAGGATTTCTTCGACGGCCGGCCCGCGGGCGTGTTTACCTATTTCTTCTGCAAGCACATTCGGGATACAGGAGGGAATATCACCCGCCAGGAGCTTCTGGAGAGAATCCGGAGTTCCATGAAATTCCACCATTATTCCCAGATTCCCCAGATCGAGACCGGAGAAAGCGGCCTCCTCACCGGCAATGTGCTCCAGGTTCGGCTGCAGGAAAGGGAAGAGCTGCGGATTCTTTATCTCAAAACCCCCTATATGCGGGGTGATGATGTGAAGAGCGTACAGGAGGCGCTGATTACAAATGGCCATTCCATTACAGCCGACGGGGTTTTCGGCCCCAATACCCATCGGGCTGTGGTCGCGTTTCAGCAGCAGAAGGGGCTGACACCGGACGGAGTGGTGGGCCCCATCACAAGGGGGACTCTTTGGCAATGAAAGGGAAAAGATCTACAGCAGATTGATCCCGGCGGTTGCGGATGCGTCAAAAACGGAATGCATTGAAGAGAGGAAACTTTTGGAGGCGAAACTGATCTGGATGGCGTTATTCGGGGTCGGTGTGGGCATCGGCGCATCCTTTTCCGGGCTGGGGGGCGGCTTTCTGATGGTTCCCCTGCTCCTCTTCATGGGTTATACTGCCCAAAAAGCTGTGGGAACATCTTTTCTGGCGATCCTCGTGATCTCCGTCTCCGCGCTGGTTGCGCACAACAAGTTTGCAAACATCGATTACCGGGCCGGCATTCTGCTGGGGATCGGCGGGATCATCGGCGCGCAGATCGGGGCACGTCTGGTGGAGCATGTCTCCACGGCAAACTTCAAAAAGATCTTTGCGGTGATCCTGATGGGGCTTGCGATCTATATGTTCGTGAAGAAGTAGATCCCTTGAAGTATCCGGAAAGGATCACCAGTGGGGCTGATTGCCGATGCGCTGGCCCATCACCTCCAGCGTATCGGTGATCACCACGAAGGCGTTGGGGTCGATCTGCCGGACCATGGATTTGAGCCGGGAGAGTTCCGGGAAGGTGATCACCGTATAGAGGACCTGCCCCTCCTTTCCGGAATAGCCGCCCTTGCCGGGGATCAGCGTCACCCCCCGGTTGAGTTCCTTTAAAATCGTATTCGAAATGCTCTCCCACTGTCCAGAGATGATCATCACGGCCTTCCGCTGGCTGAACCCTGTCACCACGAGATCGATGATCTTCGAGCTGACGAACATATAGATCAGGGTGTAGAGAACCGCCTCGATGGAGAAGAGAAAGATCGAAAGCGAGAGCACGATGGCGTTGAAGAAGAGAACCGTGTTCCCGAGCCGGATCGAGTAGCGTTTCAAGAGGATGATCGAGAGGACATCGGTTCCCCCGGCCGATCCTAGGGACCGCAGGGTCAAACCAGCGCCGATCCCGTAGATGATTCCGGCCAGCAGCGCGGCCAGGAGCCGGTCATCCAGCGGAATCGATACTTTCACCCATGTAATCGCGGCCGAAAAGATGACCATTCCCGCGATGCTGTAATAGAAAAACCGTTTCCCCACATAGAGCCAGCCCAGAATAAAGATCGGAATGTTCAGGAGAAAATAGAGGATACCGACCGACAGTACAGGAAAAAGGTAGTAGATGATCAGGCTGATTCCGGTCACGCCGCCGCTGAGCAGTTGATGCGGGATGATCAGAGCATTGATGGCCAATGCGGAGATCAGACTTCCTGCGGTGATCAGAAGTATGTTCCACCAGATTCGGTGCCGGCCGATGGTCTCCGGATTCGTTTCATTCATTTTCAAAAACCTTCTCCTTTCGTTTTGTATCATCACCTTTCAGGCTATCATCACCGCTATTTTTTTGCTACAGTTTCCGTAGAATGATTTATAGTCTCCATACCATTGCCGCCAATAAAATACCAGAAAAGAGAAATGGCGCAGCCGAATCCGCGGGATAAGATCTCAATCGATCTCCGCCGCTACCGCCGGGTGCGCCGTTTCTTTACCAAAGCCATTCTTCACGGGATCTGGTGGGATGTAGTTTTGAACCGGCCCCTGCTGAGAGGTTTCCGGACCCCGGCAACACCACGGTGGCAGGCCATCGCAGGGGAGTATCGGGCACTGGCCGCGGAGATGGGCGGGGTGCTGATCAAGCTGGGGCAGTTTCTGAGCATCCGGGTCGATATCCTGCCCCGGGAAGTGACCCGGGAACTGGCAGGTCTTCAGGATGAGGTTCCCGCGGTTTTGGCCCAATCGATCATCGATCAGGTCGAAGCCGATTTCGGCCGGCCCATCGGCCGGATCTTCAAGAGATTCGATCCGAAACCTCTGGGTTCGGCCTCACTTGCCCAGGTGCATCGGGTGCAACTGCTTTCGGGCGATAATGCGGTGGTCAAGGTGTTGCGGCCCGGGATCGACGTGCTGGTGGAGACCGATCTGGCCGCAATCGGCAAGGCCCTGGACTGGCTTCGGCTCTACTCGAAGGTGCGGGAGCGGGTGGACATGGACTGGCTGGCCCGGGAGTTCACCGAGGTGACCCGGAAGGAACTCGATTTTCTCCAGGAGGGGAAGAGCATCGAGCGGTTTGCCGAGGATTTTAAGGATGATCCGCAGGTGGCCCTCCCAAAGGTCCATTGGAATTGCTGCGGCCGGCGAACCCTGACGCTGGCCGATATGAGCTTCATCAAGATTGCCGATCTTTCGGCCATCGATGCTGCCGGCATCGACAGGGCCGAAGTCGCGAAGACCCTTCACCGGATCTACATGCGCCAGGTCTTCGAGACCTACTTCGTCCATGTGGACCCCCATCCCGGAAACCTCTTCCTCCGGCCCCTGCCGACTTCGGAAGAAAAGGAGGCCGGGGTGAAGGAATTCCTGCCGGGGGAGCCGGTTCCTTTTTTTCCCGGGAGAGGCTTTCAGCTCGTGCTAATCGACTTCGGCATGGCCGTTGAAATCCCCGAACGGCTGCGGACCGCGCTGCGGGAATATGCCATCGGCGTCGGGACAAGGGATGCCCATCGGATCGTCCAATCGATGGTCAAGGCCGGCGCGCTTTTGAAAAGTGCGGATCTCAGACGGCTGGAAGAGGCGCACGAGGCGATCTTCGAGCGGCTATGGGGGATTCGGGTGGGCAGCTTCAAGGATATGGCGTTTGACGAGATGCGCCATTTTTCCAGCGAATACCGGGACGTGATCCTGGATGCGCCCTTTCAGTTCCAGGCCGACATGCTCTTTGTTGTCCGCGCGGTCGGAATTCTCTCCGGCATGGCAGCGCACCTGGACCCCGATTTCGACCCCTGGGAGATGACCATCCCCTTTGCCGAGCGGTTTGCAAAGGAGAACCTGCGGGCCGAATGGCCCGGGCTGGTTCAGGAGATCGCAACCCTTCTGGTGCTGTTCCGGAATGTGCCGGACCGGATGGACCGGCTCCTCAAACAGGTGGAGGGGGGCAGAACCGCAATTCAGACCGGCTTCACCCCGGATGCGAAAAGATCGATCGACCAACTGGAGGGCGCGGTCCGGAGGCTCTCCTGGATGGTGCTGACCGCAGGGCTTCTCATCGGCGGGGCCTATCTCCACGGGAACAAGGGCGGCGGCTTTTTCGGCTGGCTGCTCATCTTCCTGGCGCTTTTGAGCTTTGTCCGGGCTATTCTTACTTGACAGCGTCTCCTCTTCATTATACCTAATGATAACCCTGCTTTTTTATGAATATTCAAAGGGAAGGCATTCCCATATGAAAACGGCTGATAAAAAAAATCAGCACCGTTTGATCATCGATAAGGCTGAGCGTTCTATAAAAGCTGCTGTTCGGAATATTGAAGAGGGAGATTTCGATTTCGGCCGGGTTTCTCCGGATAAAGCATAATTTGGCTTGACTACAGGCCCGCATCCCGATATATAAAATAAATTTCTAAGGAACGAACATGGTTGCAACACGG
>JAABSZ010000200.1:0-7072 GCA_011390135.1 Desulfobacteraceae bacterium | reverse complement strand
CTCGGGCCGGGGCAAGGGGATCGTCGCAGAAACCGGCATGCAGACCCAGATGGGCGACATCGCATCCATGATCCAGGATGAGGAGTCGGGCCGAACTCCCATGCAGCGGGAGCTGGACCGGGTGGGAAAGATTCTGGCCGGGTTCGGTATCGTCATTTCCGTTATCGTTGCCTCCATCGGCTACTTCTATCTGGGTCAGGAACTCAAGGAGATGTTTCTGGTGGCCGTGAGTCTTGCGGTCGCGGTTGTTCCCGAAGGGCTGCCGGCCGTTGTCACCATGACTCTCTCTTTGGGCTCCCAGCGGATGCTGAAAAGGAACGCGCTGGTCAGAAAGCTGCCGGCCGTGGAGACTTTGGGATCTGTCACCACCATCTGCACCGACAAGACCGGAACCCTCACCGAAAACCGGATGACCGCGGTGGAGGCCCGTGTATATCAGGATTCTGCAGATCTATCGGACTTTGAAGACCCCAAAAAGCCCTCGCTGGAGAATCATGATACCGAAAAGATGAAGCCGCTGCCGGATCGGTTTCTGCTGCTGATCGCGGCCGGGGCTCTCTGCAATGATGCGCGGATGGAGCAGGACCCGGAGAATGACCGGATCAAGACCCTGGGCGATCCCACCGAGGGGGCCCTGCGAGGCGCGGCCACCCGGGTGGGGCTGAGCTTTCCCAAGCTGGAAGAGACGATGCCCCGAGAGACTGAGGTCGCGTTCGATTCGGATCGAAAGCGAATGACCACTTTCCATAAGATTCCCGAAGATAGGTCCGATCTGCCGGAGCGGTTCCGAAATATGCTGGAAGGGAAAGGCTCCCATATTGCCATTACCAAAGGCGCGGTGGATCAGCTTATGGAGATCACGGTCGGAGTCTGGACCGAGGATGGCATGGAGGATCTGGACAATGAAAAGCAGGAGGCGATTTTAGAGGAGAACAAAAACATGACCCGCCGGGGGATGCGGGTGCTGGGGCTGGGGGTGAGATTTACCGATTCGGTTCCGGAAAAACCGGGCCCCGATGATGAAAAGGATATGGTCTTTGTGGGGCTCTTCGGGATCATCGATCCGCCGAGGAAAGAGGTGAAGGCGGCCGTGGAGAAGTGCCGGACCGCCGGGATCCGGCCCATCATGATCACCGGAGACCACCCCCTGACCGCGGTCAACATCGCACAGGAGCTGGGTATCAGTGACACCGACCATGTGCTCACCGGCAAGGATCTCAATGCCATGTCCGAGCGGGAGCTGGCCAAAGCCGTCAAGGATACTTCGGTCTTTGCACGGGTGACGCCCAAGCACAAGCTCATGATCGTGGCTGCATTGAAGGAGAACGGCGAGATCTGCTCCATGACCGGAGACGGGGTCAACGACGCGCCTGCCTTGAAAAATGCCGACATCGGCGTGGCAATGGGGATCACCGGAACCGATGTCACCAAGGAGGCGTCGGACATGGTGCTGCTGGATGACAATTACGCAACGATCGTTGCAGCCGTGGAAGAGGGCCGCACCATCGGCGACAATGTCCGGCGGTTTGTCAAATATTCCATAGCGGGAAATATCGGCAAGGTCATCGTGATGATGTGCGCGCCGATATTCGGCATCTCCATCGCGCTGATGCCTCTGCAGCTCCTCTGGCTCAACCTGATCACCGACGGTCTGCTGGGGCTGGGCATGGCTGTGGAGCCTCCCGAGAAGAACACCATGAACCGGCCGCCCCGGGCCCCGGACGAGGGGGTTTTCAGCCGGGGCGGGGTCTTTCAGGTCTTCCTGGTCGGCTCCGTCATCGGCGCGGTCGCGCTCGGTGTCGGTGCATGGTATTACGGGGAGAGCAGCGAGAGCATGGTCTGGCAGTCGATGATCTTCACCCTGATCGCCTTTCTCCAGGTGGGGCAGGCCCTGGCCATGCGCTCTGACCGGGAGTCGATCTTCTCCATAGGATTTCTCACCAATCCCCTGATGCTATGGATGTGTCTGGGGATCGCGGCCCTACAGATCGCGCTGCTCTACATCCCCTTCACCCAGACCTTTTTCAAGACCGTGCCCCTGGGGCCGGTCCAACTCGCGATCTGTGCGGTCTTCGGAACAGCCGCATTCATCACCATGGAGATATGGAAGGTCTTCCGCAGGGGCAGCGAGAACAAAGAGAAGTGGTCTCTCCGGCAGGAGAAGATCGCGGAGCGGCAATGCCGCCAACTGGATAATCTGGAGCGAAAGATAGAGGAACAGGATGCGTTGCTCCGGGAGATCCGGCAACAGATCGCTTCATCTGACTCCTGACATGCTTTCAAAAAATGGACATTCATATATCTCTCTTGTAAACAGATGGTTATCTGGTAGCTATAAAATTTGCAGATTTATAGGTTCCTATGTTCCTATGTTATAAGGGAGATGGTAAATGGCGAATGTCCATTTTTATCCATAAAAAATTAGAGGGTTATCTCCACAATAACCAAAATATGTCAGGCGTCGGTTGAAAATTTTTTTGAACCGAGCCTTCAGGCGCAGTTCAAGATCATGCTGTGGTTGGGCACAAAGGTCGTGTGGGGAAGCCCTGTATCCTTTGCCACATAGACGGGTACTGCAATACCGGAGCTGTAGAGGACATAGTCCACAAATGTCCTGCCGTCGATGCGGACCTTCATGCCGTGGACCGGGCTCTTCAGGGGAACGATGGCAAATACATTGCTGTATCGATCGACAATGTCGCGGTATCCCATCTGCTCCGCCTGTTTTCCGATATCCACTTCCACATAGTTTCTGGAGTCCGGGCCGATCTGATCTCGATAGGACTCCCCGATATTTGCCAGAACAGCTTCTAATCCATTTTTCATTGTGTACCTCATCCGGCAGATGGAGTGCGATTGTTAAAAAAGCTTTATTGATAACCATTCCTGATAAACAATAGTTTCTATTCTCTCCCTTTTCAATGGTCGGAGGCAAAAAAAATCATAATGGCTTGATTTCTCCCAAACAGATCGCCTATAATTCCATATAAGTATTTAGATCAATCCCATAGACCTATTGAACCCGGAGGTAAATCATGGCTGACAAAACCGATCGTGACATCGAAAAACACTACCCCACGGCCGAGTTCGTGGCAAAGCTGCGCCGTCTTGCCGATGCACTGGAGAAGGGGGAGCGCTTCAACATCCAGGTGGCCGGAGAGCGGATCTATGTGCCGGTCGATGCGAAGTTCAGCATCGAACATGAGCGGGAGGGAGACGAGGAGGAGATCGAATTCCAGCTCAAATGGATTCGCAAATGAGATCAAAGAAGTTGTGGGATAGATGAGGATTCTGATTCAGGCAAAAGAGAGGTAAATGATGGCCCTTTTTCAATGCGAAGCGTGCAACATCACAAAGGAGGTCTCGGAAAAATTTGCCGGAAAGATGGTCAAATGTCCCAACTGCAAGGGGCCCGTGCGGATCTCCGATAGGGCAGTGCCGGTGGAAGCCACCCCTGTGGAAGAGCCGGAGAGCAGCGGGGGGTCGATGCCCATTGCGGAAAAGAGGCCGATCACACCCGATTCAAAGCCGGATTTTAAGCGGCCGGGCCCAAGACCCCCGGCCCCGGGTTCAGCCGCTGTAGCCAGAGAGCTTCCCGTCTCCTGGGGCCGGGTGATTCGGGTCTGGTGGGCCTATCTCTGGCGCAGCATTCTGGTGGCCATCGGCGCCACGGTGATCGGCATGGTGGTGGGCGGAGTGATCGGAATGGGGTTGGGCATTGTGGGGATTTCTCCGGAGATGATCGCCATGATCACAACGCCCATCGGCTTGATGATCGGTGTCATTGTTTCGATTTTTCCGATCAAGATGATCCTGAACAAGGATTTCGGAGATTTCCGTCTGGCGCTCATGGAAAGACCGTAGCCGAGCCCCCCTTTTTCCCGGGTAAAAATCTGCTTGTCCTGATCCGCTTCTTCATGGTATAGAGAGCCGAAGTTCAAAAAGCAGGCCAAGGTACGTCGCTGTCGTTTTTGTGGGATTCGACAGCTATCTCCGAAAGGAAGTCAGCAGCATGATTGACCAAAGAATGAGAATCACCGGCGCTCCCAGAACCATCTCCTCGGGAATCGGAATAAGCGCATCAGAGGCCCCATCCGGGTTAGCAGCTTCATACCTGCCATGGCCCATCACCGGATGGGCGCATCTGGCCTGGGTTCCGATCCCCCTCTTTCTGATGGTGATGATCCTGTTGCGGATCAACCACATCGAGGGCGCGTTCGAGCCGCCCTACCTGCTGATGATCCTCAATTTAACCTTCTGCACAGCCGTCTCCCTGGTTGTGGCCTTTCTCGGGGCCAGAAGCTATCTGACCAGCGGCTCCCTTTCGGTGCTGCTGCTGGGGGCCGGCATGCTCACTTTCGGGAGCGTCAGCCTCATCGCTTCGATCCTCATCAATCTCGGCCAGTTGAATGACGGTGTCACCGTCTATAATATCGGTATGGTGCTGACGGGGATCTGCCACCTGCTGGGGGCCGTCTCAGGGCTCGTGAACCGGAGCGATCCCAAACCGCGGCAGCGGATTATGCTGCCCTGGGTCTATGGGGCCGCCCTGGCCGTTGTCCTTATGGTCAGCATCGGTGCGCATGAGGGGATCATCCCGCTCTTCTTTATCCAGGGAGAGGGGGCAACCCCCATGCGCCAGGCGGTCCTCAGCCTCGGCATCGGTATTCTCGCGCTTTCGGCCCTGATCCTGATCGCCACCTTCCGCAAAGTGCGCTCCGCCTATCTCTACTGGTACGGCCTCTCACTGGGGCTGATCGCGACCGGTCTTTTCGGGGTGCTGATCATCCAGAATGTGGGCAGCGTTCTGGGATGGATGGGCCGGTCCGCGCAGTATCTGGGCGGCATCTATATGCTGTTCGCGATCTTTGCGGCCTTTCAGGAGACCCGGAGCTGGGTTCTCCCCCTGGAAGAAGCCCTCCGCCAGACCGAAGCGGCATTGGAAAAGGCCCTGGCGGAGATGGAAACCCGGGTGCAGGAGCGGACCGGGGAGCTGGAGCGCAGGGCTGCGCAGTTGGCCCGGCTCAGTTCGGAGCTGACCCTGGCGGAACATCGGGAGCGGCAGCGGATCGCCCAGATCCTCCACGATCACCTTCAGCAACTGCTGGTGAGCGCACAGATGCGTCTGCAGATCCTCTCCCGCAAAATCGATCCCGCGCACCAGGAGCTGGCCGCACAGATCGAGGAGGTGATCGAGGAATCGATTACGGCCTCCCGTTCCCTCACCATTGAACTTGCCCCGCCGGCCCTGCGCGCGGATGGACTTGGTGCGGGAATGGAATGGCTTGCCCAGTGGTTTGAGGAGAAACAGGGGCTGAAGGTGGATCTCTCCCTGGACCGGGAGATCCCAGCCGTGCGGGAGGATATGAAGCTGCTGCTTTTCGAGTCGGTTCGGGAGGCCATCTTCAATGTGGTCAAACATGCGGGGGTGGATCGGATCTCCCTGGGCCTCAAGCAGATGGAAGATGAAACCCTCCGGATTACGATCATCGATCAGGGCATCGGGTTCGATACCGAACAGTTGAAAAACCAAAAAGGAGAAACAGAGGGCGGATACGGCATCTTCAGCATTCAGGAACGGCTGGGGCTGATGGGAGGAGAGCTTACGATCGAAAGTGAGCCGGGGCTCGGAACCTGTCTGACGTTGAGCGCGCCCTTGACCCGGCTAAAACGGAGCCATTGAGCCTTTTTCAAACCGATTGAATTTCTAGACACGGATGGAGGATTGCGATGAAGAAATGGGAATGTACGGTATGCGGCTATATTCATTCGGGAGAGGAGCCCCCGGAGGAGTGTCCGGTCTGCGGTGCGGACAAGAGCAAATTCGTGGAGGTGACGGAAGATATCCCTGAACCGGCCCAGGAGAAGGGCGAAGCCTCGGCGGCCGGGGCCCCGGGATCGGAAGGGACGGAAAAAAGAGGCCCGGTCACCCCCATCGAGCGGCCCGAGCCCCCCAAGACCCCCGATGACCGTTTTCAGGACGCGCTGATCCGATACCATGCCCATCCCATCTCGATCCACATCCCCAACGGAGTGCTGCCGGTCTCCATCCTCTTTCTGCTCTTTGCCATTCTCTTCTGCTGTTCGACCCTTCAGACCGCAGCTTTCTATAATATGGTGATAGTGCTGCTCGCGATGCCGGCCGTAATCTACACCGGATATTTCAACTGGCAGCGGAAATACAAGGCCGCGCGCACCGATCTTTTCCTGAACAAGATGATCTGTGCGGGCTTAGTGACGATTTTGGCGGTGATGCTGACCATGTGGTGGATCATCAATCCGGACATCGCGGTCTCGCCCGGATCAAGTCGATGGATCTTTCTGCTGCTCCATCTGGTCATGTTCGGCCTTGCTGCCTATGCCGGGTATCTCGGCGGAAAGCTGGTCTTCAAAGAGTAGTTTTTGAAACGAAGATTCGGATGAACCCAGTATGAATTCAGGGTGAACTCAGGGTGAACTCAGAATGATACGGCAAAAATGTCAGTATATGAGCATTCCGGTACTCCTCTTATCCGTGCTGTTGGGAACTGTCGGATTCGGCTGCGGCGCCGATCCCGCGGTTTCTGAAATCCGAAGAAACCGTCCGGAGCCGGCCCCGCGCCACAAGAGCGCATACCGGCCCATCAGGGAAAGCGATGATTTCGACAGGATCGACCGCCATGCCGCAACTGCGCCGGCCAGGGCCGAGGATTCCATTGACGAGCTGGCCCGATACCTCATGAGGGGAACCCAAACCGACGCGGAAAAGGCCCGGGTCATCTTCCGGTGGATCACCCTGAAGATCGACTACGAGACCGATGAGGGATACTGGGAGTATCCGCCCGAGGTCTGTGCGGATCAGGCCCTGAAGCGGCGAAGCGCAGTCTGCAACGGCTACTCCTCCCTCTTCGAAGCCCTGGCAAAACGCTCGGGTCTTGAGATCGTCCGGATCCGGGGATACAGCAAGGGGGACACCTATTATCCGGGCAAGCGGTTTTCAGCGCCCAACCATGAGTGGAACGGGGTGAAGATCGACGGCCGCTGGTATCTCATCGATGCGACCTGGGGCAGCGGATTCATCAAAAAAGGCCAA
>JAABSZ010000199.1:0-7129 GCA_011390135.1 Desulfobacteraceae bacterium | reverse complement strand
GATCTTTCCGCCCATCGCGGCAGCGGCCTTTTCGATCTCCGATATAACCATCTTCCGGCGTTCATCCAGATCCACGGTTACAAAGGCCGAAGAGAGCTTCTCCGCATATTGGTCCGGGCTCTTGATCTCGATGGTCTCCGGCTTCATGAACCGATGGCCGAAGGTGAACTGGGTGCTTTGGATGTTTTCGATGGTGTAGGGGATCACCCGGTCCCCCAGCAGCGTCATGATCCAGCGGACGGGCCTGGCAAAGAAGAAGTTCATGTCGGCCCACTTCATGGATTTGGGAAAGGGGATCTCCCCGATGATCTCCGGCAGCATTTTCGAAAGAAGCGATGCCGTATCGACCCCGGCGTCGGACCGGGTCGCGGCCAGATACCGCCCCTTTTTCGTCTCCGTCACCCGGATCTCCTCGACCGTCACCCCCACCTTTTCCGCGAATTTGACCGCGGCCATGGTCGGCTTTCCGTTCTCGTCGAACCCGACCTTCTCCGGGGGCCCTGTCACCTCTTCCGTCACCGATGCCTGATGATCGGCCACCCCTTCCACCATCACCGCCAGCCGCCTCGGGGTTCCCATGATCTTCGTGCCCCCGTGCCCGATTCTCGCATTCTCCAACTGCCGGATCAGGTTGTCGGAAAAGGCTGAAAGCGCGGGTTCGATATAGCCGGCCGGGATCTCCTCGGTTCCGATTTCGATCAGTAAGCTCTTCATCACGCCTCCTTTTTCCAGCGGTTCATCAGCGGAAATCCCATGGCCTCCCGCTGTTCCAGATAGGCTTTCGCGCAGGCCCGTGAAATGTTGCGGATGCGGGTGATATAGCCGGTCCGCTCCGTGACGCTGATCGCGCCCCGCGCGTCGAGCAGGTTGAAGGTGTGGGAGCACTTGAGGCAGTACTCATAGGCCGGCTGCACCAGCCCCGCTTCGATGATCCGTCCGGCCTCGGCCTCATATTTTCCGAAGAAGTCGAGCAGCATCTCCACATCGGCCTTTTCAAAGTTGTAGGTGGAGCCCTCCACCTCCTGCCGATGGTGGACATCGCCGTAGGTGATCTCGTCGTTCCACTTCAGGTCATAGACATTGTCGATCCCCTGCAGGTACATCGCGATCCGCTCCAGGCCGTAGGTCAGCTCCACCGAGACCGGGTGCAGCTCGATGGAGCCGCAGATCTGAAAATAGGTGAACTGGGTGATCTCCATGCCGTCGAGCCAGACCTCCCAGCCCAGGCCCGCGGCCCCCAATGTCGGAGATTCCCAGTCATCTTCGACAAACCGGATATCATGCTCCAGCGGATCGATGCCCAGCACCTTCATGCTCTCCAGGTACTGCTCCTGAACATCCACCGGAGAGGGCTTTAAAATCACCTGGTACTGGTAATAGTGCTGAAGCCGGTTCGGGTTCTCGCCGTACCGGCCGTCTGTAGGGCGCCTCGATGGCTGCACATAGGCCACGTTCCACGGCTCTGGGCCCAATGCCCGCAGCAGGGTGGTAGGATGGAATGTCCCGGCCCCCACCTCCAGGTCAAAAGGCTGCGCGAGCACGCATCCCTTTTTGCCCCAGTACTCGTCCAACGATTGGATCACATCTTGAAAATTCATCATTTGCCTATTCCCTTTTGCGATATCCTCTCCATAAAAAATGTCAACAATCCATGATTGTAAATCTTATCCTATATAATAGAATCGGATGGTGAGCAACAGGAATTCCGATAAAAAATGATCTCAACCCATTCCTTTCCTCTCCTTTCCTCTTCAGCCGGAAACCGGGGAGCGCATGAAATTTTATCGGTTGTCCCCTCTCTTCTCTTAGGCTATAGTAATGGCCAGGCAAAGGATCGGATATTCTTCGGGGAATCGGTGCAATGAAATACACTGTTCGAGGAAAAGGCGAGGTGACGCTCACCCAGCAGGAGTTTATCTTCCAGGGCGGGGAGGGGAGCGTCTACGGCAAGGGAGATACGGCCTATAAAATCTATACGGATCTCAAGAAGATCATTCCCGAAGCCAAGATCCGGGAGCTGAAGATCATCTCCTGCGATGCCGTAATTCTGCCGAAGGAGATTCTGTTGGACAATAAGGGGCGATATGCGGGCTTCACCATGAAGTGGGTGAAGGAGAGCGTCCCGCTGGTCAAGCTTTTTACAAAGGAGTTCAAAAAGCGGAATCGTATCACTACCGGCGTCTCACCCTGATCTTTGACGAAGCTTTCCGGGGATATGAGCGCGCGGTTCAAACGGATATCGACGATATCGACATCAACCACACCGTTCTGGATAACGGGCTGGCCCTCTCGATTCAGGAGAACGGCAGGCTCGCGCTTTTCCAAAATAAACCCGGAAGCACCCGGATCGACATCATCGATGATCCCCGGATCACCCCGGATATGCGGATCTGCAAAGATGGGGTTCAAGCCCGATTCTTCAAGGGGAACAGCCTCTTTACCATCCGCAGAAATCACTCTTGAAGCCAATCCCGAACCCGGTCTTAAGTACGGTCCTGAGCCCGGTCCTGAACCCGGCCCTGAACCCGGTCTTAAGTCCGGTCTCCCACCTGGCCGCGCCTCTTTTTTTGACTTTTCCCGCCCTCTTTTTCCTTCCATGTTGAGTTCTTTTTTCTGTAATGGTATGAACGGAAGTATCTGTGCCAACGATAAGGGGGAAAATGATGAAAGTTCTTTCTCGCGTCACTCTGCAATGGCGAATTCTGGGCGGTTTTCTGCTCTGTGCCACCATTACGGCCTTCTCCGTTGCCGGGGGGATCTTCTCGCTCCAGCAGATTCAGAACAACATGAAGGAGACCACAAGGGAGATCGAGGTCAATATCGATGAGCAGAACTCCCAGATCCGGCGCTTTATGCCGCTGCGGACTCTGGTGACTGCGATCCTGCGGGCAGAGGATGGGAAGGCACTGGCACAGAAGGCGGATGAACTCCATCGCCTTGCATCCATGGAAAAGGCCAGGAATGAGGCGGATGCCGCGGTCTTTGAGACCCTCAACAGCCTGATGGATCTCAAACGGACAGAGCTGCAGACCCGGGAACGGCTTTTCCGGTGGCGGGACCAGAGCATGGAGCAGTTGGACGCGGTGAATCGGATGGTGCTGAGCATTGCAGAGGATGCGGAATTCAACGCCACCATCGAGGTGGACGAGGCCATGAGCCAGATCCGGGAGAATTTCGGAGAAATGGCCGTCACCACCGAAACCGCGTTTTCGGTGCTGAAAGCCGCGATCTCTGTTCGCTCCTATTACCGGCAGTTGGAACTGGGCGCGGACGACCCCTATGTCGCGGCCATTCCTGAGCTTCTCGATTATGCCCGGCGGCAGATCTTCACCCTGATCGATTCCGCGATGACAGAGGTGCTGAGCCGCGCGGTCAATGATCTGACCACCGAGATCGTGGATACCCTGGGCGTTCTGCGGGATGCGGTGAATGAGATGATCGACACCAAAAAAAGGCTGATGGCGGAGAATCCCGAAGATCCTGATGCTCTGAAGCAACGGTTTTCACAGCTTCGCGTCGAGATCAACAATGCCCTGACGCTGCTGACCGAGACCGGCTTCACCCTGGTGGACCAGAACCTTTCCGACACCACCATCGAGGTGAACGATCTCATCTCCTCGACGACCCAGGTGGCTCTGGCCGCGATCCGGGCCGCGATGGCCCTCCGTGGATATGCCAATGAGTTGAACATCCGGATCAAGGACGCGCTGCTCTCTGAAGATACGGCATCCGTGGATGCGGCCCAGGAGGAGATCGTCCGGCTTCTGGAGAAATCCCGCCAGAACGAACTTCTCTCCGCGTCCGATGATGAACGGGTCCGGGGGATCGCGGAAAGGCTCGATGGGCTCGAGGAGGGGGTAAAGGAGACCTTTTCGGCCATCAAACAGATGCTCTCGGTGGACAGCTCCCTGAACCGGACGGCCGATCGGATCTATGAGGATATGCGCGATTTTGATCTCCGGATGATCCAGGCCGCTCTCCACATGAAGAGAACCGCAAACGAGACCCTCAACACCAGCGGGATTCTGGTTAAACGATGGCGCCTGATCCTTTTCCTGCTGGGGCTGTTTTCGGTGATGCTGGCGGTCACGGTCGGGATCTTCACCTGGCGATCGGTCAAAAATACCATCGAGGGGATCACCGACGGCATGATCCACAGCATGAAACAGGTGGCCCTGGCCTCGGTGCAGTTCTCCGCGGCCAATCAGCGGCTGGTGAACGGCGCATCCCGGCAGGCCGATTCTCTTCACAAGACCGCATCCTCTTTGGATACGATCCTCGCGTACAGCCGGGAGAATGAGAAAAATGCCAATCAGGTGATGGGGATCATGGCCGATACCTCTTCCGTGGTCTCCCGGACCACCGATTCCATGACCGCGCTGACCCGGTCCATAGAAGAGATCTCCAGAGCCGGGGATCAGATCAAGCAGATCATCAAATCGATGGAGTCCATTGCATTCCAGACCAATCTGCTCTCCCTCAATGCGGCCGTGGAGGCGGCCCGGGCCGGAGAGGCCGGCGCAGGGTTTGCGGTTGTGGCCGATGAGGTCAGGAAGCTGGCCCGGGGCGCGGGAGAGGCTGCGCGGAACACCGGGGGGCTGGCGGATGAGATCTCGACCAGCATCGAGGAGGAGAATCATCTCATCTCGGAGAACAATGAGAATTTCAAAAAGCTCTCAAACGGGGTGATGCAGGTGGATGGGATGATCAAAGAGATCATCGCATCCATCGAGGACCAGGCCCGGGGAATCGATGAGATCAACACTGCGGTCTCGGAGATGAATCAGGTGGTGCATCAGAACCTGGAGGGTGCGGAGAAATCATTGACGGCCTATCAGGAACTGGAGGATCAGACCGATGATATGCTCGGCTATATCCGGATTTTGAAAGGGCTGGAGGAGCAGCAGTTTCTGCAGAAGAACCTCCGGTATCCGGTCAATGTCCAGGGGCGGCTTCACTTGCGGAGGGACCGAAAGAGCATTCTCTTCCAGACCAAGAATTTCAGCATGGGCGGAGCCCTCATCCGAACAAAAGAGCCCTTGAAGATCGGCATCAAAGGTACTGCCGAATTCTCTTTCGATGATGAGCGCCCTCTCAAGATGCGGGCCAAGGTGCTGCGGGAGGCCGAAGTCGGTGCGGACGACAATTATCTGTATGGACTGATTTTTCAAAGTATCAATGCCCGGATGAAGCGGATATTGAATTCCATATTGACCGCGCACTGGGATCAGCGGATTTCCGAGGCAAAGCGGGACCGATTCATTCTGACCCGTTCTCCGGGGCATGCCGGCCGCTTCGGAGAAACCGGGGAAACCGAAAATTCATTCAGCAGCGGTGAAGGGTCAATTGGGCAGCCGGTGACGGCTCAGAAAGAGTAGATAAACGAAATCACAAAGGAGAGGGAATGCGATTTCCTATCGGAATTGTAATCATTGCCGTTTTTGGGATTCTGGCGATTCTTGCACCATTTGCGGAAGGGGGAACCCTTCGAGAGGATTACAGGGATTTTGTGGTGAGGCGGCAGGACCTGGAGAAGGAGAGGAGCCGATACCAGGCCCGGATCAATACCTTGAAATCGGAGCAGCGGAAGTTGACGCTGGATCTCTATAAATGCGTGGTCAAGAGCGGCCGTGCGGAATGGGCACAAAAGCTGGATGATGCCCAGGCCCGGAGCGACCGTCTCGAGGAGATGCGCAAGAATCTCAATGCCCTGCGGATCGAACTCGGAGAGATCCGGGAGACGCTGGAAAACGAGCGGGCGGCCATTGAACGTCGGCATAAGCGGAAAGGGCCCGGCACGGAATATGAAAAGGAATTCCGGGACTACATGAGAAAACTGGAGGAACAGTATTTCCAGTCCATTTCGGTCAAGCTCTTTGCCGGCTACGAGGAGTACATCTCGGTCATCAGCAGCCATACCTCGGCGCTGATGAAGGATATCGAAGCCTGCAGTGCGCTCTGATCTTCCGCTTCGATTTACAGGGCTTTAGCTTTTAACCTCACCCTGACATTTGTAGGGGCAGAAATGGTGAAAACAGTACCCTTCGGGATTGCCATAGGGCTTGCCGGTCTTCTCCAGACAGGCCGCGATCATAGCCTTTGAAGCATCCTCATACTCGGGCCGGGCCTCCTCCTTGCTCTTGCACTCCCGGCAGATGGGCTGATGGTCGAAGACCGACAGCACCCGCAGGTCCCGCTGGCTTAGTTCCTTGTCGCATTGGTTGCATTCCGTGGCGCAGGAGAGATCCTTTTCCCACTGTTCCATCATCTCCAACGGCTTTTGAGATGGTTGCTCTGTCATTTCTCCTCCTTCTGATCCAAGTTTATCAGGGAACATCTATCAGGGAACATCTCTCATTATTTGCCCATTGTAACAGCAAAGGTGAGGCTTCGCAAGAAGAAGCGGAAGCCACAGGGCTCTCCCTATGGTTTTTCCTATTGTTTTCCTATTGTTCTCCTATTGTTCTCCCTGGGGTTCTTCCAGGGTTTTCGGATCGATTCTCTCCTGGGGAGCGGTTCGGTGTTCCGGCAGAAAATACCCGAATTCACTCTCCCCTGCAAGATCAGCCAGAATCTCCGCGGCGATGCATAACGGATCTTCCCGCCGCTGATCCAGAAAGTGCCGAAGCCTTTCGGGGCAGGGTCTTTTTCGGAAAATGGCTCTTGCGGCCTCCTGAAAACTTGCCAGGGCATCGGCCTCATCTTGAAGAATCCTGATCCAGCCGGTCTCCGCAAGCCCCTGAACCGCGATCCGATTGTAGTCGAAGATGGGGCCGCAGATCACCGGAACCCCTTGGCAGATCGTCTCCATCGGGTCGAAGCCCCGTTTTCCCGGGTCGAACCCGCCGCCGAGATAGGTGATGCAGCAGTGAGAATAGAGGTGGGGCAGATCCCCGCAGGTATCCACAAGAATGACTCTGGGGCGCTCTTTCTCCCTGAGCTGAGACAGACGGACAATCTCCATGCCGATCTCTTCTACCGCCTCTTCGATCCAGCGGTTCCGCTCCGGATTGGTCACCACCCGGGGCGCGATGATGAGTGAATCCAGCTCTCCGGCAAGGCCGGCAAACCCTTGAGTCGCAATCCGGATATCGGTCTTCCCGATAAGATTTGCCGCCATCATGACCCG
>JAABSZ010000198.1:0-7167 GCA_011390135.1 Desulfobacteraceae bacterium | reverse complement strand
TCCATTCCGGGAGAACGGCTCGGATATGCGGCCGTCAGTCCCAATGCGACCCATAAAACGAGCCTTATGGCCGGCATGACCCTGGCCAATCGGATTCTCGGCTTTGTCAACGCACCCGCGCTGATGCAGCGGGTGGTGGCAAGGCTTCAGGGCGTCAAAACCGACATCACCCCCTATGCCGAAAACCGGGAGATCCTCTGCAATGGCCTTGAAGAGGCCGGATATGAATTCATCAAACCGGCAGGGGCCTTCTATCTCTTCCCAAAAAGCCCGATTCCCGATGATGTGGAGTTCGTCCGGATCCTTCAGGAAGAGCTGATCTTAGGTGTTCCCGGCACCGGCTTCGGCAGACCCGGCCATTTCCGCCTCTCCTACTGTGTGGATGCGGGTACCGTGAGGAATGCGATTCCGGGTTTCAAAAGGGCCATCGAGAAGGCCGGTTCAGCATCTTAAACGATTTTTGAACGGAGAAAAGCGACCGGGGATCATCTCCCGGCCGCTTTTCAGAAAAGTTCCAAATGGGTTGAGCATGCATGTAGGGCAGGACAGCGCATAAATGAGTTTAGGGGATGAGATATCGCTGAATGGAAAAATTCCGGATGAGCCATTGCAGTTTATCCGAAGGTGCGTGATCCACAAGAAAGTATTTTGGACATATCATGTGAATATGCGATTGAAAGGCCGTTTTATTTCCCGGGATGCAATTCTCAATTCACACGATAGCTATGAAATTATCGAGGAATATCCGAAGGATAAATATTGTCCAAGCTATCTTATCCGTTCTGAATATTTTGATGATATATTCCATATTCTATTTGCACTTGATGTCAGTGCTGATAATATCCGGGTTGTTACCGCCTACCGTCCCACCTTGGGACAATGGGAGGAAGGCTTCAGAATAAGGAGGTAATCTTCATGAAGTGCCATTTATGTGGATCAGAATTGAAGTCTTTGGCTACTGACCTGCCTTTCAAAATCAGCCATACGACCATTGTTATTTTGAAAGGTATGCCGATTTTGCAATGTGAGAATTGTGGTGATTATCTGATTCCTGATGCAGTGATGAGCCGTGTAGAAAAGATATTGGATGGGGTAAGCGCAGATGCTGAACTGGAGATTATTCGTTATGCCGCTTAAATATGGCTTGTTGGATTGGGGAAAGCCCGTGGGAAATGTAGTCTGAAGGGGAATGCCTTTCTGCAGTCATCACAAAAAAGTTGTTTGATCGTTATGAAATGAGCCGGACCGATATATACCCTGATATCAAACCAACTCATACAGAGGGCGTTTTTCCAAATGCGCATCACCTTCAACAATTATTGGAACAGGACATGAAGGGAAATCCCACCTATATCGGGCAGACCCTGAAAAAAATCACGGATATTTTAAACAAAAACGGTATCGAGTTCGCATTGGCCGGGGCCCTCTCACTGGGCATCCGATGCAGGCCCAGATACACCGTTGACATCGATTTATTGATTCATCCCGGTGATTACCAGGAATTGGAGGACCTTTTCAAAGAACACGATTTATCGATTCTGTTCAAGGATGAATATCTAATGACGGTCCGGGATAGGGCCACAGGAGTTGAAGCCGATTTGCTCTTCAGCCCCTTTGATCCGGAGGAATCCGGAAGAGTTACGGCAACCGAAGAAGAGATTTTCGGTGTCGCTGTGCCGGTTATTCAGAGCGAATACCTGCTCTGGATGTATCTGCTTTCAGGTATGGAAAAGCATAAAGTAGATGGGATAAATCTTATAAAATCGGACGCAGTCGATCTCCGGAAGCTGATCTTTTACCTGAATAATGATGAATTTGATGAAGATGAAGAATCATCGGCGATGTTGAAGCAGTGGATCGCAAAAGCGGATAAAGAGAAATCGAGCAGTTATTCCGAATCGGTCAGACGAAGAAAGCCGCCAAAAAGAAAACCATAGAGATGGGATGTTTTTGAAATCCTGCCGGCCATATTCTCCCCGAGGTCGGCCCTGAACCTGACCCTGAACCGGCGCTTGCCGGTTTTTCATTTTATCCCGTAACAATGTTTCTCCCATCTTCCTTTACCCCTGTTTCCGGCCTCCTCTTCACAATCCCTCTGCAGCCCCAATGATTTTCCTCCAGTATTAAAATTAAACTCCTTCATCCGCTTGAAGAATTTTTAGGCTTGACATGCGAAGCGGATTCATATAGTAACATTGTTACAGAGTCCCAGGATCGAAAGGGCTCCGTTCAGATGGTTTTTGAGGTAATCAAAAGGCTTACGCCGATTATTTTCATAGACCATTTTTTCGACATCCGAAGCCCTAAAATGAGGCCGCATCCGGCGGCTCAGGATTATCAACTTCAATATCAAAAAGATATGGTCTGGACGGCTCACCCGTGGCAATGGAAAAAGAGGCCCTGCGTAACAATGTTCACAACCGGCTCAGTCCGGAGGCCCATCGACGCCTTGAAGTTGCGGTGCTGGAGATCTTCTCCGAATCCGACTTCCACAAGGCCAACATCCGGGCAGTGGCCAAAAAGGCAGGGGTGAGCTTTTCCACCATCTACAGCTATTACGGCAGCAAAGAAGGGCTCCTCTTCGCGTTCGTCGATATCTGGCTCGGGAAGCTGACGGAGCGGATCATCGACCATCTTCAGGGGATCGAGGATCTCAAGGAGAAGCTGCGGAAGGTCTTCTGGCTCCAGCTCGACTATTACGAGCGGAACCCGGGGCTGGGCCGGATTCTCTTCATGACTCTGCCCATGAAGACCTGGATGGTGGACCGGACCTTTCGCCAGCCCAAGATGATCGACCTCTTTCTGGATACCCTGCGCCAAGGTCAAAAGGAAAGCGTTTTGAACCCGAACGTCCGGGCCGGGGTGCTGCTCGATTTTCTGCTGGGGATGGTCCAGCGCTCCTTTTTCATGTGGATCTCCCGGGGCCAGAAAGGGAGCCTTGCTGGGCAGGCCAACGTCCTTTTCGAAATGGTCTGGAGAGCCATCTCCAATCCGGAGGCCGAATGATGTATGCTTTTCGGTCTTAACCTGTGAAACGACTTGATTTTATTCATCAAATAGGCCGGAGGCCGAGCGATGTATGCTTTTCGGCCTTAACCTGTAAAACGACTTGATTTTATTAATCAAATAGGAAGGTAGTGCGTGAGCAGTAACGAAGAACAGTTTTTCTGGACCGGCCTGACGCCCGATGCCGCGCGTAAGGCACTGGTCAACAAGGATAAATCGAAGCGGGACAAACGATCCTCTTTGAAAGATGCCGTAAACCGCTTTATCAAGGACGGCGACAATGTGGCCATCGGCGGGTTCGTGGACAACCGGCAGCCCGTGGCGGCCACCTTCGAGATGATCAGGCACGGCTTTTCCGATCTGACCCTCTCTTACCAGTCGGGCGGCATGGCCATCGATTATCTGGCCGGCGCGATGGCCCTCAGACCGGATCACTTCTCCATAAAGCGGATGGAGTTCGCCTACTGGGCCCATGAATCCTTCGGCCTCTCCCCCATCTTCCGATATATCGCGGAGAACGGGATGGTGGAGCTGGAGGACTGGAGCAACTACAACATGAGCGCCCGCTTCAAGGCCGGCGCTATGGGCCTCACCTTCATCCCGTGCCGCAGTCCTCTGGGCAGCGACATCCTGAAGAAATGCCGGGCAAAGGTGATGGACTGCCCCTTTACAGGCCATCCCATCATCCTGCTGCCGGCCAGCTATCCGAATGTCGCGATCATCCATGTCCAGACCGCGGACATGTTCGGCAACTGCGTCATCAACGGCACTGACGCCACCTGCCAGGAGATCGCGATGGCGGCCGATTTCACCATCGTCACCTGCGAGCGGATCGTCCCCCACCGGGTGATCACCCGCAGACCCAAGGAGATCGGCATCCCCTTTTTCGCGGTGGATGCGGTGGTCCATGTCCCATTCGGGGCATATCCCACCAACTGCCGGCGCTATTACTACTTCAACAAGGAGCACATCGCCACCTTCCACGCCCTGGGAACCCGTCTTCGCAAGGGAGATCCCAAAGGGCTTGCGGCCTACTACGACGACTATATCTTCGGCGCCAGGGGATTCGAGGACTTCATCGACCACTTCCCGGTGCGCAAGCTTCTGGAGGAGTACCAGTCGGAAATGCAGAACTTCGAGAGAATGGTCTAAGGGAAGGAGCGAACCCAGATGCTTGTCACCAGTATCGAATATACGTCCCAGGAGATGATAGTTGTCGCGGGTGCGCGGATCCTCGAGGACAACAAGGTCGTCTTCGTGGGCACGGGCCTGCCGATGATCGCCACCGTGCTGGCCATCCGTCACAGAGCCCACGGCATCATCCCGGTCTTCGAGGCCGGCGCGGTGGGTCCTCCGCTGGAGGGAGGGCTTCCCTTCTCCGTGGGCGACTCCAGAACCGCCAGCCGCGCCTCTTTTGTCCGGGGGCTGAACGCGGCCTTCGAGATGACCCAGCGGGGCTTCTGCGACTACGGATTCGTCGGGGGCGCGGAGATCGACCCCTACGGCAACCTCAACTCCACCATGATGGGAAAGTTTCCCGAGGAGTACCAGAAGCCCAAGGCCCGCCTGCCGGGCAGCGGCGGGGCCAGCGACATGGCCTCCTCGTGTGAGAGGACAATCCTGATCATGCCCCATGAGCGGCGCCGCTTCAACGAGAAGATCAGCTACGTCACCAGCCCCGGCTACCTCGACGGCAGCCCCGGGGCCCGGGAGCGGGCCGGACTGCTGGGGCAGGGGCCGTATCGGGTCATCACCACAAAGGCTGTCCTCGGCTTTGACGACGAGACCCGCCGGATGAAGATCCTCCACACCTACGCCGGAGAGACCGTGGAATCGATCCAGGAATCGACCGGTTTCGAGCTGCTGGTGGACCCGGATGTCTCGGCCTTTGATCCGCCCACGGCCGAGGAGCTGAACCTCATCCGGGAGGAGATCGACCCGCTGGGATTTTTCGTCAAAAAGCCGGTCAGGGAGAAGGTTCTGCCGAACCAGTTCTGATGGCTGTGAATATATAAAGGAAACCGTTTTTCAACAGTTTTTTTCAACAGGGATCAACTTAAAAAAAGGGAGAGGAGAACGCCATGAAAATCTTGAAGATCGACCATCTGGGGATTGCAGTCAACAGCATCGACGAGGGAAAGAGCTTCTGGTCCGACGTGCTGGGCCTTCACTTCGAAGGTGCTGAGACTGTGGAGTCTCAAAAAGTGACCACCGCATTCTTCCCCGTGGGAGAGAGCGAAGTGGAGCTTCTGGAATCCACCTCCCCGGACGGGCCTGTTGCCAAGTTCATCGAGAAGAAGGGGACAGGGTTTCAGCATGTGGCCTTCCGGGTGGAGAACATCGACGAGGCCCTGGCCGAGCTGAAGGAGAAGGGGATCAAGCTCATCGACCAGGAGCCCCGCATCGGCGCGGGCGGCGCAAAGATCGCATTCCTGCATCCCAAGGCCACCAACGGCGTGCTCGTGGAACTCTGCCAGCGGGATTAGAAGAACCAGAGAATGAAGAAGAAGCATTGATTTTTCATTTTTAATTTTCCAAAAGGAGTATCCAACATGGCGCAGCATCCGGAGTACAGCAAATGGGAGGAGACCGCTTCCAAGCAGATGAAGGGCAAAAGCCCGGACACGCTCAAAAAGCAGTCCCCGGAGGGGATCGAGATCAAGCCTCTCTACACCTACGAAGATATCCAGGGGATGGAGACCGTAAACACCCTGCCGGGGCTTCCCCCCTACGTTCGGGGCCCCATGGCCACCATGTATGCGGGCCGCCCCTGGACCATCCGCCAGTATGCGGGATTTTCCACCGCGAAGGAGTCCAACGCCTTCTACCGCCGGAATCTGGCCGCGGGACAGAAGGGCCTCTCGGTCGCCTTTGACCTGGCCACCCACCGGGGGTATGACTCGGATCATCCCCGGGTATCGGGCGATGTGGGCAAGGCCGGGGTCGCGGTCGATTCGATCGAGGACATGAAGATCCTCTTCGACCAGATCCCCCTGGATCAGATGTCGGTCTCCATGACCATGAACGGCGCGGTTCTCCCGATCCTGGCCGGCTACATCGTCGCGGCCGAGGAGCAGGGCGTCAAGCAGGATCAGCTCAACGGAACCATCCAGAACGACATTTTAAAGGAGTACCTCACCCGGAACACCTATATCTATCCGCCCGTCCCCTCCATGCGGATCGTCTCGGACATCATCGGGTACTGCTCCGAGAATATGCCCAAATTCAACACCATCTCCATCTCCGGGTACCACATGATGGAGGCCGGTGCAGACTCGGTTCTTCAGACCGCGTTCACCCTGGCCGACGGCGTCGAGTATGTCCGGGCAGCCCTCAAGGCCGGCCTCGACATCGACAAGTTCGCGCCCCGTCTCTCCTTCTTCTTCGGCGTGGGGATGAACTTCTTCATGGAGATCGCGATGCTGCGGGCCGCGCGCTTCCTGTGGCACAAGCTCATGTCCCAGTTCAACCCGACCAACCCCAAGTCGAGCATGCTGAGAACTCATGTCCAGACCTCGGGCTGGTCCCTCACCGCACAGGACCCCTACAACAACATCATCCGGACCACTCTGGAGGCTTTGGCCGCGGTCCTCGGCGGAACCCAGTCCCTGCACACCAACTCCTTTGACGAGGCCATCGGACTGCCCACCGACTTTTCAGCCAGAATCGCCAGAAACACCCAGATCGTCATCCAGGAGGAGAGCCAGGTCACCAGGGTGATCGACCCCTTGGGCGGCTCCTACTACATCGAGGCCCTCACGGCCGATATCGTTCGGGAGGCCGAGAAGATCATCGAGGAGGTCGAGGAACTTGGCGGGATGGCCAAGGCGATCGAGAGCGGGATGCCCAAGATGCGGATAGAGGAGTCTGCGGCCCGGCGCCAGGCCAAGATCGACCAGGGCAAAGAGGTGATCGTCGGCGTCAACAAGTACCAGCTCAAGGATGAAAAGCTCGATCTGGAAGTTCTGGAGGTCCCCGAGGGCGTCCGGGAGGAGCAGGTCAACCGGCTGAAAGAGATCCGGGAGAAGCGGGACAACGAAAAGACCCGCCAGGCCCTGGAGGCCGTCACCAAGGCGGCCGAGACCGGCGGCAACCTGCTGGCAGCCTGCATTCCCGCGGTCCGTGCCCGGGCCACGGTGGGGGAAATCTCCGAGGCGATGG
>JAABSZ010000197.1:0-7195 GCA_011390135.1 Desulfobacteraceae bacterium | reverse complement strand
AAGTTGAGAATTGTCGTTTTCTTTCATTCTCCATTCTCCATTCTCCATTTTCAATTCTCCATTCTTGATCACTATCGTCCTTGGGGTCAATTCAGCCCAGCCAAAGTTCACCAAGGTTGATTTCAATTTCTTGGAATGGTTCGGCTTTTACTTTATCATTTCCAAGGAAAGCATTTAATAAGTGCCATTCTCCTGAGACCAGCTTGAATATATCCAAAGTTTTATCGATCGGATTGATCAGCCAAATATAATTGACACTATATTCAGCATAAATCGGCATTTTTTTTGTCTTATCTAAACGCATTGTGTTTGGAGAGAGAACTTCACAAATCCAGTCCGGGGCAACCTCGATCCAGTTTGTTATCAAAGATGATGGAAATCGTTCTTTTTTCCAACCTGCCATATCAGGAACCAGCGTCTGTTCACCAAGTCTGATTTCAGGTTCGTCCAAAATTATCCATCCGCCTGGACCACCACGACCAAATCTATATGGAGCACCTATTACAACGCCTAAATCTGATGTAACTTTGGCATGTTTTGGCGATGGCCGCGGCATTGTATACAGTTCGCCGTCAATAATTTCACCTGTCATGTTTTCCGGCACGTTGTACAAATCATCATATGTCGCTTTCTGTTTTGCCGGTTCTACCATCTTCATAATTTTCTCGGTCGGCTAACCTATTATTATACGATTTCCCGGCTGATATCCGGCCATTTCATATTCCCGGTTAGAATAGCTGAAGTCAAATCGCCTGTAAATATCTTTTTAAAAATCCTGAAATTATAGCATTAATCATCATCTTCATCTTTGCAGGGATAATGGAATGGTGTCGGGTGATATGATCTTTTTGGAATCAATATCGCAGGCGCTCCTTTCGATCTTCTTCGGTGATCTAAAGATCTAAAATAACGGGATAAAGTTGGAACGGAATAAAGTTGGAATGGATGGCGGGTAGGGATGACGACAGACATTGAAAGGCGCCGGAACCCTCTTATGGCCGATCCTCGGAAAGAGGGTCCGCGGCGCCTGTTTTCGGGCCGTCAGACGGCACTCTGCTTCTTGATCTTCTTCCGGTTCTCCTTGGAAAGGCCGCTCTGCATCTGCTTCCGGGTCTGATCATCCATGGTTTCGGCATCAAAGAGATGGATATCTTCGGCATCAAAAGAGAAGTACATCTCTTCCCCCCGTTTCACCTCCATCTCGCCGGAGAGGGCCAGCACCTCACAGCATTCGATACCCACATGGTAGAGGATCTCCCGCCCCAGAGGCTCCACTGTGGAGAGTTCCCCCTTCAGGGTGATCCGGCCGTTTTCCGAAGCATTCTCCTGATCCTGCTCTCCGGGGCTGAGGCTGATCTTTTCGGGGCGAATGCCCACAAGCACCTCTTTGCTCTTGATCTTGCCGATATCTTCGGCCTGTTTTTCCGTCAGATCGAACCGGACCCCCTCGATTTCGATCTCCTGGTCCCCCTTCTTTTCTGCGGGGATGAGGTTCATGGAGGGCGATCCGATAAAGGTGGCCACAAAGGGCGTTACCGGGGAATTGTACAGCTCTTCGGGCCCGCCCACCTGCATCACTTCACCGTTTCGAAGCAGGGCAACCCGGTCCCCCAGGGTCATGGCTTCGGTCTGATCATGGGTGACGTAAAGCGTGGTGATGCCCAGCTCGTTCTGAAGCTCTTTCAGTTCGGCTCTTGTGCTGGTGCGGAGCTGCGCGTCGAGGTTGGAGAGGGGCTCGTCCAGCAGAAAGACCCGAGGCCTGCGGACCAGAGCCCGGGAGATGGCCACCCGCTGCCGCTGCCCCCCAGAGAGTTCTCCCGGCTTCCGGTCCAGCAGATCCTCGATCCCCAGCAGAGCTGCGGTGTTGTTCACGGCCTCGTTGATCTTCTCCTTCTCCATCTTGGCCACCCGAAGGGGAAACGCGATGTTTTCAAAGACCTTCATGTGCGGATAGAGGGCATAATTTTGAAAGACCATCGCCACGTTCCGCTGCCGCGGGGGGACGAATATCTTCTTCTTTGGATCGGCCACCACCTCGTCGTCGAAAAGAATCCGGCCCTCGGTCGCCTTTTCAAGCCCCGCTGCCAGATTGAGCAGCGTCGATTTGCCGCATCCTGATGGCCCCAGAAGGATGAAGAACTCCCCGTCTTTCACCTCCAGTTCGATATTCTTCAGCGCATGGACCCGGCCGCCCTTTCCGTTGAAATGCTTGCCCAGATTTTCAAATTTGATCTTCATTCTTTTACCGCTCCTCTTGTCAGGCCCGAGATGATCCTGCGCTGAAAAATCAGCGTCAGCACCACCACGGGAATGGTGGTCACCGTTGCCGCAGCCATGATCTCCCCCCAGGGGATCTGCCCGTGGAGCCCCTGGAAGAGGGCAATGCCCACGGGGATGGTCCGCGCAGTGAAATCGGTCGTCAGCATCAGCGCGAAGAGAAATTCATTGAACGCGAAGATAAAGGCCAGAAGGGCTGTGGAGAAGACCCCCGGAGCCGCGACCGGCAGGATGATCTTGATGAGAATCTGCAGCCGGCTGGCCCCGTCGATGAGGCCGGCCTTGTCCATATCCAGGGGAACCTGCTTGAAATAGCTGACCAGAATCCACAAAGAGAGGGGCAGGGTCCAGGCCACATATGGGAGGATCAGAGCCTGGTAGGTGTTGATCCAGCCGAGCCAGGTCATGAATTTGAAAAGATAGCTCACCAGACTCACCGGGGGAAACATGGAGATGGCAAGAATCAGCAGCATGATGGCCCCCCCCCAGGGCACATCGAAGCGGGTGAGGGCATAGGCCCCCAGCGCCGCGCAGAAGACCGCGATCATTGCCGCGATACCGGAGATCACGATGGAGTTGACCATATACCGTACAAAGTGGCTCGATTCGGAAAAGAGAATCGTATAGTAGTTTTGAATGGTGAAGCTGAAGCTGTTTCCCCGCTGCAGAAAATCGGCGCTGGTGGAAAGACCTGTGGCCACCATGTAGATAAAGGGCACCATGCAGAAGAGGATGGTGAGTCCGGCCCCGAGGCCGATGAGAATTTTGCTTAAAGTCTCTTCGCCCATGATCACTCCTTTCCAAAGCCGGAGATTTTGACATAGGTTACCGAAAGCAGCAGCGCCAGAATGAACAGGATGACGCTTGCTGCCGATCCGTAACCGAAGTCGCCGGCCGTAAAGTATTTGTAGGCAAAATTGGAAACCGATTCCGTGGCTCCGCCGGGGCCCCCGCCGGTGAGCACATAGATGATATCGAAGATCCGCAGGGCCTGGATGGTCCGAAAGAGAAGCGTCACCACCAGCACCGGCTTGAGCAGCGGCAGGGTGATTCTGAAAAACCGGGTCATGAAGCTGGCCCGGTCGATCCGGGCCTGGTTGTAGAGGTCTTCGCTGATGGCCGCAAGCCCCGCCAGCAGAATGATCGCGGCAAAGGGGGTCGTCTTCCAGGCATCGGCTGCCACCACTGCGATAAATGCCCCTACTTCGGTCCCGAGCCAGTTGACCGGCTCTGTGCTGATGCCGGTGATCCGCAGCAGCCAGTTGGCGGCCCCGTAGGTGTAGTTATAGACCAGCTCGAAGACCCGGCCCGAAACCGCAGCCGGGATGGCCCACGGGATGAGCACACAGGCTCGCAGCAGCCCCCGCATCGGGATCGGCTCGTTCATCACCAGCGCGATCATCAGCCCGATAGCCAGCTCCAGAGGAACCGAGATGATCACAAATAGGAAGGTGAAGCGCATCGCGTTCCAGAATCCCGGATCTGTAAAGAGATACCGGAAGTTCTCGAACAGGATGAACTCCTTTTCCATGTAGATCACATCCCGCATCAAGGAGTCGTATAAGGTTCCGAGAACCGGCATCAGGATGAATGCCACGATGAAAAAGATCAGCGGAAACATGAAGGCGATGATCTGGACATGCTCTTTTTCCAAAGGGGTCCGTTCCGCGATCGCCTCCTCCATCCGGTCAATGCTCTGGGACAGGGAAATCATGATCCTCCCTCCTTTCCATACTTGCTCTTCCCTTCACTATACCGATTCTCGATGCTGTCAATCTCTGTCTGGGCCTTTTCCAGGGCCTCTTCCGGAGAGAAGTTTCTGGCCAGGGTTCCGCTGATATAGGTCTGCAGCACATTGGAGACCTGCATGTAGTAGGGGATCACGGGCCGGGGTCTGGCCTTGCGGAAGATCTCCTTGAACTGCTTAAAGTGGGGATATTCCGCCAGGATCTTTTCATCATCATAGAGATCGCTGCGGCCCGGGTTCCAGCCAAGCTCCAGCACCACCATCCGCTGGGCCTCCTTTGAGGTGACAAAGGCCGCAAACTTCTGGGCATCATCCTTTTGATCCGAATACCGGGAGACCCCGATATGGTATCCGCCCAGGGTGGATACGGTTTTTCCGCCTTCAGGATCTGGCAGGGGCGCGATCCCCACCTTTCCCCTCACCGGCGAGCCCTCCCCCTGGTGCAGGGTCCAGGCATAAGGCCAGTTCCGTTCATACATGGCACTGCCCGACTGGAAGAAGTTTCTCACCTCCTCCTCCTGCATCTCGGTGTAGGTGCTCGGCGGCGAGATCTCATAATCCCAGATCAGATCCCGCATGAACCGGAGAGCTACCAGGTTCTCCTCCATCTTGACCCGCACCCCGCCCTTCTCCTTTTCCAGCCGGATCCCGCCCTTGGACCCGGCAAACTCCAGAAAATTTACCACCAGCCCCTCATATTGGGCCCCCTGCCAGACAAATCCGTAGAAGTCCGGGTCATCTTTGCGCCTGATGGTCTGCACCTTTCGGCCCGACTCTGCCAGTTCCGTCCAGGTCCGGGGCGGGCCCGACAGCCCACCCATCTCCAGCAGATCCTTCCGATAATAGAGGATCCCGCCGTCGAGGTAGACCGGGGCCGCCATGAGCTTTCCGCCATAGATGTCGGTCTGTTGCAGCAGATCGCTGAAAAAGGCGCTCTGATCCAGCTCATCCAAGGGCTCCAGCCATCCGGCCTCGGAAAAGAGCCCCACCCAGGCCACATCCATCAAAAAGACATCCGGGTTCTTCTGCTCCGATTTCAAGGCCACCATCAACCCCTGAAGCTGCTGCTGGGAATTGGCCGGCTGGCGCAGCAGGCTGACCTGGATATCGTTTTGTTCCTGAAACTTTTTCACCACCTTCTCCCAGACCGCCAGCTCGCTGGGCGCGCCGCCCACAGCAAAGACAATGCCGTCCTCCGCATCCTTCCACCCGCATCCTATGAGGAAAAGGAGGGAAAGCAGCAGCAGCCATCCTCTTACCACCTGCCGGGCCATGCCCGGGTTGTGCCGTCTCATGTGCGCGACTCCTTTCATCGGTCTCATTCGCCCCCCCACCAAGCCTCCATCTGCATTCCAAAGACAAATCCTTCGGTATCCTCCTCAAATGCCTTTCCCGCAACCCCGCGGCCTTTGAACTCATCGCTCCAGAAGGCATAGGTTCCAAAGATCCGCAGTTGGGGCCGGGCCCAGAAGTTCTTCCCCAAAGAGAGGGTCGGGGCAAACGCGATCTTCTGGAGAAAACCGTCGTAATTCTCTTGGGAATTGTCCACGTAATCGACGCCGTATTCGAACTGCAGCGCCAGGTGTTCATTGAAATAGTAGATGGGCCGGATGCCTGCCGAGATCCAGGTGATCTCTGCATCTCTATCGGTTCCGTTATCCCCCCGCTGAAAGAGCAGCGCCGGCATCAGTTTCCAGTTCCCGGATGTCTCCATCACGCCGAAGGCTGTTGCCCGGAACTTGGACTGATCCTCGAGATTGACATGAAAATCCTTTTCCACCGATAGCACCCCCTGGCCCGGGTTGAAGAGAATCCCCGGGCCTGTGCCGTACTGAAGGGTGAGGTATCCCTCCCCCTCTGCCACGCCGAAAAAGCTCTCCATGTCGTAATAGATCCCGAGCTGAACCCCCTCTGCATCATTGTAGCGCTGCACTTCATCCTCCTCATTCCAAAAGTCGCCTCCGTCCACGACAGAGGGAGAGAGCTGAAGCTCGAGCTTTCCCCCGGGCAAAGGGATCTCATAGAGGCGGAGATCGAGGTTCTGGACCGCGATCTGCCCCTGCCCCTCCACCAGAATATCGTCATTTGCAATCCCGAGGTAGGCCACCGCGAACTTGAGATCTCCGACCGGGATCTCCTCAACGCCGCCGCCGTAGGAACTCTGGGTGGAGAAGTAAAAATCGTTGATGTGGATGTCCCGGCGCCGGTAGAAGCGTTCCCCGGCCCAGAAGGTGAGGGAGGGGGCAAAGTCGAAGAGCCCTCCTTCGGCAAATGCCTGGCGGATGACGATGCTGGTGTCGTCTTCAAAGGTGTCGTCGTTGCCGTTTTTAAAGGTGGGCATGAAGATGACCCGGAAAAAGGCATCCCCCTTCAGGTCCCACCGGTTTTCGAATCCGAGTTCCACATAGGTATCGTTTTCGTTCCCGAGCCGGTAGTCGGCCTCGGCCCCGGGGGCCCGAAAGGAGGCAAAATCGTTGTTGTTGGTCCCGCCGCCCCCTTCGCTGTTGACGGTGAAGCCCGAGCGGCCGTAGCCGGAGAATACAAAGCCGGTCTCGGGGGCTGCAGGTTCGGTATCCTGCTCCTGCGGGTGCGCCGGCCTCTCTGTGGGATCCGCGGACATTTCCGCGTTTTCAGGGGTCTGGAGCCTTTTCCGGGGTGCGGTCTCCTCCAGCCGTTGAATCCGCTCCTCCAGAGCCCGGATCTCCTCCTGGTGGCGCGCCTTTATCCGGTTCAGCTCCTGCATGAGTTCCCGGACAGCCGGATCAGGAGGATCAAAGGTATGGTTCCGGGTCTGAGCCCGGGCATCGGCCATCCAGACCGAAAAGAGAAGCAGAAACAGAAAGACCCGGCAGAAAAGAGGGCTGGGCCTGGTGTTGGATCTGGGGCTGAGTTGGCGCGAATCCATTTTTTTCATTCCTAACGACCTTATTTGGGAGGGTTAAGCCGCTTTTGCTCCTTTGAGCCCATTGTATAGACAGTTTAAGAAGGCAGGAAATGGGGTGTGTCCCTTACTTTAGAAGCCGAATAAATGTATTTTAAACTGCTTTCCCTCAGATGCGTCATACTCCTGGTTGCTAACTCCCACAATAAATGACTCTCCCCGTCCCAAATTAACCGGTTTCTCCCTCAGCACATTCTCCCCTGCATACCCCGCTTTTTTTTAAAGATACC
>JAABSZ010000196.1:0-7251 GCA_011390135.1 Desulfobacteraceae bacterium | reverse complement strand
ACCGACCGCGGCCGCAAGATGGACCACATAATCCATTCCTCTCAGGGCATGGCGCAGCCGCTCTCCGTCCCGGATATCGCCCGGAATGAATTCTGCCCTGGGATGGATATAGGGCGGTAAATTATCTTCGATAACGCCATGAACCTGTGGTGAGAGGTTGTCGTATATCCGTACATAATACCCGTTTTCGATCAGCTCATCCACGACGTGGGAGCCGATAAACCCCGCTCCGCCGGTGATCAGTACTCTTCCTTTTTTCATCTCTGAGACTCCTCTTCTCCCAATGGATTCAGGCCATATATTTAAAAAATATTTTGTTCCAGCACCTGATAGGAGACTTTGTCAGAAAGAGGGTTTCACTCGCAATACAGTCAAACCGGTATATTCTATCTCACATAGCTGTATTTAAAAGAGGATTTTTACAAGGAAAGGGGGAAGGTGCGGGGGATGGATGTAGCTTCTGCTGATGAACATGAGAAGAATGGTGATCAGCCGCGATCGGCCGGATGATCATGAAACAATTGACAATAACGCTATACCGGTGTACTAATTGAAACCGGCTTCATATCACAGGTGTCTTGTCTGATGATTGATAAAGAAAACGACCTGTTAAAATCGAAGTCATCAATTGAAGAGCGAAAGCTCAAGGCCGTTTCTCCAAAGCAAACCCGATGGGCCCATGGGGGCAGGAAAATCGAGCAGAAATAGAATGGATGATATTGAAAAGGATGCGCGGCGTTTTGGTTTCAGATTCGAAGCCGGCGGGACCCATACGGCCCGCACCATGATGCTGGCGGAACTGGAACGGCTGCTCTTCTGTGTGGATGATCCGAATGCAATCAAAAAAGATTACATCGACGCGATCGAGACCCACAATTGCCTGGAAAAAAGATCCGGAAAAACCCGCCGGCTGACCGCGCGATATCTTGTCTCCCTCTACGGCCTGGACTCTTCTCTGGCACTGTTCCGGAACCTGCGCTTCTTCTGGGGGAGAGATCCCGAAGGAAGGCCCCTCATCGCGCTGGCCTGCGCGTATGCCCGGGACCCCCTTCTGCGCTCCTGCCTCCCTTTTCTCTGGTCCCACCAGCATGGGGAGAGGGTTTACCGGGAAGAGCTGGAGACCTTTATCGAAGATCTCTATCCGGGCCGGTTCAGCAGCGCCACCCTGAAATCGACCGCGCAGAACATCAATTCGACCTGGACCCAGTCGGGACATCTTGTCGGAAAGTTCAAAAAGATCCGGTCCCAGGCAAAGGCCACCCCGGGATCGGCCGCGTATGCGCTGCTGCTGGGGTATCTGGCCGGCGGCAGGGGCGAGTCTCTTTTTCAAAGCGACGATGCAAAGCTGCTCGACTGCGCTCCGGATCATCGGATGGAACTGGCCCGGGCCGCCTCCTGCAAAGGGTGGATCACTTTTAAAAAAGCCGGGAATGTGGTGGAGGTTCTCTTTCCCCAACGGCTGACAGAGACCGAAACGGAGTGGCTTCATGAGCAAAATTAAACGTCTGATCGCTTCCTATGCAGCATATATCGCCATCCCCTGGCGCACGGATGCGGCCGCGGCCCAGCGGGTTCTCTTCTGCGTCTATGTGGACCGGGATGAGATGCTTCGATTTTTGGCGAAGAGCGATCTGGCGGTCAAGAAGATCGCGCTGGTTCTCGGGGATGAGGATCAGTCCCTGGCTTTTGCGGGGCATCTCCCGAATGCGGGGTATGATGCGTTTGTATCGGATCCTGGGATGAGTGTGGAAGTGGGTTGAGGGAATGGTACATTCTTTCGAATCGAACCGGCTCAAAAAGATCGTAGAGGATGCAGTCGCTCATTTTGAAATCTCCCCGGTGGAATCTTTTCCTCCGTCGGAACCTTTTACCGGCGGCGGCGTTTACGGGCTTTATTACCTGGGGGATTTCGAACTCTATGAGGCGTTGCGTCTGGAAACTGTAAGCCGTGAATCCATACCGATCTATGTGGGGAAATCCAATCCGTCCGGCTGGCGGACGGCTCGGGCCGCAAAAACATCCGACAGAAAATTATATCACCGGATCAGGGAACATTATCGAAGTGTTCTGGCTGCCGAAAACCTTGATCCCGCTGATTTCAGGGTGAAATATATGGTTCTCGACGGCGATGAAAGCGGTTTGATCGGCCCTGTGGAAGCGGCCCTGATCCGCAAATATCAGCCGTTGTGGAACACAGTGATCGATGGGTTCGGAAATCACACCCCCGGCATGGGCAGATTCGATCAGGCCAAGTCGGGGTGGGATGTGCTGCATCCGGGCCGTGCCTGGGCCGAAAAGTGCAAGGGGAAAGCCCCTGCTTTTGATGATCTTGCCGCGAGAATCAAAGCTTATGCCGCCCGTTTGAAATGAGTCGATCTCTGCGTTGGGCGGCTACTTTGTCATGACTACGGCCGTCTCATAGAGGATCGTCTTTTTCTTTGTCTTGCCGGCTCTCACTGTTGAATCTATGATGCTGGAACCGGTCCTCTTCGTTCTGAGCATGATGATATCCTTTTTCTTCAGCCCGGCAAGTTCTCCGATATCTGCAAAGATCTCATCCGTTTCAATTTCAAGCCCCTGAAGAATGCTGTTTCCGATAACGACTACAGCCGTTCCGTCGGGCTTCAGCAATTCTTTGGCGACCCTGCAGAATCGGTAGGAATCATTGAAATATGTCGCTGCATAATTTGCCCATCCATGCCCGCCATAGACCCCTTTTTCCGGGTTGATCTGTCGGAGAATCTCAAGCTTTCTGTTCAGCCGGTCGAGTGAAAAGATCGGCTCAATGGTATCCTTGTCTCTCACGGTCTGCCAGAATTTCCCGAAGCTTGCATGTTCGATCTTCTTCCGAAAGCGGTTGTCACTGGCCAAGTCCAGCCAATACAGTTGGGGCCGGGTATTTCTCAGATAGTGGTAATTGTTGAGATATGGCGGTGATGTCACAAGCAAATCGATGCTGTCTCTGTCGCAGAATTTGGTGGCATCGAAAAAGGATTCGTTGTAGATGCGGGTTTGAAGCTCTTTTGTCGATTCCGCATGCAGTTCATCGAATTCCTTTATGTCATCGATCATTTGCCGGACCTTGGCTTCAATGACACCGCCGACATCCGCATCTTCGATATCGGGCTTTCCCGAGGAAGCTCTCCGTCCGAGGCTTGGTTCATAGGAATAATTCGAAAAGCTTACCATGACCGTGCCGAAGGCCAGCCGGAAGAGATCCCTGATCTCCAGGTTTTTGATGTTCGGAAGGAAATCGAAGATGATTAAAACCTTTCGTTCGACCTTGGGGCTGTAAAACGGCGAGCGGGTCGTAAATGTGTTCGGGGCCGTTGCTCGGGGGGTGTAGGATTCATCTTCGGTTCGGGTTCTATAATAGCGACCAAAGCGCTGCAGGGTCTTCTCGATATCTGCAATCTCATAACGGTGGGCGTTCAGCTTGACCTTACAGGCAAGGTATGCGTAGGGATTGATTTCAAACCCGGTCACATTGCAGCCGTGGAGAAAACCTTCGATGAGCGTCGTGCCGACACCCGAGAAGGGGTCGAGTACCGTCAGTTCCGAAGGCTTTTGATCCGGCAGATATTTTTCAAGACAATCCTCGACAAAATCTGCCGAAAATCCGGCAATCCATGGAACCCATCGGTGAAAGGGAAGCTTTTTGTTGCCGTTGAAAGCGGAGTCCCGGAAAGCAACGGTTTTGTCGTTGATATGATTCTGATCCGGCAGTTGTAACTGCGTCGGCGCGTTGGAAATCCCATCCGCGTATTTCCTGATGCGCCTGATGTCGATCTGCTCGAATATCCGCCATCCGTTTCGATCTCTTTTGACATCGCTGACTTTGCCGGAGAGGAGCCATCTTTTCAATGTGATCGGGGCGACTCCGATTTCTTTTGCGGCATTTGTAATGTGCAGGGTCAATTTTTCATCCTTTCCTGAAAATCCATATCCGTATCAACCCGTATCATATTTCTGCGGATAAAGTCAAGAAGGAAAGAATTCGATGAAAAATGCCGAAATCGATCCATTCTGTTTTGACCGATTCAGTGTGCTCATTTCACAGGTCCCATCCATCTAATATCCGTAAAAATGATCGAAAGACTTGAAATCCGTCCCGTAATCAGTGTAAAACCGATCCTGACGGATATCTTGGCATAAGAGTTGATGAAAAAAGAGAGGTCGAGGCCGCTGTCGTTCTGCAGGAAGAAAAGGGAGCTTTGATGGTGCAGGGAATTGCATTCATCCGCGGCGGCCCGGCCTGATGGAAATGCGGGAAAGGGAAAACCGAGACATGAGGGCGGAATGTGGTGGAGGTTCTCTTTCCCCAACGGCTGACAGAGACCGAAACGGAGTGGCTTCATGAGCAAAATTAAACGTCTGATCGCTTCCTATGCAGCATATATCGCCATCCCCTGGCGCACGGATGCGGCCGCGGCCCAGCGGGTTCTCTTCTGCGTCTATGGGGAGAACGAGGAGCTGCGGTTGAGAGCCAGGATCGACGAGTTCGAGCTGGCCACACGGCAGGCCGGGCATGAGTGGGCCGTCTTTGATCTGACCGATTCCTTTGCCGAGTGGATGACGGCCCAGAAATATGGTGTCAGCTATTTTCAAAAGCCCCATCTCCTCTCCTCTCTGATGCACCGGTATCTGGAGAGCATTGTAGAGGGGTTCAAAAGCTTTATCGAAGATCGCGGCCCCGGGGAGAATGGGGTGATCGCGGTAAAGGGCGTCGGCTCCCTTTTTGGATTCTTGAAGGTCAAGGAGGTGGTGGACCGCCTGGCCCCGCTGGTTCCCGGAAAGCTGCTCATATTCTTCCCGGGGAGCTGTGAAAACAACAATTATCGCCTTCTGGACGGCTATGACGGCTGGAACTATCTGGCGGTGCCGATTACAGCGGATCGGGATTTCTAAAATAGAGGTGCGGCAGCCATGAAAAACAGAGACATCTATCAAAAAGACCCCTCAAAGCAGAAGCTGGCCAATGAAGGGGTTGCCAGCGTAAACGACGACCGGAGCCTGCAGGCGATGGCGGTATTGCGGTATGAGCTGGAGACCTTTGTCTGCGACGGCCAGTATGAAAAGGGGATGGCGCATATCCTGGAGACCTATCTGAAGAACATCCACCAGGCAGAACAGCCGGCCGTATGGATCAGCGGCTTTTTCGGATCGGGAAAGTCCCATCTGGCCAAGATGCTTCGGGCGTTGTGGGTCGATACGGTATTTTCCGACGGGGCCGCTGCAAGGGGGATCGCGGTTCTGCCCCCGGGGATCAGGGATCTGCTGAAGGAACTCTCGACCCAGGGAAAACGGCACGGGGGCCTCCATGCCGCATCCGGAACCCTTGGGTCCAGGGCCAGCGGCAGCGTCCGGCTGGCGCTTCTGGGGATCATCTTCAAATCGGCCGGGCTTCCGGAAAAATACCATGTTGCCAGGTTTGTGATGTGGCTGAAATCCAAGGGGCTGTACGATCCGGTAAAGGCCCATGTCGAGGAAAACGGCCACGACTGGGAAGAGGAGCTGGACAATCTCTATGTGGCCGAGGGGCTCCATGGGGCGCTGATGGGGGTCAGGCCCGAACAGTTTACCTCGGCCGGGGTCTGCATGGAGACCCTGAACAATCTCTATCCGTATGTTCAGGATGTTAGCAGCGATGAGATGCTCGATGCGGTGCGGATGGCGGTGACTGAAGAGAAAAAATTCCCCCTCACCCTGATCGTTCTCGACGAGGTGCAGCAGTTTATCGGCGAGGATACCCATCGCTCCATGGATGTTCAGGAGGTGGTGGAGGCCTGCTGCAAGAATATCTCCGGAAAGATTCTCTTTGTGGGCACGGGACAGACGGCCGTGACCGGGACATCCAATCTGAAGAAGCTGGAGGGGCGGTTCACGGTTCGGATCGAGCTGTCGGACACTGATGTGGATGCGGTGATCCGGAAGGTGATTCTGGCCAAAAGAGCCGAGGCGATCGGGCCCATCAACGATGTCCTTCAGAGCAATATCGGTGAAATCTCCCGCCACCTGGAGGGAACCTCCATCGCGCACCAGGGGGATGACATCCCGTTTTTTCCACAGGATTATCCCATCCTGCCCGTGCGCCGGCGCTTCTGGGAGAACACCCTGCGGGTGCTGGATTTGACCGGAACCGACAGCCAGTTGCGCAACCAGTTGAGCATGATCCACAAGACCATCCAGACCAATCTGGATGCGCCACTGGGAAACGTGATCCCGGCCGATTTCCTCTATTTCGATTCCGCGGACAAGCTGCTCCAGTCCCGGCTGCTGCCCCGGAAAATCCACGAAAAGACCATGATCTGGCAGAACGGCTCAGAGGAAGAGGGTTTGAAGGCAAGGGCCTGCGGCCTGGTCTTTCTGGTCAACAAGCTCGGGGGCAGCAATACGGATATCGGCATCCGTGCCACGGCCGAAACCATCGCGGATCTGATGGTCGAGGACCTGTCGGCCGGCAGCAGCAGCCTCCGGAGCCGGCTGCCGGGGCTGATGGATGGTTGCGATCTCCTGATGAAGGTCGGGGTCGAATACCGTATCCAGACCGAAGAGAGCGCGGCCTGGAACGATGAATTTCTCGGTCAGAAGAATCAACTGGGAAACGAGGCCCATCGGATCGATGCGGAGCGGGAGGATCGGATTCGGAAGCGGTTCGGGGAGCTGGTCAAAAAGTCGTCTCTGCTTCAGGGGAAATCAAAGGTCTCCCGGAGCGTGTCGCCGGTTTTCGATGCCCGGCTCCCTTCGGACAAAGATCGGAAGATCTACGTCTGGGTCCGAAACGGCTGGGGCTCGGATGCAGCCTCTGTACGGGCCGATGCGCTCCAGAGCGGCAATGAATCGCCCACGATATTCGTCTTTGTGCCGAGACGATCCGCAGATGATCTGCGGCGCCGGCTCATCGACTTCAAGGCTGCAAATGCCACGTTGGAGAGGCGGGGCGTTCCCAACACCCCTGAAGGGCAGGAGGCGCGGGCCGCGATGGAGACGATCCGCCAGACTGCCCAGGCGCGGATCAGAGAGCTTCTGGATGAAGTCTTCTCGGGTGCGCAGGTCTTTCAGGGCGGGGGCAATGAAATTTTAGGAGATGATCTACAGGATCGGGTGATCGAGGCCGCGAACCTTTCCATGCAGCGTCTCTATCCGCAATTTCATCTGGCCGATCATACCGGATGGGACAAGGCTCTGTCCCGGGCTCAGAAAGGGGCTCCGGACGCGCTCAAGGCTGTGGGCGATGAGGGAGAACCCGGG
>JAABSZ010000195.1:0-7333 GCA_011390135.1 Desulfobacteraceae bacterium | reverse complement strand
ATGACGCCGCCCATGTTGCCGATGATCCCGTAACAGATGGAGAGCCCAAGTCCGGTCCCCTTTCCCACCGGCTTGGTGGTGAAAAAAGGGGAGAAGATCCGGGTCTGGTTTTCCGGGGTGATGCCGCACCCGTTGTCCGTGACCCGGATCTCCACCCGGTTCTCCCGCCACCCATGGACAACGATCTCCAGGCGTCCGTTTTCGGTTCCGTGGGCATCGAGAATGGCATCCATCGCGTTGTTGATCAGGTTCAGCAATACCTGCTGGAGCTGCCCCGAGTCCCCGTTGATGGCCGGGGTATCCGGGGCCACCCGCTGCTCCAGTGCGATGCCGTGGACTTCGGCCTTTTTGGACACCATCGAGACCACCTCCGGGATGAACGCCTTCAGATCGACCCGCTCCACCTTGGTCTCGGTCTTCCGGCCGAACTTCAAGATGGCCTGTGTGATCCCCGCGCACCGGTTGAGCTGCAGCTTGATCTGGGTCAGGGAATCCCGGATCTCCTTGACCCCCTCTTTCTCCGGATCGAGGGTTCCTTCTTCAACCATCTCGTCAAAGTTCATCTTCATGAGGGCCTCTTCGCTCCGGACGATCTGGAGGGGATTGTTGATCTCATGCGCGAACCCGGCCGACATCTCCCCGAGTTCCGCGAGGCGGTGGGTCCGGATCAGCTTCTCCTCGAGTTCCTCCTTTTCCGCATCGACCCCTTTGAGGCGCCGGACGATCTGATCTGTCAGGAAAAAAGCGGTTAAAAGGATTGCCGCGCCGCCGATGATGGTGATCAGGATGATGAGGGATCGGGCCCGATTGAGCGCGGCGAACGCGTCGGCCCGGTTCTGCCGGACCACGAGCATCCACTGATTCTCCTTGAGCCATGTGGTGGCGTTGACATAGGTCTGGCCGGCCCCGTCGGACGCGATGAAGGTGCGGATGCCCTCGTGCCAGGAACCGTACCGGACTCCATTCGGGTCCTGCTCCATGAGCCGGCCTCCGGATCTTCTTTCGGTCTGGAAGCGGCCCTCCGCGTCCAGAATAAAGGCTTCGCCCGTGGTCCCGATCCGGACGTTCTTCACGATCTCGCTGAAGGCGTCGGGATCGATGGTGGAGCGGATGGCCCATTGCCGGCCGTTCTCCTCCCGGGTGAGCGCGATGACGAAGTGGGGAACATTTCGAAAGCCGAGAAAGATGTTGCTGATGTAGTACCCCTTATTCATCACCGAAAGGAACCAGGGCTCGGAGCCGTACTGCTTTCCGGCAAGGGAATAGGGCCCCTGATAGGCCACATGGAGCCCCTCCTGGTCAAAGACGCCGATGTCCACAAACGCGTTGGAGGTCTTCTGCAGATTGGTGAAGACCATATGGAGGGTGTCGGGCTGACGCAGCACCTCAAAGGCATAGGACTGGATCACGAACTCGAGATCGGCCCGGCGCTCCTGCAGAAAAGCCTCGATCATCCCCCGGTGGTCATGGACGATCCGCTGCATGCTGGCCAGGGTTCCTCTCTCCAGCGCGGCCGTGAAATAGAAGTGGCCGATATAGAGGGCCAGAAAGAAGGGGATGGCCGGGACCACGATCATACAGGTGAGAATGATCTTTCTCATTCGGTCGTAATGGTTGTTCTTCATAGGATCAGATCCTCCGGAGAAAGAGAAATCGGCACGGTATTTCAACAGACCTCCCCCATTGGCGGAGATCGAATCATCCGGACTTGCCGATCCCTTCAACTGCATTCTCTGTGCCAGAGAAAGGTTTACGGTTTTCTCTTAAGAGTCTGCGGAGGCAGGAACCGCGGAGATCGCGGGTTGAAGAGCGGTTTTTTGGAAAAAGTCTCCTCAAAAAAGAGGAGGGAAGAGGAGTAATGGTGCGTCGGGGTATTTTACAGGTTGTAAAGGGGGGGAAGAAGGGGAATCAGGGAAGAATTTTTGGGGTTTTTCAAGGGGCTGAATCGGAGTGATCTACAGGAAGAAGAACTTCGAATGCCGTGCGGATGCGGGGTTTGGAGCTGACCCGAATCGCGCCCCGATGGCGTCGGACAATGGAATGCGCCAGAGCCAGCCCGAATCCGGAATCGGTCTTGGGGGCGTCGTTTTTGGTGCTGAAGTAGGGGTCGAAGATCTCGATGAGACGATCCTTTGGAATGCCGACGCCGTGATCCTCGATGGAGATCCGCACATACTCCCCCGGAAGAAGGGGGCCGTCGGCCTCGTCCGGGGAAATGACGAGATTTTTTAACAGAACCTTGACCTGCCCTCCCCCCGGCATCGCATCTTTGGCGTTCTGCATCAGAATCTCCAGGGCATGGCGCAGCTCCTCCCCGTCAAATGCAACGGGCCAGAGGCTGCCGGCCAGAAAAAATCGAACCCGTACCCCGGTTCCGGCAAAGATCCGCTGCGCCGAGCGCCGGACTTCGGTTCTGATGTCTTTGGAGGTCCGGTTCAACCTATCGGTCTCCTCTTCAAAAAGATGACCGTACTTCCGCGCCAGTCTCTCCAGATCCTTTAATGGCCTGCCTTCCCTCTCCAGTCGATCCGCCAGATCCCGAAGATCCGCAGCGGCCCCCGATGCAAACCGGACTGCTGATGCGATCCGATTCTCCCGAATCAGGAACTGTTCGGCCTCTTTCTGGCGGGTCAGATCCCGGCCAATGAAGAGGATCTCAGACGGACCCTCCCCATGATTTCCGATCCGGCTCACCATGCACTCCAGAGGAACCAGATCCATATCCCGGTTGATCAGTTCGATCTCATAGATGCGGCCGGGAGTTGACGGAGAATCAAAGACCTCCCCCTTTATCTTCTGGATCTGCTCGGGCGGAAGAAGATCTGAAAGGCTCATCCGCCGGATCTCCTCGTAGAAATAGCCGATCCGCTCCATCCCCGGCTCATTCATATAGGTGATGTTGCCCTCGGCATCAAAGGTGATGATGATATCTCTTGCCCCCTCGATGATCTTTTGAAAGCGATCCCGATCCCAGTCCCGATCCCGATCCGGTCCCGATCCGGGTCCCGGTCCCCATCGTTTTCAGGAGCTGCTCCCGATTCCCCATGAACCGCGGTGGTAAAGGAGACAAATCCGGTCACGGACCGCTGTTCATTGCGCATGCAGTTCCAGTTCATCTCCAGTTGAACCGGCAGATGGTTCTTCTTCAAAAAGGTGCCGGTCCAGGCCGGTGCCTCGTCCTCCTCCCGGGCCAGACGGGTCAGGTACTGGCTCAGCGCCTCCCCCTCCTCGTCCGTGGCCATGAGGCTCCAGATCTCCTCTCCTGCAAGATCACCTGCTCCATATCCGAGGATATCGGACTGCACTCCGTTGATATAGGTGATGGTTCCGTGGATGTCGATCACCTGAATCCCGTAGAGATTGGTCTCGATGAGGGTCTGATTACGCTTTTCGCATTCATTGATCCGGTGGCGGAGAGAATCGATTTCTTCCCAACCTTCCTTCTGCGGCATCCTTTTCGGGTCCTCCGTCATGACAATTTTTCCTCAACGGCAAAAAGCTTGACCTAAGCCAGCCGGATGAGCTATTTATAAGACTAAGGTCGGAAATATTATAGCGATTTTCTCAGCCCGTTGCACGAAAAAAATATCCAGCGCCCAAACCATGAAAGGAAATCACCATGACCTTCAAAGAGAATCTTCTGACAAAATTGCGTATCGATTCCCTGGCGAACAAGGTCCGCAGCGACATCGCTCCGGCCGGCAACATTGGCGGAAAGATCGACAAGGACACCATGCGGGAGCTGCTGGAGTTAAGCCCCTTCCGCCTTCAAAAGGAACGGGACCTGGAACTCTATCTCTTGGGAGAGAGCGCTCCTTATGAGATTATCGTGCTGGACAACGAGCTTCCCCTCTACAATACGACCGTACATGATGTTGCGGTCCGAAAGAGCGCGACCGTCAAGGAGATGATCAACATCGGCAATGTCTTCAAAATCCTGAGCGACAAGGATGTGAAGGTGGCCAAACGGGCCGAGACCCTGGAAAAGGTTCGGGAGTCGGCCCTGGAGGGGCTCGATCTCTCCCATACCGAAGCCGATATCGAGGCTATCGCACAGGAGGGAAAGGTGGCTCTGGAGATGAAGGATGGAGCCGGGGTCCGGGAGGCATTGACACTTTTTCAGGAGCTGCTGGGGCTCGTGCCGGCACCCGGAGTCTTTGGTGTGGCGGATCATGAGATCTTTGGAAAAGTTGTCGGGGGCCAGGACAAAGAGAGCCAGGACAAAGAAAGCCAGGGCAAAGAAAGATTGATGGCTCCGCTGCTTCTCTACAATTCGGACTCGCTCGCTCTCAAACTGCTGGAAGGCCCTCTGGACAGCGGGAAAAAGGAGGATGTTGAATCGGTGCGGCGGGTGGCTTTGTCCAAGGAATCGCCGCTGCTGGAGGGGACGGATGTCTTCAATTATCTCAAAAAAGAGGTGGTGAAAAAGACTGGATAGAATGACGTTCGGGGGGATTTTTTTCTTTCTCAGCCGCGACAGACAGATCCGATGCCAAAAGGTCTCGATATGATTTCCCATATGGGTATTTTTCATACCGAATCGATCCGCGGTTTTTTCCGGCCGGGGATCACCGCAAAGCTCCTCTTTCTCAATATCTTTATCTTTGGGATCTTCTGCGGAATCATCGGGATCATGGCCTGGTCATTTGGCAATATCAAGGATCTCTCAGCAAAGATGGTTCAAAGGGATGTTCCCAAGGTCATCGCATCGGCCGCGCTCCAAAGAGAGCTTTCCCATATTTTCAGCCGAACCCACCTGCTGATCAGCACATTTTACGGAAATCCGCCGATTCTGGTAAAAGAGTCGGCCGGGCTCTTTGAAACATTGGAGAATCTGCGGAAACAGAAGATCCATCCGGAGCTTGCGGATCTGCTGATCCTCTTTGAAAAGAAGCTGCTGACGCTCTTCGGGGAGTGCGGACGGATCAATGTCGCATTGAAACGGGTCGAACGGATCGATGGAAAAGTCCATCTTCTTTTGGACCGACTGTTGTCGCATATCATGGATGAAATGGATGATCCGCTGCTCTCCTTTTTTACAGATAGTGGCCGCATCCAAAAGATCGAACAGCAGATCTTCGAGTACCGGGAGGCGACTCTTAGGGCAGCGCTCGCCTTTTCCCGACTCTCGCCCGTTACGACCGAGACCCGGGAGATCGAAAAGGTCTTCTCCATGCTCAACCGCCTCAAAAAAGATTTTTTGAAGATGCCCTCTTTGAACCCCGGGATCGAGGAACTCCAGGACCGGCTCATCGAAACGACCCAGGAGTATCAGGAGGTGATCGTCCAGTTCAATTACCGGCTGATCGACTTTCATCTCCGCCTGAAAGAACTCGATGAGATCATGGCAAAGACCCAGCAGCAGGCGGACCGGCTGGACCAAAAGACGGTCTCGGATATCCAAAACGACCAGATGCAAAACCGGGAGATGATGGACGACATCCTTCATTTCGTCCTCTTTCTCTCCCTGGTTATGATCGTTTTGCTGGCGGCCTTCAGCTATATATTCTTTCTCCTCAACTTTCGAAGGCCCATCAGGGCTATCTGCAAGGCGGTCAGGGCCGTGGGAAACGGGGACCTCGACATGCGGGTCACCCTCAATCGGACAGATGAGTGGGGTGTGATCGAAAATGCCCTCAATCAGATGGTCAAAGAGATCTGGGACTCCTATTCGGAACTCTACCGAAAGAACGAAACCCTGCAGAAAACCCATCAGGAGCTTCAAAATTCTCTGGAGAAGCTGAAGGCCGAGATCATCCAGCGGAAAAAGGCCGAAGAGGAGCGGGAGCATCTATTTCAGAAGCTCCTCCATGCCCGGAAGATGGAGGCGATCGGGACCCTGGCCGGGGGCGTAGCCCATGAATTCAACAACCTCATGCAGGGGATCCAGGGCCACTGCGAGCTTCTTCTGCTCCGGGCAGGAGACGATGCCAAAACGGAAAAACAGCTCGAATCGATCATCAGCTCGGTCTCCCGGGGAAGAAACCTGGTGCATCGGCTGCTCACATTCGCCCGGAAGGTGGAGGGGAATCCGGTTCCCATCGATCTCGATGCCAAAGTGCATGGGATGAAAAAGCTTCTACAGCAGACTCTGCCCCCGAACATCGATATCCATGTCCGGGAGGTAGGCCCTTTGAAAAAAGTTATGGCGGACCCGGTTCAGGTCGAACAGGTGCTGATGAACCTCACGATCAATGCCGGAGACGCGATGCCCCGCGGGGGAGAGATCTTCATCGAAACGGAGAATGCGGAGATCGACAGCAGTTTCTGCAGAGCCCATCCCAGCGCGAAGTCGGGCAGCTATGTCCTGCTCAGGCTTAGGGATACGGGCTCCGGCATGGACAGCAGAACATTGGAAAACATCTTCAACCCCTTCTTCACCACAAAAACGGTGGGCAAGGGAACCGGAATGGGGCTGCCCATGGTCTTCGGCATCGTCCGGGAGAGCGGGGGCTATATGACCTGTCAGAGCGAGCCCGGGAAAGGAACGACGTTTTCCATTTTCCTGCCGACGGTCCAGGCCGGTGACGGGGTTCCGGCCGGGCCTATCGATATTTCGAACGAAAAAGTCTTGAGTTAAATTCCATTCCATGTTATCGGGGGGGCGGCTTTGTTTTAAAAGCCTCTTAGCAATGGATTGTCCAAGGAAAAGATTCTCTTCAGGAAAGGAGAAAGGGTAAATGGCGCAGAACAACAAGATCATCTCAATCATCCTAGTACTGCTTCTTGCGGTCTTTCTGCAGGTACTCTTCGTATTCGCAGACACGCAGGAGACCCCGGAAAAAGCGGCAAAAACTTTTGCCAAAGCCTACTTCAAATACGATCGGGATACGATGATCCAAAGGCTCTGCGAAGAGAGCCGCATGGCCGATGATGTCAATGTGGTCAATGCCTATCTGCACCGGGCATGGAAAGAGGCAAAGGGGCGGGGCTACAGCCTCGGCTATATGAAGGATTATCTCTATGGTCTTAAGGTCGAGACCCTGGAGGGGGATTACAATCACGCAAAGGTTCGGGTGACCGCGGAGCGGAAAAACCCCCTGCGCTCCTTCTTCGGAGGATCGAGCCATCATGTCGAGGAGACCTTTGATCTGGTGAAAGAGGACGGCCAATGGAGAGTCTGCGGAAATCCCTTCTCTCTGTCCGAAGCGTAAAGGAAATGAACGGGGCCCTTTCATCCCAAAAGGGCCCTTCTGCCTTTACCGCCGTATCTTTTTCCGCCCTCCATTCCTCAGCACCATATAAAGATGCCAAACAAAGATAATGGTTCACGCATCGCCGGTATATGAGAATCCTACTGATCCTTTTTGCGGTCCTCTATACCATATGGCCC
>JAABSZ010000194.1:0-7375 GCA_011390135.1 Desulfobacteraceae bacterium | reverse complement strand
ACCGGGCCCGGATGGGGCGCTGCTGACCCACTACTATCTGGGAAGGGCCGATTTCTTCGATCCGGCCGATCCGAAACTGATGCCCCCGGTCAACATCCCGGGGATCTGCGTGGGTATGGAAGGGTTTGGCCCCTACATCTATACCATGGAAAATCGTTATGAAAACGACGGTTCTTCCGAAACCATATTCCATGCCCTCAAGCTGGAAGAGGATGCGGCCTATCTGCTCGATTCCGTGACCTTAAAAGACCATTATTCCGGCGAGTTCCTGATACAAGAGAGGCGGGCCTGGATCTCGGGCGGCGGATACACCACCTATGAAGACGGCTCAGACCGGCCTCGGATCACCCTGATCGACCTTTCCGATCCCCTGGATCTGAAACGGTATGACCATCCCATTGACGCGGGATGGTGGTATTCGATCATAGGGGCAAAATCGGGCATCGGCTTCATCAACAGCTCCGGCGGAACCGGCTGCTATGATGCATCGGACCCGGCAAATCTAGCCAGGATCGATTTCCTGCCCCACCAGAGCTGGCCCAACCGGATTGCATTTGATCAGAACAGCGCATATGTCCCGCTGGGCTACTACGGCATCTGGAAGAAAAACCTGCCGTAACCCTGCCCTTTTCCCCTGTGGGGATATCTGTCCATTGCGGATATCCCCACTTCAAAAGAAGTCTCATCTATCGTCAAATCCCTCCATGAATGATTCCTCGGTAAAGGATTCACCGGTAAAGGATTCGTCGGCGCAATTCCCGATGATTGACTTCTCCTAAAAATTCCTCTAATATCCACTCTGTTTTTTTAGTTTCAAGGAAAGGCAGCAGACGGGAAGATCATGACGGATGGAAATCAAAAATATGAAGATCTACACATGGAGCTGGAAAGACTTCACCAGCGGATCGGAGAGCTGGAGGTGACGGATAGGGAATTTCGGCGAGTCGTAGAGGCTTTGCAGGAGAGCGAAACCTACCTGTACCAGATCCTTGAATCGACCCCCATGCCCACATTCGTGATCGACCGTGAGCACCGGATCACCCACTGGAACCTGGCCTGCGAGAACCTGACAGGGCTTTCCGCGGAAGAGATGATCGGAACCGCGGATCAGTGGCGGGCCTTCTACGGGAACGAGCGGCCTATAATGGCCGACATGATCCTGGACAACTCCCCGGCCCAGGATGTCGCGGGATATTACGAGAACAATTTCCGGCGCTCTCCCCTTATCGAAGATGCCTATGAGGGGGAGATCTTTCTGCCACACCTGGGGCCCGAAGGGAAATGGGTCTATTTCATGGCCGCACCCCTGAAGGACGGAAAGGGAGAGCGGATCGGCGCGATCGAGACCGTGCATGACATCACCGAACGGAAGCATACCGAAGAGCGGATCCTTCACCTCAACGAAGAGCTGGAGAATTCGGTGGCCGAGCTGAAGCGTTCCCTGGAAGTCTTGAAGCAGACCCAGAAACAGCTCATGGATTCGGAGAAGATGGCGATGCTCGGCAGACTGGTGGGGGGCGTCGCCCATGAGGTGAACACCCCGATCGGGGTATCGGTGACCGCGGCCTCCTACCTGGATGAAAGAACCCGCGCGGCTCTGGAACTGCTGAAAGCCGGCGCCCTGAAGCGGTCCGATCTGGAGAGCTATTTCAAGGTGGCATCGGAATCGGCCGAGATGATCCTGGCAAACCTCCGCCGGGCCTCCGATTTCATCCAGAGCTTCAAACAGGTGGCTGTGGATCAGACCAGCGAAAGGCCGAGGGTCTTTCACCTGAAGACCTATATCCTCGATCTTCTGGCCAGCTTCCGGCCCAAACTTAAAAAGACGAGCCACATCGTGACGGTGGACTGCCCCGACGAACTGGAGATCTTCAGCTTTCCAGGGGCTTTCTCCCAGATCCTCTCCAACCTGCTTGTCAATTCTATCATCCACGGCTTTGAAGCCGAGGAGAAGGGGGAGATCCGCATCGAAGCTGAAAACGGCGAAGATCAGTTGCAATTGACCTACAGCGACAACGGAAAAGGCATGAACCCGGAACAGGTTCAGCATGTCTTCGAGCCCTTTTTTACCACCCGCAGGGGAAAAGGCGGAGACGGCCTCGGCATGCACATCGTCTATAACCTCGTCACACAGACCCTCAAAGGGGAGATCACCTGCAGCAGCCAGCCCGGTCATGGCGTGATCTTTGCTATGAACCTTCCGCTGTTGGACAAGGATGCCCAGAATGGACAAGCGTAAAATGAATTTCAACCCAAATACCCCCGCCGGAGACCAACTCCTTTTTGCCGAAGAATCGGATGCGCTTTCCGACCAGAACAGACTGCCCCCCTGGAAGATCATCATTGTGGATGATGAAAAAGATGTCCATACCATCACCCGGATGGCCCTGGACGGCTTCACCTTCGAGGGCCGGGGGCTGAAATTCTACAGCGCCTATTCCGGGGGGGAGGCAGAAAAGCTTCTCTTTGAGCAACCGGACGCGGCCGTGGTCCTGCTGGATGTGGTGATGGAGTCTGATGATTCGGGCCTGGAACTGGTGCAGTACATCCGCCACACCCTGAAAAACCAGTTCATCCGGATCATCCTCCGCACGGGACGGCCGGGCCAGGCCCCGGAGCGAAAGGTGATCGCGGAGTATGACATCAACGACTACAAGGAGAAGAACGAGCTGACCGCACAGCGCCTCTTCTCCTCTGTCATCACTGCGCTGCGCTCCTACCGGGACATCCGGACCATTGAAAAGAACCGGCGGGGACTGGAGCAGATCATCGCCTCATCGGCCCATCTTTTTGAGATCCAGTCTCTCAGGATCTTTGCAAAGGGGATACTGACGCAGATTCTGTCGCTGCTCAATCTCGATGAAAGCTCTCTTTATATCCAGGCATCCGGCTTCACCGCCACCTATACGCCGGAGGAATTCAGCATTCTCGCGGGAACCGGAGATTACGAGGATTATACCAGCCATCCCGCAGCAGAGGTTCTGCCCCGGGATGTGATCTACTATCTGGACCGGGCCCTGACCGAGAAGCAGAGCATTTTCGAGAAGAACACCTATGTGGGATATTTTCCCATGGAAAAAGGCCCCACAAACCTGCTCTTTCTAAAAGGCTGCCGCCATTTTACCGATTTGGACTGCGGTCTTATCCGGATCTTCTCCACCAATGTGGCGATCGCGTTTGAAAACATCTACCTCAACCGGGAGATCGTCGACACCCAGAAGGAGGTGATCCTCACACTGGGCGATGTGGTGGAGAGCCGCTCCAAGGAGATGATAAACCATGTGCGCCGGGTCGCGGAGTTCTCCTATCTGCTGGCCATAAAGTACGGGCTGAACCCCCAGGATGCGGAGATGCTCCGGCTCGCCTCTCCCATGCATGATGTGGGGAAGGTGGGCATTCCCGATGCGATCCTGCTGAAGCCGGGACAACTGACCGACGAGGAGTTCAAAAAGATCATCCCCCACACCACAATCGGCCACTGCATTTTACAAAAATCGAAACGGGATCTGATGGCGGCCGCGGCCATCGTGGCCCAGCAGCACCATGAACGATGGGACGGGACCGGCTATCCCCAGGGATTGAAAGGCGAAGAGATCCACATCTACGGGCGAATCACGGGGCTGGCCGATGTCTTTGACGCGCTCAGCCATAAGCGGATCTACAAAAAGGCGTGGCCCATGGAGAATGTGCTGGAACTGATCGTAAAAGAGCGGGGAAAGCACTTCGACCCGCAGCTCGTGGATCTTTTGATCGAATATATCGACGAGTTTTTGGAGATCAACAAGGCGTTTCCGGATGGATTAGCAAAGAGAGAGGCGTAAAAAGGGCTACAGGTTGTTGATAAACTCCAGATCCTTGTTCTGGGTATTCTTCGTTCCGATTGTGAGGATTTCGATACGGCCATCCTCTGTTTTTCGAAAATAGAGGCGGCCCTTATAGGAGAAGAGTACCTCTAAAACCGTCTCCCGGTTCTTCTTTCCAAAGACCTTCCGCTTGATCGTCACCTTGCCGGAATCATCATTGAGCAGATGAATCAGCTCCTCGGCTCTGATTTTCAGATCCTCCGGCAGTTCAGAGAACCCCGTAATGGCCCGCTGATGGAGCGTCACATTTTTATAGAGGGCCTGAAATCGTTTCCGGAAAATCTCCTCATCTTTTGCCTTCTGTTTTCCGGTCCGCAGCTTTCCGGCCTCATACAGATCGAGCTGTTCCTTTAACGAGTCGATCTCAGCCTCTTTTTCCTGCTGACGGTCAAGATTTTGCTGGAGCCGCTCCTCCAGCCGGATGATCTCTTCAATCATCCCGTTTTCGCTTTTGGAGGCCTTTTCCCGTTCTTCCAGAAGGGCTTTTTTGATCCCCTCCAGATTTTCCCCCAGCGACTCCCGTTCCAGGGCAAGGTCATCCAGGCGCCGTCGATGGGACGATTCCTGATCCTGCAACCTCTGAAACTCCTGCTGCCGTTCCAGGTCAGCCATTTGGATTCTTTTCAACCCCAGTCGATGGTAGAAATAGAGGAGCATAAGGGAGAAAAAAACATAGAGGCCGAGGATCAGATTGGAAAGGGGGGTATTGTGGGGAATCTCCGAATCCACTTCAACGATGAGATCCTCATTCATCAGTTGAAAGTTCTCTGCGGCAATCCGGTGCCGATCCTCTGTTATCGGATCTGAAATCTGGGTCAAGGAGGGATAGAGAAGTATCCCTCCTTCCGAAGCCACCGTCACCCGGATATTCAATCCCCAGCGAATCAGTCTCCTCTTCTGCAGATACCCCTGGATATTCTTCTCGATCGCCTCTCTCAGGCGGATCTCCCCCTCCAGAAGAGGCTGGGTATCGCCGATGTAGATCTGCTGGATCTTTTCCTCATATACGCTCTGGGCATGCCGTTCCAGTAATATCAAGGTACTGACATAGAGAACCGGCGGCAGCACCATGCAGAGCAGCAGTATCCGAAATGACAGAAATTTCAAGTTTTCAAGCCCTCATCCAGAGTCATTCCCAAAACCGATCGGTTCGAAGGATCGATTCAATTCTTCATCTCAGAGAGAACCTTCTGGGCAGTTTCGGATTCAGGAAATTCCTGATCCGATGCCAAAGCGGTTTCCAGTTCCTTGCGCGCCCGCTCCTGATCCCCTTTCCGGAAATATGCCATACCCAGATGATATCGAATGGAGGGATTATCCGGGCTCTTTTCAATGCTGTCCTCCAGCTCCAAAATGGCGCTGTCATAGAGCCCCTTTTTATAGTAGACCCAGCCTAAAGTATCCATAACGCTCGGCTCATCCGGCAGACTCTCCTTTGCAAGCTGCGCGAATTTGAGGGCCTCGTTGAGATCTTTTTCCTGCTCTATGATCAGGTAGGCCAGATTGTTGGCTGCCGGCCCGAATTTCGGATCGGCCTGAAGGGCATCCCGATAGGCCTTTTCTGCCTTCTCATAATCCTTTTGCATATGATGGATCGACGCCATCAGCATATGCGGCACGGGCCGGTTCGGATTCTTTTCGATCAGTTTCTCATATTGGGAGACGGCCTCATCCTCGCGGTTATCAGACATATAGATTCTGGCCAGCGAATAGTAGGGCTGCAGGATATTGGCATCTGCCGCCAAAGCGTTTTGAAAAGCCTCTTCAGCCTTCTTTATATCCCCTTTGGCCAGATATAATCGCCCCTGGATATTATGGACCATTGCCCTTGCCTGCGGAGAATCCTTTACCTGCTCCAATTGGGCTTCACTCTTCTGGAGGGCCTTATCGAATTCTTTATTTTCGGCATAAAGGAGAATCTCCGTCACAAAGACATCCATCAACTTCGGATTGATGGCCAGTGCCTTTTCAAACTGTTCCATCGCCCCTTCCCGATCCCCGGTCACTCGTTTTACAATCCCGAGACGATAGTATCCGGTGGGATTGTCCGAATCGATTTGGATCAGTTTTTCAAAAGATTTACGAGCCGCATCGATATTTCTCAGATAGAGGCTGGCGTTGCCAAAAATGAGATTTGCCTGATAATTGTCCGGGGCCGACTCAAGAACCGTTCTGCTGTTGGTCTCCGCCAGATCGTAATTCCGTTCTTTGAAATAGAGATCTGCCAAAAGAAGACGGGACTTCATATCTTTTGGATTCATGCTGATCGCTTTTTCCAAAGACTCTCTGGCGGCATTGCCATCCCCCTTACCGAGGCCGGCAAGTCCTTTTAGATAATATAGACGCTGGTTTTCCGGGTTCTGCCCCATTAGATCGTCGAGTAGAGATACGGCCTCTGAAAACTGGTTTTCCGCAATCAGAATCTCACCTTTGAGCATTCGAGTCGCCAGATGTTTCGGGTTCTCCTGTAAGATCTCCTCAACGATCACTTTGGCCTTGTCGATCTCCCGATCCCGGAAATGAAGCGTTGCAATCGATCCTTTGATGCGGATATCATCGGGCCGGATCTCCAGTGCCTTTTGCAGCATCTCATGCGCCTTTTCCGATTCCTGCACTGTGCTGTGGTATTCCGCCATGATCATATAGGATTTTGCATCATCCGGAGCCTTTTCGATGATCCGACCGAAGGTCTCTTTGGCCTTCTCCGGTTGATTGTGGGACAGATAGAACTGCCCCAGTGCGCTATAACGGTCCAGATTCTCCGGGTCCATCTCGATGGCCTTCAGGAAGGCCGACTCGGCCTGCTCGATCTTTCCCCGCCGCTGATAATAACTCCCCAGAACTGCGGAAAGATTCGGATCATCCTCGTTCTCTTCAATAATCTTTAACAGGATATCCTCAGCCGCTTCAAAATCTTCTTCTCTTTCATACAGGCTGAAAAGAGCCAGACGAGGTTCGAGTCCATCCGGATTTTCCGCCATCGCCTTTTCAAGAGTCTTTTGCGCATCTTCGTTTTTGCCCTGAAAGACCTGAGCCCGGGCCAAAGCAATATAGGGTTTCACCCGCTTCGGTTCCAGGTTCACCACCTTCTCCAGAACCGTTTCGGCTCTGGCATGCTTCTCCTCCTGCGTCATGATGCCGGCCAGAAGAATCAATGCATCCACATTCTCCGGTTCCTTGGTCAAGATCTCATCGATCTGCTTTCGAGCCTCTTCTAGATTTTTCCCCAGCAGATAGAAGGTCGCCAGCTTCAATCGGGCATCGCTGTCTTCAGGTGTGAGTTCTGTAAGAATGGAGAATTCCCGGAAAGCGCCCCTGGCATCTCCGAGCTTGAGATAGGTCTCTCCCAGAAGCTGGTGAGCCTCTGCAAGGCGCGGATTATTTTTGATGGCATTCCTCAGCTCGATCTGCGCGCTGTTGTACTCCTCTTTCTCCAGATAAGCTCTTCCTCTTTCCAGATAGGCTTTTGCCTTTTCCGGATCGGGCTTCTCCTCGTTATCACATCCGTAGAA
>JAABSZ010000019.1:0-31242 GCA_011390135.1 Desulfobacteraceae bacterium | reverse complement strand
CTGGGGCTGCTCTTCGGGATCATAGATGGGGATTCGAATGTAATACATCCCAAACAGATCTACCCCATCGGTGTCGGCCGCAGGTGGATCAAAGGCGGTACCATCGGATAGAGTGGCCTCGATTCGATAGTTCTGCCCAAAGCCGGACATGGCATCATCTACCGTTACCGTTCCTCGAATGGTGGCGGGTTCAGGAGCCTGTCCCCAGGCCGGTAAACCGGCCATCAGGAACAGTGAGATAAAAACAGATACAACAGCAATTCTTTTTCCCATTTGATCATTCCCCTTTTGAAAGATATCCGTAAAAAATTGCGCCTTTTGGACTTTTACACCAGATGAAGGCGTTATGTCAATTTCCCGGAGCGTAAAAAATTGCGTTATTCCACAAAAATCTTCTTGTAGGGAATTGAAAGTTTTCTCTTGCAGTTCAACCTGTATAACGGTATATATTCATATTTTTATGCAACCTTTCAAAGGATTTCCGCTTTTGGAAAGACTCGGAAACCGTCGAAAACAGAGGGTTGCCAAATGGGAATCGAAAAAAAGAATCACGGAAAAGAATCAATGGATCAGGAGAATACACCCATTATCATCGGATGCGATCATGCGGCCTATGGGCTGAAGGATCGGGTAAAGGCGCATCTGGAGGAAAAAGGAATTCCTGTGGAGGATAAGGGAACCTTTGGCCCCGCATCGGTCAACTATGTGGATTACGGCGTAATGGTGGCAAAGGCCGTGGCGGGGGGAACCGGAAAGCGGGGGATTCTTCTCTGCGGAACCGGTATCGGCATGTCCATGACGGCCAACCGCTTTACCGGGGTCCGGGCCGCGCTCTGCAACGATCTCTTCTCTGCGATCATGGCCAAAAAGCACAACAACGCCAACATCCTGGTGATGGGAGGCCGGGTCATCGGCGATGTGCTGGCCATCGGGATCGTGGATGCATGGCTGGAGACCGGATTCGAAGGGGGACGCCATCAGGAGCGCATTCATACCATGGATCAATTCGGCAGCAAGGGGTAAAAAAAGCGGTGGATTTGAAAGTCATCAGAAACGTAGATCCGGAGATCGCAGCCGTCATCACCGATGAGCTGGATCGCCAGAAGAACACCCTGGAGATGATCGCATCGGAGAATATCGCCTCGCCCGCGGTCATGGCGGCACAAGGGTGTGTGCTTACAAACAAGTATGCCGAAGGATATCCGGCCAAGCGCTATTACGGCGGATGCGAGCATGTGGATGTGGCGGAAAACCTCGCCATCGAAAGGGCCAAAACGCTCTTTGGTGCGGCCTATGCCAATGTCCAGCCCCATTCCGGGTCCCAGGCCAACATGGGCGTCTATTTCGCGCTCCTGGAGCCGGGGGATCGGGTGCTGGGGATGGATCTGGCCCACGGGGGGCATCTCACCCACGGCAGTACGGCCAGCTTTTCGGGCCGGTTTTTCAAGTTCATCCATTACGGGCTGGACCGAAAGACCGGAACCATCGACTACGATCGGGTCGAAGCGCTGGCAAAAGAACATCGGCCCAAGATGATCGTGGCCGGGGCTTCGGCCTATCCTAGAATCATAGATTTTCCTGCCTTTGAAAGGATCGCAGAGGCGGTCGGAGCCTATCTGATGGTGGACATGGCTCACATCGCGGGGCTGGTGGCGGCAGGAGTGCATCCTTCGCCGGTTCCTCATGCCGATGTGGTCACCAGTACCACCCATAAGACCCTCCGGGGCCCCCGGGGAGGCTTGATCCTCGCCCGAACCGACTACAGCAGAAAGCTCAACAGCCAGATATTCCCCGGTATCCAGGGGGGGCCCCTCATGCATGTTATCGCGGCAAAGGCCGTGGCCTTCAAACTGGCGGCAACAGATGCTTTTAAAGAGTATCAGCGGAATATCGTAGCAAATGCCAGGGCTCTGGCCGATCATCTTCAGGAGGCGGGCATCTCTCTGGTCTCGGCCGGCACGGACAACCATATGATGCTTGCGGATCTGACGGATCTGGAGATCACAGGGCAGGATGCCCAGGACGTTTTGGGCATGGCCGGGATCACCGTCAACAAGAACGCGATTCCCTATGAGACCCGAAGTCCCCAGGTTACCAGCGGTGTCCGCATCGGCACACCCGCGCTGACCAGCCGGGGAATGGGGGAGAAGGAGATGGCCGTCATCGCGCGGCTGATCGTCTCCGTGCTTCAAAATCCCAAGGATGAATCGGTGATCCGATCGACTAGGCGAACCGTTACAGAACTGTGTGAAGCCTTTCCCCTCTATCCCAACGGCGACGGCCCGATTCCATAGATGGTATCCCATGACCGCCCCTCGTGGGAGGATTATTTCATGGACATCGCGCGGCTCGTGGCCAGGCGCTCCACCTGTCTGCGCAGGGCAGTCGGCGCGATTCTGGTCAAGGAGAAGCGCATCCTTTCCACCGGCTACAACGGCGCACCCTCGGGCATCGCGCACTGCGCGGAGACCGGATGCCTGCGCAAATCCATGTCCGTTCCCTCGGGAGAACGCCATGAACTCTGCCGGGGCATCCATGCAGAGCAGAACGCGATCATCCAGGCGGCCTATCATGGGGTCTCCCTTAAAGGCGCAACCCTTTTCTGCACCAACCTTCCCTGTTCCATCTGTGCAAAGATGATCATCAACGCCGGTATTCGAACCCTCTATTATGCCTCCGGATATACGGATGAACTCTCTGAGCGGATGCTGGAGGAGGCGTCCATCGAACGGATCCGGATAGAGGGAAAGGGGGAGGAAGAACGGTTATGAAGTGTCCCTTCTGCGGTGAGATCAACAATAAAGTGACCGACTCCCGGCTGAGCCGGGATGGGGATACCATCCGCAGGCGCCGACAGTGCATCGCGTGCGAACGTCGCTTCACCACCTATGAGCAGGTGGAGGAGGTTCCCATCATGATCCTGAAAAAGGACAACCGGCGTCAGGTCTTCGCGCGGGAGAAAGTCCGCTCCGGCATCCAGCGGGCCTGTGAGAAGCGCAACATCAGCATGAATCTTATCGAGAGCTTTTTAGACGAGCTGGAGGGGGACTTGAAGGAGACCGGGGAGAAGGAGATTCCCTCCAGTCTGATCGGTGAGAAGGCCATGAAATGGCTGCAGGGGGTCGATGCGGTGGCCTATGTCCGGTTCGCTTCCGTCTATCGGGAGTTCAAGGATGCGGAGGACTTCTATTCCGAGCTGAAGAGCCTGACAAACCGCGGGGATATCCCGTGGCAGGCCGATTCTTCCGGAAGTGCGGAAGCGGAGAAGCCGGACCGGGAAGGAGAGCCGGAAGCGGAGAAGCCGGAAAAGGATCAGGCTGCCGATGGCGGGCAGAAAGCCGATGAATGACAGGGAATTGATGGAGATGGCCCTGGAGCTGGCCCGGAAAGGGGAGGGGTACACCGCTTCCAATCCCATGGTCGGCGCGGTTGTGGTCAAAGAGGGAAAGATCGTCGGAAAGGGGTTCCATGAGAAAGTCGGCGGGCCCCATGCCGAGGTCAATGCCTTGAGGGATGCGGGCCATGCCTCAAAGGGCGCAACTCTATATGTCACTCTGGAGCCGTGCAACCATACGGGACGAACCCCGCCCTGCACCGAGGCGGTTATTAAGGCCGGGGTCAGGCGGGTCGTGGTCGCGATGGAAGATCCGAACCCGGGGGTCAACGGCGGCGGAAACGATTACTTGATGTCACAGGGGCTGAGGGTGGAGACGGGGCTCTGCAGGGCCGAGGCAGAGGAGGTGAACCGGTTCTTCATCAAGCATGTCCGAACGGGGCGGCCCTATGTCCTGGTGAAGTGTGCAGCCACCCTGGACGGCCGGATCGCGACCGCAACCGGAGACTCCAAATGGGTGACCGGTGAGCGTTCAAGGGAGTACGTCCACCGGCTGCGCCATGGGATGGACGGGATCATGGTGGGCATCGAGACGGTCAAAAAGGATGACCCGAGCCTCACCACCCGGCTGACCGTCCGGCTGCCCCACGGGCCGGGCAGAGATCCGATCCGGATCATCCTCGATTCAAAGCTCTCCATCTCCCCGGCCGCAAAAGTCCTGAACCTTCGATCCGATGCAAAGACTCTGATCGTTGCCGGAGAAGGAGTATCTTCGGAGAAGGTCAGTCTCATCGAAGCCAAAGGCGCGGAAGTGCTCTTTTCTCACATCACGCGCACTGGCCGGATCGCGCTCGATCCGCTGATGGATCGGCTGGGTGCGATGGGTATCACCAGCCTTTTAATCGAGGGGGGCGGCCGGGTGATCGCGGGAGCCTTCGCGGCCGGAATCCCAGACCGGATCAATTTCTTCTATGCCCCCAAGATCCTGGGAGGAGAGGGGATCTCCATCTGCGGCGGAATCGGCCCCCAGCTTATGGAGGAGGCGATTCCGGTCAAAAACATTCAGGTCTTCCGCTTTGATGACGACGTGATGATCCAAGGGGATCTCTAAGGGGATATCTGAGGGGATATCTGAGGGGATATCCGCGTCGATATCCGGGGGGATCGCTCCGGAGAGTGAAAGTTTACCGGATGGCCTGATCCAGATCCTCGATAATGTCATCTGCTTCCTCGATTCCCACCGAAAGACGAATCAGCCCGTCTGTGATTCCGGCCGCGTTCCGCTCTGCGCTTGTATAAGTCGCATGGGTCATGGAGGCCGGATGCTGGATCAGGGTCTCGCAGTCCCCTAAGCTGACCGCGAGGATGCAGAGCTTCACCCTGTTCATGACGGCCTTTCCGGCCTCAATCCCGCCCTTGACCTCGAAAGCGATCATCCCGCCGAATCCGTCCATCTGCTTTTGTGCCGTCTTGTGCCCCGGATGGGAGGGGAGCCCTGGATAGAAGACCCGGCTGATCTTCGGATGCTGTTCCAGCCATTCCGCAACCTTTTGCGCATTCTGGCAATGGCGCTCCATTCGGACCGCCAAGGTCTTGATTCCCCGCAGAAAGAGCCATGCATTGAAGGGGCTCATCACCGCGCCGAAATGGCTGAAGTATTCGCTTTTGATCCGTTCGATGATCTCCGCTTTTCCCACAACCACGCCGCCGATTATGTCCCCGTGTCCCCCGAGATATTTGGTTGCCGAATGCACCACAATGTCCGCGCCCAGGGCAATGGGCCGCTGTAGATAGGGCGAGGCAAAGGTATTGTCCACCACGAGGGGGATGCCGGCTGACGCTGCAATCGCGGCCCACCGCTCGATATCGATGATGTCCAGGGTCGGGTTGGCCGGGGTTTCGATAAAGAGAAATCTGGTTCTGGCGTCTATCAGCTTCCGGATTTGGCCATCATCGCAGCATTGGAACGGTGGAAGAAAGCGCCCTTCGATGTTGAATTTTTTCAGATCCTGGTTGAAAAGGGCAAATGTCCCGCCATAGAGGGTGCTGCAGCAGACCATGTTGTCCCCGGCCCCGGCCAGGGTGAGGGCAACCGAGGCCACCGCGGCCATGCCTGATGCAGCGGGGACGGCCCCTTGGGTCTCCTCCAGAACGGCCATCTTCTCCGCCAGCAGATCCACTGTGGGATTGCCGATTCGGGTGTAGACGTATCCGGTATCGGTTCCGCTGAAGATCCCCGCGCCGTGGTCCGCATCCCGGAACCGGAAGGTGGAGGTGAGATGAATCGGCGGAACCAGATCCATTGTGGTGATATGGCAGGTATGGATGCCGTGGACCATGTCTGTTTTTCGTGAAGTTTTACGCATGGGATCATGTCTCCTGCCTTGGGTTGAGGAATCCATTGGGTCTTTTGGACTCCGTATCCACTTATAATGATGCCCCTATGCTGCGGTTTCAAGGGCTTTAATGGAGATGGAGGAGCCGCATTTTTTGCATTTGGACTTTGCTCCTGCGGCCGGGACCCTGCGGCCGTCGATCCAGTAGGTCTCTCCGCAGCCCTCGCACCGGCAGCGGATCTCCCCCATGATCTGCCGCCAGAAGAGCTTCTCCTGTCCTGCGATATCCTCATCTGAATGGAAGACCGGCGCCTTTTTGGTCTTGAGGAAGGTCATGGTTCCCCTATCCAGATAGACCGAATCGAGTTTTGACACCAGAAAGAGGATGAACTGGCGGAAGTTGTCAAAAGAGCTGTTGACGGTTTTGGGCAGAAACTGGTCGTAGAGAATCCGGTTGCTTGCGATCCGGTAGGGCCGGGGCCGACCCGCAATAAAAAGATCGGCATGGATGATGCTGGTCTCGGTTCCGGCCAGGGTAAATGCGCAGATGGCGTAGATCCGTTCATACCGGAGGGGCGCTTCCGAGAGGCGGTGCAGATCCATTCCCTCCTCCGATGCGGTGATCTTGTTGGCTTCCATGGGCGCCACCGAGAGGACGTTGTACCGGGCTTGGGCCGTGGCGTCTGGCGTCGGGATGATCTTGATCCTTTTGGCGATGGGAATGGCCGGTCCGGTCGGTTTCTGTTTCAGGGCCGCTGCGGCAGGGGATGCCTTATCTTCTGCTGATGCCTTTTCAGGGGAAGACTTCTGTTGCAGCAGCTCATCGGAAGTCTTTTGGGCCAGCTCTTTTTCTGCCTTTTTCTCCTCCTGCTCCTGATTTCGGGCCATCTCCCGGGCCGTCTTTGCCTGCTGCTGAATCTCCTTTTTATCCTCCGGGGAGAGATCGGGCCCTGTTTCGAGGAGGCGTTTATAGACTGATGCAGCCTCCGCATACAGCTCCTGCTCCACCATCGCGGCGGCCATCTGTTTCTGAAGGGGCGGCTCCAGCAGGGCCATGGGATGGGCGCGGGTGGTCTCCAGATATTCGTCCACCGCATTCTCCGGATCTTCCTGGTTGAAGAAGAGGCGGACCGCCCGGTTGAACTCGATCTGCGCCACCCGCTCCTTTCCCTGGAGAAAATAGACCCGGCTCAACTGGCCGTGAGCGATCGCATCCTCCGGGTCCTTGATCAGCATCTGCCGAAGCTCCATCATCGCGCCGTCGATATCCCCCTGTTCCAGTTTCGAAGAGACAGAGGATTTCTCATTCCCCGACAGATGAATCTTGCCGGCGATGGCCGGGGTCAGCACCTTCTCCTCGAATCCGGAGTGCTTGAAGGCCAGGGCCGTGGCCACGCCAAAGAGAAATCCGCCTATGTGAGCCCAGAATGCGACCCCGGAGCCGTCCCCGACGCCGCTCATCTTGAAGACCTCCCACAACTGCTGGGCGAGCCAGAGGGGAAGCATCAGGTATGCCGGTGCATAAAAGGTTCCCTTTTTGGCCCGGAATCCAAAGAAAATAAAGTAGAAAAAATAGATTCTCGTCTTGTAAAACCGAACGAGAAATGCCCCCATCAGAGCTGCGATCGCGCCCGAAGCGCCGACGAGGGGAATCGTGCTTTCCGGATAGAAGAGGGCATGGGTCAGCGATGCAAAGATGCCGCCGGCCAGATAGAAGATGGGAAAGGCGATTCGGCCCCAGAGATCCTCGATGTTGCCGCCGGAGAGCCATAGAAAGAGCATGTTGAAGAGGAGGTGAAAGATGCCTGCGTGGAGGAACATGGAGGTGATTAGGGTGAAAAACCCGCCCCTTGCCGGGATGTAGCCGTATTTTCGATAGAACTCATCCTGCATGGCCTCTGCAAAGGCAGCGATGCGCCGGTTCAACTCATCCTGCTCCGCTTCCCGGGAGTCGTCGTAGGCGTATTCTTCAGGCTCAAGATCCGATCGGGGCTGAGGTATCATCTCCTGGAACCGGCGCATCTTATCCAGCACCTGGCGCTCCTCAGGCGGGATCTTCTGGTAGATCTCATCGGGAATCTCCAGGTAGGGTCGTTTCATGTAATAATCCATGAGCTGACGGTACGCCTTCTGCACCTCTTCCTGGCTCGATGGCGCTGCAAGGAGCGTCAGGATAAAAAGCAGTACATTGATGACCAGAATCGTGATGGTGACATAGGGGGTCCGCTGGACCTGCCCGCTCTCATGGCTCAATGGGATCAGTATCATAATGCACCTCTTTTGGTTTTCTCAGCCCCGCCTCAAGAATAACTGCTCCTGCCGTTTTTTTATACCATCTTCACGGGGTCAGGAAAAGTCTGTTTTGCAGGATGGCCGACAGATATCAGAAGATCGCGATGAATCTTCTTCAGATCCCTTACCCTTTATACTTCCGGCATACTTCCGGGACACTTCCGGGACACTTACAGCCCCTTGACACTTCCGGGCGCGGGTGGGAATATGGAGCGGTCATGAAAGAGGATTCCGACAAGATCGATACCTTTCGGAAGATCATCCATATCGACATGGATGCCTTCTATGCATCCGTGGAGCAGCGGGACCGGCCCGAGCTGAAGGGAAAGCCGGTGATCGTGGGCGGAGATCCCCAGGGCCGGGGAGTGGTCGCGGCCTGCTCCTATGAGGCCCGGAAATTCGGGATTCATTCGGCCATGCCCGCGCGCTGGGCCCATAGTCGATGCCCCCACGCGGTATTCCTGCGCCCCCGATTCGATGTCTACAAAGCGGTCTCGGGGCAGATCCGGGAGATCTTTTTCGACTATACCGATCTTGTGGAGCCCCTCTCTCTGGACGAGGCCTATCTCGATGTCACCCAAAACAAGAAGGGAATCCCCTATGCAACGGCCATCGCAAGAGAGATCCGAAGCCGGATCTTCAACATAACCGGGCTGACCGCGTCGGCCGGGGTCTCCTTCAATAAATTTCTGGCAAAGGTCGCCTCGGATGTCGATAAGCCGGACGGGCTGACGGTCATTCCCCCGGAGGCTGGGGCCGCGTTTATCGATCGGCTTCCCATCGGCCGATTCTATGGCGTCGGCAAGGTGACGGAGCGGCGGATGCATGACTTGGATATCCGAACGGGCGCGGACCTGAAGCGATTGCCAAGGGAGGATCTCTATCGAGTCTTCGGCAAGGCGGGTCTTTATTTTCATGACATCGCGCACGGCCATGATGAACGGCCCGTTGAGCCGGAACGGGTTCGAAAATCGGTGGGAAAGGAGGTGACGCTGGGCGAGGATATCGATGATATCGATGAGATGCTCGAAATCCTGCGGGGCCTGTCAGAAAAGGTCGAAGCCGCACTCAGGAACTACGGGTTCACCGGAACTACCGTCACCCTGAAGATCCGATATGCCGATTTCAGATGCATCACCCGAAGCATTACGCTCGGCGCGCCCGTCACGGATGCCGACGCCATAATGGCGCAGATCCGCAACCTGCTGAAACATACCGATGCCGGCGCCAAAAAGGTCCGCCTTCTGGGCATAACCCTCTCCAATTTCGCGGAGGAGCATACCGCCTCAACTTTCTGCAGACAGCTTCCCCTCCCCCTGATCTGGGAGACAGGGTAGGATATTTCTACCGGATATTACATTTCCGATCCTATTGTTTTCCTTTCCCTTTTGGGCTATACCTGTATTATAGACAATGAAAAATGTGCAGGGACTATGCCATCAAAACCGACATACAAGGAACTGGAAATGCAGGTACATATGCTTGAAAAGCGGCTTGGACAAGCCGAATTCTCCTATGGGGAGCTTGTCGATCCGGACCAGTACCGGTCTCTGGAGGATGCATACCGGAAGTATGAGTTTATTGCCAACAACTCCAGAGACTTCATGACCCTTATCGATCGAAACTACATCTATGAGGCGGTCAATGATCCCTACTGCCAGGCCCACAAAAAATCCCGGGCAAAGATTATCGGTTCGACGGTGGCCGATGTCTGGGGAGAGTGGATTTTCAATTCCGTCATCCGTGACTATCTGGACAGATGCTTTACCGGAGAGGTGGCCAACTACGAGGGATGGTTCGAATTCCAGGGGCTTCGCCGTTGCTTCCATGTGATCTATTCCCCCTATTGGGAAAAAGGCCGCGTCACCCACGCGGTCGTGGTCTCAAGGGATATCACAGGCCGTAAGAAGGCAGAGCAGGCACTGAAACGGGAATCGGATGTCAACACCGCGATTGCGGAGCTGGCTGAGGCGATTCTCTCTTCGGACTCCATCGAGGCCATCAGCGCCATTGTCTTGCACTATGCAAGGGAGTTGACCCTAAGCCGATACGGATCTGTGGAATATGTCCAGCCGGAGACCGGGGAATTCATTCCGGCAGCCAAAGATGCTCCCGCCAGAGGGGAACATGGGCCGGGCAAAGAGGCAGACGGAAACGGTACACCCGCTTATCGCCTGTCGGTGCCGGCCTGCACCCGAATCGAGACCCGGTGCGTCGGTCGGATCAATGTGGAGCGGCCGGGGCAGGATTACGATCAGACCGATCGGCTTCTCATGGATCGGCTGGCAATGATCTATGCCATCGCGATCGAGCACAAGCAGATGGAAGATGATCAGTTGAAGAAGGAGAAGTTTCAAAGCATCATCGAGATCGCAGGTGCGGTCTGCCATGAGATCAATCAGCCCCTTCAGGCCATCAGCGGCTACTGCGAGCTGATGTTGATGGAGATCGGCAAAGAGGATCGGCATTATAACAAGGTCAAAGGCATACTGCGTCAGGTCAACCGGATCGGCGGGATCACAAAGAAGCTGATGGGAATTACCACATACGTGCGAAAAGATTATGACGGAGAGAACAAGATCATCGATATCGAAAAGGCGTCGATGTAGAATTTCCAAAATCTGCTGATGGTATTTTTGCTCCGATGAGGCCCTGCATTGCTGATCTAATGCCGGGCTTCTCTTTTCAGGAGACGGAGAAGGTCTTCCATATCCGGTGGGGGCGGGGATACACAGGAGAGCGGCGCTCCGGTTGCCGGATGGAGAAAGCGGAGCTTCCAGGCGTGGAGCATCTGTCTGGTGATCCCCTTGAGCCGGTCAGAAATCGTTTTTGAAAAGCGACCTCCGGGCCGGTTCCGGTTGTAGAGCGGATCACCGATGATCGGATGCCCCACGGCACAGAGATGCACCCGGATCTGATGGGTTCTTCCGGTCATCAACAGAACCTCCAGCAGGCTCGCCCCCTCATACTGTTCCCGCACCTTCCAACGGCTCCGTGCCGGTTTGCCGGAGGGAGTGTCGATCCACATCCGCTTCCGGTCATTGGGGTCTCTTCCGATGGGAAAGGAGATCTCTCCGGATTGGGCCGCCATCTCTCCATAGACCAGCGCCAGATACCTTTTTTCGATGGATCGGGATTTGAACTGTTCCGACAGGTGCTGGTGCGCGGCGTCGTTTTTGGCCGCCATTATCAGCCCGGAGGTATCCTTGTCCAGACGGTGGACAATGCCGGGCCGCTCTTTGCCCCCGATGCCGGCCAGATCATCGCAGTGGTAGAGAAGCGCATTGACAAGCGTTCCCGATGTATGTCCCGCGGCCGGATGGACCACCAGCCCCGCAGGTTTGTCTAAAACGATCAGATCGCTGTCTTCATGGAGGATTTTGAAGTCGATGGGCTCGGGCTGCAGGTTCAGGGGCGTCGGCGCGGGAATGAATCCTTTGATCTCATCTTCTGCCTTGAGCCGGTAGCCCGGTTTTTTGACGGCCCCGCAGATCTTTATCATTCCCGCTCGAATCAGATCCGCAGCAATGGAACGGGAACAGTCGCTGATCTTTTCGGCAACGACAAGATCGGTTCTCCTGCCCATATGGTCCGGATCGGCGGGAATGGTGAAGAGGCGGCCTTCGCTGGGGAGCATGGCAGGAAGAGAGGTCTCTGTTATGATGCCGCGCTAACGGTCAAAGATCGATTCGATCTCCTGAAGAACGCTCTGATCATCGGTGTTCCTGGCGGTGGAGAGTTCGCTGACAAGAAGAGCCTGGGCCGTATCGTAGAGTTTGCGCTCCCCAAAGGAGAGATCCTTGTTGAGCTTGAGCATGAAAAGATCCCGGAAGACCTCGGCCACATCAAAAAGAGAGCCGGTCTTGATCTTGTCCATATACTCCCGATAGCGGCGGTTCCAGGTCTGATTGTCTCCGGAGCCGTTGTTCTGGTTCTTCATTATATCGAAGATTTTGGGAATATCCGATTCATCGATGATCTCGCGCAGGCCCACGGAATCGACATTTGCGGTGGGGATCATGATCAGCATCTCGTTCTCCAGGACCTTCATCATGTAGAAATCGTGGCTCACCCCATTGATCTCCTTGCTCTCGATGGCATCGATCCGCCCGACCCCATGCGCGGGATAGACGGCCAGATCCCCGACTTTGAACTTTTCTGATCTACATTTTCCCAAATTTTCCTTCCCCTTTTTCTGGCTCATTGCTTCCCCAAATTCGGTGAGTAATGCCGGAAAAAACAGATTAATTTTTCGATAAAAACTACCGATAATTCTGTTATATCATACCACGGAGAAACAATCAATATGCAATCGGGGAATTAAACCGGGGAATAAAAAACCGGGAATTAAAAAATAAAAAAAGGATCGATGCCGAACTGACCAGCACCGATCCTTTTTGTTTTAGATTCCGCTATGGTGCAGAATCTCAGACTGACGGTAAAGCTTTCCGATGATTACATCAGGAAGGGCACCATCAGCAGGGCAACCACGTTGAGGATCTTGATCATCGGGTTGATCGCAGGGCCGGCTGTATCTTTGTAGGGGTCGCCGACGGTGTCGCCGGTGACGGCCGCTTTATGCGCCTCGGAGCCCTTGCCGCCCAGATGTCCGTCCTCGATGTACTTCTTCGCGTTGTCCCATGCCGCGCCGCCTGTGGTCATGGAGATGGCCACGAAGATACCGGTGACGATGGAGCCGATGAGCATGCCGCCCAGGGCCACTTTGCCCAGGAACACGCCGATCAGGATCGGGGCGATCACGGGCAGGAGTGCGGGAATCATCATCTCTTTGAGTGCGAACTTGGTCACGATGTCAACGCAGGCCGCGTAATCGGGCTTTGCGGTTCCCTCCATGATGCCGGGGATCTCACGGAACTGCCGGCGCACCTCGTCCACGACCGCGCCGCCGGCATTGCCGACCGCCTTCATCGCGATGGAGGCGAAGAGGTAGGGAAGCAGACCGCCGATGAAAAGGCCGACGATCACGTTCACATCGCCCAGATCGAACCGGATGGCCTGATCTGCGCCGTGTAGCACGAACTCCTGCACATAGGAGGCAAAGAGCACCAGAGCTGCAAGACCGGCCGAGCCGATCGCGTAACCCTTGGTGACGGCCTTGGTGGTGTTGCCGACCGCATCCAGGGGATCGGTGACGGCACGCACGCTATCATCCATATTGGCCATCTCGGCAATACCACCCGCGTTGTCGGTGATGGGGCCGTAGGCGTCGATCGCGATGACCATACCGGTCATGGAGAGCATGGACATGGCTGCCATTGCAATGCCATAGAGACCCGCATAGTGGAAGGCGACCAGAATCGAAATACAGATCACGATGACCGGAGCCGCGGTGGCCTGCATGGAGACGGCCAGACCCGCGATAATGTTGGTTCCGTGACCCGTGGTGGAGGCATCTGCGATGCTCTTCACCGGGGCATAGATGCCGGTGTAATACTCGGTGATGACTACGATGATCGCTGTGAGCGCCAGACCGACCAGGGTTGCATAGTATATGTTGATGGAGGTGAGGTCACCCAGACCCACCATCGTATACTTGGTGGCATAATAGAAAGCGATTGCAGAGATGATGCAGGAGCCGAACATCCCCTTGTAGAGCGCGCCCATGATGTATTCGCTCTTGTTGCCCAGACGGACAAAGAAGGTCGCGATCATGGAGGCGACGATGGAGATGGCGCCCAGAATCAGCGGGAATTCGGTGGCGATCTGGACATCCGGGAAGAGCAGGTTGCCCAGAAGCATTGCGGCAACGGCCGTCACGGCATAGGTCTCGAACAGGTCTGCGGCCATGCCGGCGCAGTCACCCACGTTGTCGCCCACGTTGTCCGCGATGGTTGCGGGGTTTCTCGGGTCATCCTCGGGGATGCCTGCCTCGACCTTACCCACCAGGTCAGCACCGACATCCGCACCCTTGGTGAAGATACCGCCGCCGAGACGGGCGAAGATGGAGATGAGGCTGCCGCCGAAGCCGAGGGCCACCAGCGCGATGACGGACTCTCTGACGCCCATGCCTGCGCTATTCAGCAGGAAGGTGTAATAACCGGCCACTGCGGTCAGACCCAGGCCGGCAACGATCATGCCGGTAACGGCACCACCGCGGAAGGCCATGCTAAGGCCCGCGGCCAGCCCCTTTCTGGCGGCCTCTGCGGTCCGGACATTGGCGATGACGGAGACCCGCATCCCGATGTAGCCCGCAAGGTAGGAGGCTGCAGCACCGAGCAGAAAGCCGAATGCGGGGTAGGTGCCGAGACCGTAGAAGATGATGACGAAGATGATGCCGCCGGTAATCGCCACGCTCTTGAGCTGCCGATTCAGGTAGGCGATGGCGCCCTCACGGATCGCGCTCGCGATCTCCTGCATCTTCTCGTTTCCGGCCGGCGCACTCTTTACGGACTGGGCCAGCGCGATGGCGAAGATGACGCCTGCAATACCGACGAGTGTACAATAGAACGGTACATTAGCCAGGAAAATTTCCATTCTTTCCTCCATCTAAAAGTTAATGTTCATTTTTTCGGTTGAACCGATTCATACTCTCCTTTGCTCCCCTGCAAAGGATACTCACTGCGGCATCCCGGGACCGGGCCAGGACCGTATCGAGAAGTTCGAATTCATCGGGCTTGAACTTCTCCAGGACATGGTCCGCGACATCCTTTCCGGTTTCGGAACGCCCGACGCCCATGCGCAGGCGAATGAAATCGCCGCTGCCGAAGGCGTCCATGACCGATCTTACACCTTTGTGCCCGCCATGACCTCCTTTCTCTTTGATTTGAATTCTTCCCAGGGCGAGGTCGATGTCATCATGGACGATGACGAGATCCTCGCTGTTTATTCCGTGATACTGCGAGATCCGGCTGATCGGAATCCCGCTTCTGTTCATGAAGGAGAGGGGCTTGACCAGCAGGGTCTCGACACCTTCGATCCTTCCCCGTCCCATGATCGCGTCGAAACGCTTCTTTTCATTCAAGGGGATGGAATATTCATCCGCCAGCCTGTCAACCAGCATGAAGCCGATGTTGTGGCGTGTTCTCTCATATGCTGGGCCCGGATTTCCCAGCCCCGCCGCCAGCCTCACTATTCCGGAAGCCATTGGTGCGGTTTTTGTTCGGCTTTATGCGGATGATTCACCCGATTATCGACCCGATTATTCACCCGGTTATTCACCCGGCTTCACTTCGGAGGCTTCGGCCTCTCCCTCGGCCTCGCCTTCGGCACCCTCACCCAGCTCCTCTGCCTCTTCTTCCTCGACCTCGGGCTCCTCCTCCCTCATGGGGGTTGCCACCGTCACAACGGTGAACTCTTTCTCGGCCAGGATCTCGATGCCCTCCTCCACGGGGATCTCTCCCACATGGATGGCATCGCCTATGTCAAGCCCCGAGATATCCAGCTCAAAGGATTCGGGGATCTTGTTGGGAAAGCAGGAGACATCCAGATCTCTTCGGACGATCTGGAGGATTCCGCCCCGCTCCACACCTATCGATTCGCCGGTCGTGATAATCGGAACGCTGGCGGTGATCTTCCGATCCATTGAGATCTCGTAGAAGTCGGCATGGACAAAAAAATTGGAGAGCGGGTCCGTCTGTAGTTCCTTCAACATGACCGTTTTTGGGCCTGTGCCCGCGCCGTCTTCCATGACGAGATTGATCAGGGCCTGTATGCCCCCTTTTTTCAACACCTTCTCCAGGGCGATGACCTCAACGGAGAGGGGGGTCGATGGGGTATCCGGGCCATAGATTACCGCGGGAATTCGACCCTCAGTCCGCAGAACCCGGGCCGGTCCGTTGCCGGTCGCGGTTCTGCTTTTGGCTTTCAGTTCAATCAGTTCCAAGAAAGTTCCTCCTTAAAAGATGGTTAGGCGGCCGATGCTCGATCCGCCATTTTTTCTATTCGAAAAGCGATGTCACCGAGTCTCCCCGGTGGCTGCGGATGATGGCCTCCCCCACCAGCTCCGCAATGGAGAGGACCACGATCTTGCCGCTCTCCCGGGCCTTCTGATGCAGGGGGATGGTGTCGGTGACCACAAGGCTCGAAAGGGGGGAAGTGATGATCCTGTCCACGGCCGGACCCGAAAGCACCGCATGGGAGCACATCCCGTGAACCTCTTTTGCCCCCTTCTTCATGATAGCGGCCGCGGCCTCGGTCAGGGTTCCCGCGGTATCGGCCATGTCATCCAGGATGATGGCCACCTTGTCCTTGACATCGCCGATGACGGCCATGGCCTTGGCCTTGTTGGGAGCATCCCGGCGTTTGTCGATGATGGCAAGGCCCGCGTCGATCCGTTTGGCATAGGCCCGGGCGCGCTCGACACCCCCGGCGTCCGGAGAGACGATGACCAGGTGGTTGTTGTCGAAATTCTTCCGGACATACCGGAGAAAGACCGGGGTTCCGAAGAGGTTGTCCACCGGGATATCGAAAAAGCCCTGGATCTGGCCCGCATGGAGATCCATGGTGATGACCCGGTTTGCCCCGGCAAGGGTGATCATGTTGGCCACCAGCTTCGCGCTCAAGGGAACCCGGGGGGCAACCTTCTTGTCCTGTCGGGCGTAGCCGAAGTAGGGGATGACCGCAGTCACCCGGCTGGCCGAGGAGCGCTTCACCGCATCGAGCATCAGCAGCAGCTCCACGAGATTCTCATTGACCGGCGCGCAGGTGGACTGCAGCACAAAGATGTCCCGCAGCCGGACATTCTCGTCGATCTCGATCTGGACCTCGCCGTCACTGAACCGCGTCACCTTGGCCCCGGCCATTGGCAGGTCCAGGTAGGAACAGATTTTCCGGGTTAGCTCCGGATTTGAATTTCCTGAAAAAATTGCGAGTTTATTCATTATAAGTATTTTGAAACATTTTCGATTGTAACGGTTCTGACCGTGACTCTGCCTGTCGATATAAAATTGGCTGGGGCGGGAGGATTCGAACCTCCGAATGCAGGAACCAAAATCCTGTGTCTTACCGCTTGACGACGCCCCAGCAGATGATCGACCCGAAGGTCATGCTCTATCTCGGGTCATGTTCTTAAAATACACCGGTAAAATGAACTCCGGGAATCAGACGATCAACTCCGCCCGATGGATGCCCCACCCTTTCCACTGCTCTGAAAGGGCGCCTTCTGCCCGGAGGCAGTCGGATTCCGCAGCAAAAAGGCCGAAGACCACAGGGCCGCTTCCGGTCATCAGGGCGTTTATGGCGCCCTGTTCCATCAATGACGCTTTTGCCGGTATAATGTCGGGACAGATGCTTGCGGTGACGCTCTCCAGATCGTTGCAGAGATGTTGGGCCGCATCAAAGGTCCTAACATTAAGAGACCAGTTACTAATGAGTTTTTTACATTTTGTCAATGCTAAATTGAGATTTTTGTACACCTGAGCGGTGGAGACCGATATCGGAGGGGAGAGGAGTAGGAGAGGGTAGGGGGGTAGGCCCGGGGCCGGTTCCAGCCTCTCCCCGATGCCGGTGGCGACCGCCGGCTTCCCCAGAAGAAAGAAGGGGACGTCCGCACCCAGAGCCGCGCCGATCTCCCACAGCCTTTCTCCGGAGAGGGGGCTGCCGTAGTGTTGGTTCAAGGTCTTCAGGACCGCGGCCGCATCGCTGCTGCCGCCCCCCAGACCCGCAGCCACCGGGATCTTCTTTTCAATGGTCAGGGAGAGCCCTGCATCGGAAATGGCTGCGGCCTCATAAAATGCCCGGGCGGCCCGATGGACCAGATTGGAAGCATCCTCCGGGACATCCGGATGGGAGCAGCGGACCCGAATCCCGCTTCCAAAAAATTCGAAGCGGATATGATCATACAGGGTGATGGGACACATGAGGGAGAGGAGTTCGTGATAGCCGTCCGGACGCCTCCCCCTCACACCCAAAAAAAGATTGATCTTGGCAGGGGTGCGAATCTCCATCTATTTTTCGATCTTGATCACCACATAGCCTGCGGTCATCCGCCGGATAAAGAGTTGGATCGTCTCCCCCTTGTCAATTTTTTCAATGGTGTTCTCATAATCCTTCACCGATTGGACAGGCTGCCGGTTGATCTCCTTGATGATATCGCCCGGGACCACACCGGACGCTTCGGCCTTGCTGCCCGAGGCCACTTCCACCACCACGACCCCCTGGGCGTCGTTGATGTTGAACCGGCGGGCGATCTCGGGCGTCATGTCCGCCACCCGGATGCCCAGTTCCGATCCGGTCTTCTCCTCCGAAGGCCCCTGGGTTATCAGACGGCTCTCATCCCGTTTCGCGATCCTGACGGAAAAGGTCTCTTTCTTTCCGTTTCGGATGACCGTAACTTTGGCTTTCTCCCCGACACCGATGCCCGCGACCATCCGGGTAAGCTCCCGGGTGGAGTCGATCTTCTGACCGTTGACAGAGATCAGCACGTCCTGGGGCCGGATGCCGGCCTTGTATGCGGGGTCACCTTCGAAGACCTCTGTGATGAGAACGCCCTGGCTCTTCTTTATGCCGTAATACTCCGCAATCTCCTCGTTGAGATCCTGGATCGCGACGCCGAGCCAGCCCCGGGTCACCTCCCCATGTTTCCGCAACTGAGAGATGACATCCTTGGCCATGTTGACGGGAACGGCAAATCCGATTCCCTGGCCGCTGGCGATGATCGCGGTGTTGATGCCGACCACTTCCCCTCGCATGTTGATCAACGGGCCGCCGCTGTTGCCGGGGTTGATGGAGGCGTCGGTCTGTATGAAATCATCATAGGGGCCCGATCCGATGACCCGGCCCTTGGCGCTTACGATTCCGGCCGTGACCGTATATTCCAGCCCAAAGGGGCTGCCGATGGCCACCACCCATTGTCCCACATCTAGGTTGGCTGAATCCCCCATAGGGATTGCCGGCAGCTCCCGACCTGCTTCTATTTTGATCAGTGCCAGATCCGTGTTCGGGTCCCGGCCCACGATCTCGCCTTCATACTCTTCGCCGTCATCGAGCTTGACCACGATCTGATCGGCATCCTCGATCACATGGTTGTTGGTGACGATGTATCCTGCGGAATCGATGATGAAGCCGGAGCCGAGGCTGCGCTGTTTGAAATCCCGCTGGGGGCCCTCTCCGCCGAAGAACTTCTCGAAGAAGTCGCCAAAGGGATCATTCTCCCCCCCGCCAAAAGGCCTTTGAAAATGGCGGAATACCCTGCCGCCCCCCTGGGTTACCTTGACGGTCCGGATGTTCACCACGGCAGGGCTTACCTTCTTGGCCAGCTCTGTGAAATTGGCCGGGGTGTGGAAATCGGGGCTCTGCTGCGCCCCTGCCGGAAGAGAGAGCCCCAGTATTACCAGGGACAGCGCCGCAAGCAGGGCAATTATTTTTGGTGTAAAAATGATCTTTGGGGCAAAGTGGATTCGCCTGTTCGGGTTCTTCATGGAAGCCTCCTTTTCAAATCGGGGTTAGTTCCTGATGATTATCACTTCTCTTTTACATACAGAATCCTCAGATCATAGAGGATGTGCTTCAGCATGGTCTCCTCCTCTTTTGCAAGATTCCCCCGGGTCTTCTCCTCCAGCATGATCAGCAGATCGATGGTCTGCTTGGCCAGGGTCAGATTTTTCGATTTGGCTCCAATGGCCGGGTCCTCCAGCAGCCCCAACTGGACATATGCCGAGGAGTTGAGGGAGAAGATGAAGGTGGAAAAGTCGATCTTTGGAAGCTGGAACTCACCCGGTTCGGCCTTTTTGGAGGCCGCGGCCTCGACTTTGGCCGCCTCCCGCTCATACGCCTCCTCGGCCTTTCGCTGTTCCCCTTCGGAGATCTTCTCCACATCGGAATAGGGGGGTTGATCCATGAGAATAAATCCCTTTTCTTCGGAATGCTCTGCCATTTTCTCCCTCCTTGTCCGAAAACGGTATTAAATCTTCAACAGTTCCCGGGGGTTTTCATTTCTCTTGTTACAGTTCCACGGGAACGATGGTGTTTACAAGGGGCAAGGCCCGGATCTCCTCCACCACCGCATCCGGAATGGGGGTGTCGGTTCTCAAAAAGATGATGTTGTTCTCCCCTTCCTCCTCCTGGCCCACCTGCATCCGATTGATATTTATATTGTTCTTCCCCAGTGTAGAGCCGATGGAGCCGATCGCTCCGGGCCGGTCCTGGTTGTGGATGATGGCTGCATGCCCTTTGGGAACCATCTCCAGCCGGAACTTGTTGATCTTGACCACCCGGGCCTCCTTCTTGCCGAAGATGGTTCCCGAGACCGTTGTCGTGTTATCTGCGGTAACGGCTGCAACGGTGATCAGGTTGAGATAATCCTCGGATTCGGCTCGGGTCGTCTCTGTCACCTGGATGCCCCGGTCCTGGGCCATCACCCGGGCGTTGACGAAGTTGACCATCTCCTTGACCTCCGGTGCAAGAAGTCCCCGCAGGGTCGCTGTGGAGACCGGTGCCAGATCCAGCCCCTTGAAATCACCCCGGTATTCGATCACCACCTCCTTGAGGGGGCCATTGGAGAGCTGGGAGAGGAGAGCGCCGAGCCGATCCCCCAGAGAGAGGAAGGGGCCGAGTCTCTCCAGCAGCTCGCCGGTGACCGACGGGACGTTGACCGCGTTGACGATGGTTCCGGTCTGGAGATAGTCGATGATCTGGCGGGCCACATCCACTGCGACGTTTGTCTGGGCCTCTTTGGTGGATGCCCCCAGATGGGGGGTGCAGATGAAGTTGTCTAGCTTGAAGAGCGGCGATTCTCCCGGAGGCTCGGTCTCGAAGACATCCAGTGCCGCGCCGGCCACCTTTCCGGAGACCATGGCGTCATAGAGGTCCGCCTCGTTGACGATGCCGCCTCTCGCGCAGTTGACGATCATCACCCCGTCCTTCATCTTCTCGAAGGCCGCCTTGTTGAGCAGACCTGCGGTGTCCTTGAGTTTGGGCACATGGACCGTGATGTAGTCTGAGACCTCGTAGAGTTCATCGAGGGTGGCGCTTTTGAAGTCGGACTTTTCGATCTGCTCGGGTGTGACAAAGGGGTCATAGACCACCACGTTCATCTTGAGCCCTTTTGCCCGGTCCGCGACAATGGAGCCGATCTTGCCGAAGCCGATTACGCCGAGGGTCTTGGCGCAGATCTCCCGGCCCTGGAGCTTCTTCTTCTCCCAGAGGCCAGATTTCAATGTCGCGGTTCCCCGGGGGATGTTCCGGGTGAGGGCCAGCATCATGGCCACTGAATGTTCGGCTGTGGTCACCACGTTGCCGCCCGGGGTGTTCATGACCACGACGCCCCGTTTTGTAGCGGCCGGGATGTCCACGTTGTCCAGGCCGATGCCGGCTCTTCCCACGACCTTCAGGTTGACGGCCGCCTCCAGAATCTCCTCGGTCACTTTGGTGGCGCTGCGGATCACCAGACCGTTGTACTCGCCTATGATCGATTTCAACTCTTCCGGGGAGAGGCCGGTCTTCACATCCACTTCGATCCCCTCTGCCTGACGAAACATCTCGATGCCGATCTCTCCCAGATTATCGCTGACCAGTACTTTCATTCGCTCTTCCTTCTTTTGCCCGATTCGGGCGCTTTACAAAAAATGTTGAAATCCAAATAGTCATTATACCATTAACTGTCCAAAACCGTGAAGTAAATATCTTGTATGCCCCTTTTGTCAAGGGAAAAGAGAAGGGGGCAGCCGAATCGGCTGCCCCGGGCAGGGCGCATATAAAAATAAAATTAGGGGAAAAGAGAGAGGGCAGGGGGCTTTCGTTTTAAAAGGGCATCCGCTCTGTAGGTCTCCGTTCCGGAACATATTCGCGGGGGATCTTCTCTTCGTTCCATTCCTTCGAGACGTAGAGGTTACAGTAGCAACTGCCGAACTCTTCCACATCCGGCTCCCGATAGATGCAGGGGCAGATGATGTCCTTGTCCCGCTCCCGGTCGTTTGCGGCCAGGCGGCAGGGGCAGCACATGTAGCCGTAACGCTCCTTATTGGCCTGAAGGGCCTTCAGCATCTCGAAGACCCGCTCTCTGTCCTTATTGAAAAAGTAGCCCTTTGGCTCCTGGGTCTTTTTCAGCATCTCATAGAGTTTTTCAACTGCCATTCATGCCCAGCGCCTCCTTGATCTCTTTTTCCTTGTACCCCACGATGACAGTTTCTCCGATGATGATGGTGGGGAAGGTGCATCTGGGGTTGAACTTTTTGACGTCTTCTAAAATCGCGGAGCGTTCGTCCCCTTCCAGGACATCCACATCTACTACGTCATAATGAATTGTGCATTCGTCCAGAAGTCTTTTTACCGATTTGCAGTGGCTGCAGGTGCTCAATGCATAGAGTTGAACCGGTCTCTCTTTTTTGTCTTCTGCCATGTCACCATCCTTTCCGATAGATCGTACAGGGGTTAATACTGGGTTTAGGGGTTTTTCCTTACAAAGCTCTGGGCAGATCATCCAGAGATGTCCCGATTATTTTTCCCGATTATTTCTCCGGGTTGCTTCATCGAGTTGCTTCCGGCCAGTCACTTCCGGCCTTCGATCTCTGCCAGGGCCTCCACGATACTCTCCAGCCTTGGCCGGACATTGATGTCGGAGACTTCGACGCGGCGGATGATCCCCTTCTTGTCGATGACGAAGATGGCCCGTTCCGCCATGCCGTCGGACCGGAGAACGCCGTAGGAATTTGCTGCGGCTCCGTGGGGCCAGAAATCCGACAGCACCGGAAACCAGAGATCCCCCATCTGGTTTGTCCAGGCATGAAGGGTCGGGATATTGTCCACGGTGATGCCGAGAAGGATGGCATCATACTGATCGAAGATCGGCTTTGCGATCTTGTATCCGGGCCACTGGTCCGAACAGACCGGGGTCCAGGCCGCGGGCACGAAGGAGATCACCACGTTCTTTTTTCCCCGGTAATTATATAAGGATACCTTGTCACCGGAGATCGCGGGGAGGGTGAATCCGGGGGCCGCTTCTCCGGTTTCGATGGGAGGGCCGCTGTCGGTGGGCTTCAGGATGCCCGTATCATATATGTTGTTTTTGTAAACATCGGAAAGCCCTGTGGCAGATGATGGGCCCATTGCCATCATGGCAGCCGCAATCGGGATCATGTAAAGAATTCTTCTGATCATTACTCCTGTCTCCTTTCACCGTCTGTCCATCCTACTCCAATCCCGCCTTTTTCTCAATGGCTTCCAGAAATTTTCCCGGCTCGTCAATCCCCCCGGCATGGGTATGGATCACGGTCGGGGGTAGATCGGGCTTCAACCGGACCACGATGAAGAAGGGCGTTCGCACCTCCCCCACCTGCTTGTGGATCGTAAAATCACCGTCCGGAAACAGGGGAAAGGGGATCTCGTAGGTCTTTTTGAAGTAGTCGGTCTCGAAGGCCGAATTGCCGACACCGATACCTATCAGCACCATTGAGCGTTTCTCTTTGGGATCGTTTTCGATCTTGTGGTATAGTTGATTAATGATGGGAGCCTCCCGCTGACAGTGAGGACAGTACATGCTGAAGATTTCGATGATGACGATTTCTGCCTCGATATCCGAAACCGAAAAGGGGTTGCTGTCTGTTACGCCGAGATATTTTCCATGTTCCGGAGTTTCCGGCGGGGGCAGAACGATCCGGGGAAGCTGTTCTCCTGGCTGGAGCGGTTTCGGCGGCGAAGCCGCATGCGCGGCAAGATCCGAGTCGGCCGAAATCATGGGCAGCAGCATCAGGAGCAGCGGCAGGATCAGCACGATCCATCGTTGTATAACCAATCTTTTATTCATCATCACTCCTTTGGATACCGTGTTGGAAATATGGGGTCATCTTTAGCAACCGCGATAACCGTCTTCGTTTGTTATGGATATCATATATATGAAAGGCTGTATAGTTTAAAAAAACCGCTGATGGAATGGAGAAAATCATAGTTATGGGATCAATCTACCCAAATCCCGGAAATTTTTACCCTTTCTCTTGACAAAGGCCAAAATAATCAGTATTGATATCAATAATTATTCCTGATAAGATTTGTCCGGTATATAAAATCCAGATGAACAAAATCGGATGAACAGAATCAAAAGACCGACAAACCCCAATAACCTTTCCACGAAGGGAGGACACATGGCGGAGAAGACGATCAAGAAGATGGACAAAGAAAAGAAAGTCAACTACCGGGACATGAGCATCTGCGATGCAACGGTTCAGATGCTGGAGAAGGCCAACCGGGAGGGCTGTGAGACCGCATTCGACCGTGCGGCCAACATGAAGGCCTGCCCCATCGGTGCGGATTCGGCCTGCTGCAAGCACTGCTCCATGGGCCCCTGCCGCCTCAATGCCAAAGATCCCTACGGCAAAGTGGGTGTCTGCGGCGCGACCATCGATACCATCCAGGCGAGAAACTTCGGACGGATGGTGGCGGCCGGCGGCGCGGCCCATACGGACCACGGCATGGCCATGCTCGACCTGTTCCGGGATGTGGTACAGGGAAAGATCAAGGATTATAAGATCAAGGATGTCGATAAGCTCGAATCTGTCGCGCAGAGCATCGGCATCGAGACCGAGGGCAGAACCGTCGAGGAGATCTCCACGGATCTGTACCAGCAGCTCGAGAGCACCTACACCGCAGTGGACGGCGAGATCCCCTTTGCCAAGCGGGTTCCGGAGAAGACCCTGGAGCTGTGGCGGAAGCACAATATGGTTCCCAGAGGCGCGATGCGGGAGATCATGGAGATGATGCACAGAACCCATATGGGGGTGGATCAGCACTATGAGAACCTGACCGAGCAGATCACCCGGACGGCTCTTGCCGACGGCTGGGGCGGCTCTATGGTGGCCACCGAGATCTCCGACATTCTCTACGGAACACCGACCCCGGTGAGCGTCGATGTCAACATGGGCGTGCTCAAGGAGGATCATGTCAACGTCATCGTCCACGGCCACGAGCCTAACATGTTCGAGTCCATGATGATGTCGGTCAGCGATCCGGGCCTGGTTCAGGCGGCAAAGGATGCGGGCGCGAAGGGGATCAACCTCGTGGGCATGTGCTGCTCGGGCGCGGAGATGATGGGCCGCCACGGGATTCCCCATGCCGGCAACTTCATGTCAACCGAGGCGATTCTGGTGACAGGTGCGGTCGACGTGATGTGCGTCGATATCCAGTGCATCCAGCAGGCTTTGGCCAAAGTGGCCGACTGCTACGACACCCCGCTGATCACCACCAACCCGAGATGCCGGATCGAGGGCGCGACCCACATCCCGTTCCACGATCATCATGCCCGGAAGTGTACGGACGAGGTGGTCATCAAGGCCATCAGCCGATTCAAGAACCGGACCAAAGAGATCGACATCCCCAACATCCGGAACATCGGCATCCACGGATTCTCCTACGAGTATATCAACTATATGCTCGGCGGAACCTTCCGGGGCTCCTACACCCCGCTCAACGACAACATCATCAACGGCCGGATCAGAGGCGTTGCAGGCGTCGTGGGCTGCACCAACCCCAGGGTGAAGCAGGACTGGCTCCATGTGGAACTGGTCAAGGAGCTGATCAAAAATGATGTGCTGGTACTCCAGACCGGATGCTCCCAGGTGGCATTGGCCAAGGCCGGAATGCTCACCCCCGAGGCCGCGCATCTTGCCGGCCCCGGCCTGAGCGAGGTCTGTGAGACCGTGGGGATGCCTCCGGTGCTCGGTCTCGGCTCCTGTGTGGACAACAGCCGGATTCTCATCGCGGCCTCGGAAATGGTGCGCGTGGGCGGACTCGGCACTAGTATCGCCGATCTTCCGGTGGCCGGCGCGGCCCCCGAGTATATGAGCGAAAAGGCCATCTGCATCGGCCAGTATTTTGTCGGTTCCGGCGTCTACACGGTCTTCGGCGTCACCTTCCCGACGGTCGAGGGAACCAAGTTCCACAACCATCTCTTCGACGGCCTGGAGAAGCAGGGCTTCGGCAAGTGGGGATTCTCCAACGACCCCCATGAGATGGCCCGGATGATGATCGCCCACATCGACAAAAAGCGCAAGGCCCTGGGTCTGGACAAGGCCCGGGAGCGGGTGCTCATGGATATGGCCGACCGTCAGAAACTGGCCGAGGGGTAATACCGGGATGTGATTTCGGTTTTCCCGTAAAACAAAAAATCCTGCGGGGGAGCGATTCCCCCCCAGGATCGTTTCAGAAAAGGGAGTCCTGGTTTTGGTTTCAGGGCTCCTTTTTTTTATGCAGTTTGATTTCGGGTCCGCCTGCGGGAAAGGGGATTATTCCCCTCTCTTCCCGATTTCTTCAGAACCGAACCCCCTACCCGAATGAATCGCTGACCATTCATCTTGCTAAAAATTTGAAATAAAAGTATCTTGTCGGCGAGGGGAAAGGAAAAATTAGCCGGGCTGCCTGCTGCCGTTTTCTGATAATGAGGTCTATATGATTAAATTTACGGTAAATATCGATCCGATAACCCGAATCGAAGGCCATCTTGCGGTTCGAATCGAGGTGGAAGACGGACGAGTGGCAAAGGCCTTCAGCTCCGGGGAGATGTTCCGGGGATTCGAGATCCTCCTTAAAGGAAGAGACCCGCTGGATGCCCAGCAGATCACACAGCGGATCTGCGGGGTCTGCCCCATATCCCACGGCATGGCCTCTGTTCTTGCCCAGGATCGGGCCTATGGAATAGCGCCCACGGAAAACGGCCAGTTGGGCCGCAACCTGATTCAGGCTGCAAATTTTCTCCAGTCCCACATCATACATTTCTATCAGCTTTCGGCTCTCGATTTCATCGATGTGGCCGCGGTCATAGCGTATGAGGGGAGGGACCCCGGGCTCCGGCAACTCAAATCGTGGGTAAAGGCCCAGCTCGCTTCGGACGCGATCTATCCGGCCGCGCCTTTTCTCCCGCGCTATGAGGGGGATTATCTAAAGGACACCGATACAAACATCACGATTCTCAAGCACTACCTGGACGCGCTGAACATGCGGGCCATCGCGCATCGTATGGCCGCGGTGCTGGCCGGAAAACTGCCCCATGCCCCCGGACTGGTTCCGGGCGGCATCACGGAAACCATCACCGCGGAAAAGATCGCGTCTATGGAGGCGATGTTGAGCAAGCTGCGGGAATTTATCGACCATTGTTTCCTGCCGGACGTTCTGGAGACCGCAGCCGCTTTTCCCCAGTATCTCCGGGAGGGGAGGGGCTGCTCCAATTTTCTTGTCTACGGCGCCTATCCGGAATCCGGTTCAATGTCGAACCTTTTTCCGCCGGGAGTGGTCATTGGCGGCGAGTTGAGCCCTTTGAACGTGAAATTGATCACTGAGGATACAAGCCATTCCTTCTACTCGTCCCCGTCAGGACTGGGGCCGGGATCGGGGCAGACCGTACCGGGCCATGTACCGGGCCATGAGAGCAAAGATGCCTACTCCTGGGTCAAAGCGCCGCGCTATGAGGGCAATGTCATGGAAGTGGGCCCTTTGGCCCGGATCATGGTCGCGGCTCTTCGCCAGGAGGATTCCGCATTGAAAAATCTGACACAGCAGACCCTTGCCCGGTTCAATATGGGGCTGGAAAATATGGAATCGGTCATGGGCCGCCACATCGCAAGGGCTCTGGAATGCAAGGTCGTTGCCGATCGCTCTGCGGCATGGATCGAGAAGCTGATTCCCGGAGAGACGGCTTTCCGGGATTTCGAGATTCCGGAAAACGGAATGGGCATGGGGCTGACCGAGGCCCCCCGGGGAGCATTGGGCCACTGGATCTCCATCCGCAAGGGAAAGATCGAAAATTACCAGTGTGTAGTCCCAACGACCTGGAACTGTTCCCCCAGAGACGACCGGGGAGTTCCAGGACCTGTGGAGCAGGCCCTCGTGGGGACCCCAGTTGCAGATGACCATAATCCCATCGAAGCGGTCCGGGTGGTTCGCTCCTTTGATCCGTGCCTGGCCTGCGCGGTTCACTGATACCACTGATACCACTGTTACAAGGGGGGGACAAAATGAAAGAAATCACCCGCAGAAAATTTCTAAAACTGAGTGCGAAGCTGGCCGCGATGATGGGACTGAGCGCTTCGGCCGTGCCAAAGATCGCAGAAGCACTGGATGAAATCGCGTCCGGAACCCTCCCGGTGCTCTGGCTACAGGGTCTGAGCTGCTCAGGATGTTCCGTATCCCTGATGAACTCGGAAGATCCCGGGCCTTTGCGAATCCTGACCCGATATCTTTCTCTGCTATTCCATTCCACCCTCTCCACAGCTACCGGCCATACCGGGATGGAGATCATCAACCGGAGCATCGACCTGGGCGGATACTGTCTGGTTGTGGAGGGAAGCGTTCCTCTGGGCATGCCGGAGGCGTGCAGAATGGGGGAGGAGCTTTTTACAGACCAGCTTGTCCGGGCTGCAATGAAGGCAGATGCCGTGATCGCGGTCGGTTCCTGCGCCGCGTCCGGGGGGATTCCCGGCGCGGAAAACAACCCAACAGGCGCTGTCAGCGTCCCGGCATTTTTACAGGAAAAAGGGATTCAGAAGCCGCTGATCCGCATTCCCGGATGCCCCGCGCACCCGGACTGGCTTGTGGGGGTCATCGCGCATGTGGTAAAAATGGGGATTCCGCCCCTCGATGCAGAGCATCGGCCCAAGATGTTCTTCTCCCGCCTGATCCATGATATATGTCCCCGTTTTGCAGATTATGAGCGGGAGCGGTTTGCAAAGACCTTTTCCGAAGAGGGCTGCTTTTTCAAGTTGGGGTGTCTCGGCCCTCTCACCCATGCCGATTGCAGCCTTAGACTCTGGAATGGCGGGACCAATTTCTGTATCAATGCCGGTTCTCCCTGCATCGGATGCGCGGCCGAGGATTTTCCACAAGCTGTATCTTTTCCCATGTACACCAAGAATCCCTCCGGAAAGGTGAAAAAAGGATAGCCCAATGAAACTGCACGTCAAACTCAGTCTGGCCCTTCTGAGCGGGCTGATTGTGGTTGTTCTCATGGTTCAGCTTGTCCAATATCACCGATCTGTCGAGTTCATCTCCGATCTCTCTCGATCGACCCTCTCTACATTGCGGGAAAGAGAGGAGGCCTTTGCCCGGAATATCTTCGACGCGGTGGACCGCGCGGTGGCAGGTTCTTTGGAGCGGGGGGAGATGGAGAAATTCACCCGCCTTCTGGAAGCGCAAAGGCAGATGGACGGGCTGATCGAGTTTTCCCTCTATGACATGGACGGATTTGTCACCCACTCCTCAGGGGAAGAGCATCTGCAAAAGGCACTGCCCGAGGAATTTAGAAATGTTCTGCTCTATTCCGCAGATATGCTCCAGCGCCATAAGAACGGCGCGATTGAAATCTATCGGCCCCAGGTGATCGTCGGGGAATGTATCCGCTGCCATACGGGCTGGAGAGCGGGCGCCATCGGCGGGGTCACGAGCATCAGGCTTTCCACCGAAGCCCTCAGTCGGGCACAGCTTCAGGCGGAAAAGACTCTGACCATGGCCAGCCGCACCTATTTCATCAACAGCCTGATCACCATCGGCGCCATCATCGTCTTTTTCATCATCACCATGTACCTCTCGGTCTCCCGGTTTGTCAAGCGCCCCTTGAGCCGCATCACGATGAGTTTCAAGGATCTGTCCGAAGGTGAAGGCGACCTGACCCACAGCATCGAAGTCGTCTCCAAAGATGAATTGGGGGAGCTTGCGCACTTTTTCAATATTTTCCTTGAAAAGCTCCGAAGCCAGATGATCAAGATCAAGGAGTCCTCCGAGATCCTGACCGGCTCGGTCAATGATCTTTCGGTTTCGGCAAAGGAGATATTCTCCACCTCCAATTATCAGGCCAGTGCGGTCAAAGAGGTTGTCTCCACGATGGAGGATTCGGACCGGCTTTCCAAAAGCGTCGCGGAGCGGATCGGGGAGGTGGTGAATCTTGCTGAGAAGACCCGGGAGAATGTGGAAAACGGTTTTGCCATCACCCGGCAGAACACGGAGCAGATGGATGAGATCCGAAACGCCAACGGCGAGATCATCAAAGGCATGAAGATTCTGGGGGCCCAGATAAAAAGCATCTGGGAGATCGTCGAGATCATCAATTCGGTGGCGGATCAGACCAAAATCATCGCGTTCAACGCGGACCTGGAGGCATCATCGGCCGGAGAGGCCGGGAGCAAATTCAAGATCGTTGCCCATGAGATCCGAAGGCTTGCTGACAACACCCGCTCATCCACCGAAGAAATTCAGGACAAGATCGATGAGATCCAGCACGCATCCGATAATCTGATAGCGCTCTCCGAAGGGGGAACCCGGAAGATCACCGATGGATGGAAACTTTCCAAAAGCCTGGACGCGGTCTTTCAGGAGATCCTGAACTCATCGGAGACATCGGCCGAATCGGCACAAAGGATCTCCACATCCATCAACCAGCAGGCCGACGCGTTCGAGCAGATCCTCCTCACTCTCCGGCAGATCTCCGACGGCATCGACAATTTCGTAGTTTCAACGGAATCGACCACCCAGGCTTCAGAGACATTGCGGCAGATGGCCGATGATCTAAAGGAGATTGTGGATAAATATTCGGTTTAGCGGCTTTTTGTCGCGATCCATTGCCCCTTTCCCCGCTTTTTTTGGGGGCGCAATACCGGGACGGATAATGTCCCTGCTTTTTTGCACCCCTTTTTTGCAGGCGAAGCGCCTTACAAAATCCGCCGGACTGCCGAGTTATCTACTTTTATTAAATATTATCTAAACAAAAATAATTCTTGTTTGTAAGTCAATTCGAACACCATAAGTTCTGAAAAAACGAAGATTAAATTCATTATCAATTTCCTGAAAATGAGGATGTTTCTTATTACAAGCAAATGCTTTTTTATATTTATAAATGCTAATTTCATGATTTTCAATAAAAAATTGCACTGTTGATTCAAGTTGATTTATTGCTTTGTGTATCCATTTTTTTGACTGATCTTTTAACTCTACAAAATATATGTGTTCATTAGAATCCGAAATCAACATGCCATCACAACGCCCTCTGTCTAATTTTTCCTCATCATTTATGATGCATTTATCAATTGCGGTGAAAGTCAAATTTTTATTCTTTTTATTTTGTACCGTAGCAATCCATTTTGTTTGATCATCAATATTTGTATAAGCTTTCGTTCCATTTTGGTCATCACATAGCCCAAATTCTGATTCATTAATTGTCGGTTCTTGGCAATCAGGTTTAAAAAAATTCATACTTACAAATCCTCTTCAATTTCTAATAATGAATCAAACAACTTATTACCTTCTCTTAAATTATCATTAAGATAATTGTTATCAGAAGGGATGCCTTCATAAGAAGATAGTTCTTCAATACTTCCATCTGTTTTGTTAAATTGATACACAACGGTTGCA
>JAABSZ010000193.1:0-7425 GCA_011390135.1 Desulfobacteraceae bacterium | reverse complement strand
GGGCGCAAAATGGTGCAAAGCAGGTCAAATTCTTCATTCAGGATGGCGCGGTGCTCTGCGTGATGGGGACACTGGAGCGGGCAAGGCTGGGAAGCATCCTGCGCAACTCCAATCTGATCTCCAAAGAGGATCTGACGCGTTGTCTGGAGATCGCTCGGGAGAAGAACCGGACACTGGGGAATATACTGATACAGGAGGGATTTCTCACCTCTGACAAACTCGGCGCGGTGGTCAACAAACAGGCCGAGGAGATCATCTTGGATCTGCTCTCCTGGGAGAAGGGGATCTTTGAATACCAAGACGGCCGGATCAACCTCAGGAACATGGAGATAATCCCGATCAATGTGATGGGGCTGATTCTGGAGACCATGCGCCGGAAGGACGAGCTGCTCTCCATGGCAGATGAGGCCTCCTCTCCCTCTCCCGATGTCGGGAAAAAAAAATTTGAAGATGGTGTATCCGATATGAAGGTGGTCGCCTTTCACCTCAAGGAATCGGCAATCGAACCCGATGAAATGGATCCGGAGGAAGATCTGCCGGGAAGAAATGGAGATGAGACCGAAAGAATTCCGGAAAACGAATGGAACAAATTCTGGAAGATTCTCCATACCGAGGAAAATCCATTTGATATCACCTTTACCGAAGAGGTGGATCAGGACGATCTGGATACGAATATCGGGATCGATGATCTTGAGGAGGAGACCCAATGCAAGGATGTGGAGATCGATCTATCGGAAAACGAATGGAAGCGTTTTCTGCTTCAGTTTATAAAATCTGCAAAAAAATAAACCGATCTGGAACTGTGACGGATGCGTAAAGATCTAGAGAAATTAAAGGTGGTTGTAGGTGAGGATAATCTGGCGGCAATGGTCTGTCCGGTATGTGATTTTCTGGTCATCGAGGATGTATCCCCTCACTTCAGCAACTCAAAAAGTTCTGTACAGGCGCAGTTCCGCTGCAAATGCGGCCATACTTATTCCGTTTTTCTGGAGCGCCGGAAATCTTACCGGAAGAGCACCAAGCTTTCCGGGGTATTCAACCCTTCCAGAATGGATAGAGGGATGACCGTTCTGGATCTTTCCCGATCCGGTCTGAAGTTCACCACCAATCGGCTCCACGACATTCGGGTCGGCGATGAACTCTATGTGGAATTCGAACTGGATGACCGGGAACGATCCAAGGTGCTTCGAAAGATCGAGGTCAAATCGGTAGAGGGGGAGGTGATCGGCGGCGCATTCATCCGCTCGGAAAAACCCACAACCATTACCAACTATCTCTATTTCGAAAAAGATGACCCTGCCGAAAGGCCAGTAAGCGGAAGGAAAGCCTCTCTCATGGATCGTCCCGAGACTTCGGACTCAAAGGAATCAGAGGAATCAGAGCAGGAAATCGACGGGGATACATCTCAGGACTCATCCGCCGGATAAGAGACCGCCCGGTTGAAGAGAACCGGAAGGAAGACCGGAAGGAAGACCGGAAGGAAGAGAGGATCACGGTTTTGGCCTCGAATTGGGCTCGGATTATACCTCGACTCTTTTTTGGATTTCCCCCTTATCATTGAGCAGATATACCGAAAAGCCATTGGCCTCCGCATATTCCAGCAGTTCCTCATATATAATCGCCTGCACCTCATATTTCTTTCCCTCCTCAAAGGTGAGCTGATTATAGCATTTGAGCGCGTCCTCTTTGGAAAGGAATGTGGGGATAAAAGAGATTTTATCCTCTGAATACTCCTGCCCCAGAAGCTGATCCCTTCCAATGGGCCCCACCACGACCACGACCCATACCCAGTCGTCATTCTTGATCTCCACTGTCATTGCTCTCCTCCTTTTCATTTCGATGGTACTGCATTCTATGGAGCTTTGCATATTCGCCGTCACAGGCCAGCAGCTCCTCATGCCGGCCCTGCTCCACGATCCTTCCGCCGACGATCACCAGTATCCGCTGGGCATATGCGATGGTGGAGAGGCGATGCGCTATGACAAAGGTGGTTCTGCCCTTCATCAGGTTCTCCAGGGCCTTTTGAACCAGCATCTCCGATTCCGTATCCAGTGCAGAGGTGGCCTCGTCCAGGATCAGGATCGGCGCATCCTTCAAGAGGGCCCGCGCGATGCAGAGGCGCTGCCGCTCTCCTCCCGAAAGGCGGTTGCCCAGCTCCCCGAGGGGGGTCTCATACCCTTGGGGCAGCCTTTGGATGAAATCATCGGCATATGCGGCCCGGGCCGCAGCCCGGATTTCCGCTTCGGACGCATCCGGCTTTCCGTAGGCGATATTTGCGGCCACGGTGTCATTGAAGAGGATCGTATCCTGGGTGACGATCGCGATCTGATCCCGCAGGGACGCGATAGATGCCTTTCGGATATCGACCCCGTCGATGGAGACCGCCCCTTGGGTGACATCGTAAAACCTCGGGATGAGATTGACAAGGGAAGTTTTCCCCCCGCCGCTCATGCCCACGAGGGCAACGATCTCCCCGGGCCGGACATCGAGATCGATCTCCCATAGTGCGACCTTGTCATCATATTGAAGGGTTACACTGTCAAATGTCACCCGATGGGAGCCCCGCTCGATGATCACCGGATCTTTGACCTCGGAAATATCCGAATCACGCTCGATGATGTCGAAGACCCGGTCTGCGGCAGCAAGCCCCTGCTGCAGGGCATTGTTGAGTTTTGTCAGCTTCTTGACCGGATCATAGAGCATGAGCACTGCGGCCATGAAGGAAAAAAAAGTGCCGGCCGTGGAAGTCCCGGCAATGACTCTGGACCCTCCGTACCAAATGATAAAGGCGATCCCGAGCCCCCCCAGAAACTCCATCACCGGCGAAGAGAGGGATTTGGCCACCACGGCCCGCATCTCCATCTTGAAGAGGTCATCGGTCTTTTGAAAGAATCGGGCCTTCTCATATTCCTCCCGGCCGAATGCCTTGACTATCTTGTTGCCGAAGAAGGTCTCGTGGAGAAAGGCGTTCAGGTCGGCCATGGCCTCCTGGCATCCGGTGCTGATCCGGCGCACCCGCCGGCCGAATTCCACGATGGGGAAAAAGGCCACCGGCAGCACAATGAGCGCAAAGATCGCCATCTTCCAATCCCGGTAGAAGATCACGAAGGTGAGGCCGAAGATCGTAAAGACATCCCGCAGAGAGCCGGTGATCGCGGTGGAGACCATCGCCTTGATCACATTGACATCGTTTGTGATCCTCGACATCAGTACCCCGGTCTGCTCATTCTGGAAAAAGGAGAGGGGCAGATCCTGAATGCGGTCGTAGAGCCGGTTTCTCAGGTGGCGGATGATATTCTCCCCCACATAGTTCATGAGATAGGAATTGCCGTAATAGCCGAGGCCCCGCAGCAGGTAGATCAGGATTACGGCCAGGGGGATCAGCCGGAGCATGGCCACGTTTTTTTTGAAGAAGATGTCGTCCAGCACCGGCTTCACCAGAAAGGCCGATGCGGATGTGGAGGCTGCAACGATGAGCATACAGGCCATTGCGGCCACAAGTTTTCCGGTGTTCTGCCGGACCAGGGAGAGGAGATACCGATGGCGGGGCTGCAGCCCCTGTTCCCTTATCTTTCGAATCGGGATCTTTCGAATCGGGACCTGCCGAATCGGGTTCTTTCGGATGGGATTTGACTTCATGAATCCCGATCCGATGGAATCATATGGCCGAAATCCGCGTCGGCCCTGCGGGTAATGCGGTTGAGTTCATCTTCCAGACGGATGCGGCAGCGCTCCATCTCCGGGGCATCGGCTTCCGGGGGGACCGAAATCGGGGAACCATAAAGGAGACGGCATCGGGTGAAAGGGACGGGGAGCAGAAACCGGTCCCAGCTTGAAAAGAACTTCCCCTTTTTTGCGCTGTAGGTGATGGGCACGATCGGGTATCCGGTCTTTAAGGCCAGTGCGATGATCCCGGGCTGCACGACAAAACGGGGTCCCCGGGGGCCGTCCGGAATGATAATCGCGGGGCGGATCTGCTCCTTCATCATCTTGATCATCCTGGCCAGTGCCCGATGTCCTCCCCTTGAGGTGGAGCCCCGGACCGGCTCATGCCCCTGCTGCTGCAGGATTCTGGCGATGATCTCCCCGTCCTCGGAGCGGCTGACCAGCCCGATCCCGTTCCATCCCCTGAAGAAATAGTTCGGCAGCAGAATTCGGGAGTGCCAGACCGCCGCGATAAAACGCCTGGTTCGGAGAAGATCGGCAACCGGTTCATAACCTTCCTTCTCAATTCGGACAGTACGGAAAAGTACATAGATGATCCCCTTTCCCAGCAGCCCCACCAGGTTCCAGCGCAGCTCGTAAAACTTCTTCCTGCGCAGCTCGTAAAAGTTCGATTTCCGGGAATTCAAGGATTCCCCCGCATCATCTGCAGCGCGATTTGGGCCACCCGATGGCTTGCGCCGGGCCCGCCCAGAAGATGGCGGATATTGATCAGCGTCGCCCGAAGCCCCTCGAGCCTTCCCGGAACCGTGAGGATCTTTTCGACCTCCTGTGCGATCCGCTCCGGAGATGCCTCCTCCTGGATCAGCTCCGGCAGGATGGTCCTGCCCAAAATCAGGTTGACGAGGCTGATATTCTTCACCCGGATGAGGAGACGCCCCATCCAGTAGCTCAATCCTGAAACCTTGTAGATGATCACCAGGGGAAGACCTGCGATGGCCGCTTCCAGAGTGACGGTCCCCGAAGCCGCAACCGCCATGTGGCATCGGCTGAAGAGATGTCGTGCCCCGCCGTAGACCCGTTCGATGGGAAGAGCATTTCGCTGCTTTTCGAGGATGGCTTCGGCAAGCCCCGGGTCCAGAGAGGGCGCGATGGAGACGAGAAAACGGATGCCGGGAACTCGGCCGTGCAGAAGGCTTGCCGCTTCGAGCATGGCCGGCAGGTGGCGGATTACTTCCCGATCTCTGGAACCCGGGAGCAGTCCAACGGTATAGCAATGCCCCTTCCCACTCTGTCCACTCTGTCCACTCTGTCCACTCAGTCCACTCAGTCTATCCACCGGATTGCCGCCCCCAAAATCTTTTTCAGGATGATCGGGAATCTCGGGATGATCCAATAGGGGATGCCCCACAAAGGTGGCCGGAATTTTCCGCCTGCGGTAAAACCCCTCCTCAAAGGGGAGGATCACAGCCAGATGATCCACCCTTCTGCCGATCTTATGGATCCGGCCCGAGCGCCATGCCCAGATCTGGGGGCTGATGTAGTAGAGAACCGGAATCTTCAGCCGCTTCGCGGTCGCGGCCACATGGAGGTTGAAATCTGGAAAGTCGATGAGCACCAGCAGATCCGGCTTCAACTGCCGCAGCATCTTTTTGGCCGCCGAAATCCCCTTCAACAGTTGGGGCAGCTTGGAAAAGACCTCGGTGATCCCCACCACCGAAAGGCTCTCCGCGTTGACTGTCACTTTTGCCCCGGCCCGTTTCATGGCCTTTCCGCCGATGCCGAAAAAGGCGATGTTATCATCCATCCGGCGGATGGCCCAAATCAGTTCAGCGCCGTGCAGATCACCGGAGGCTTCACCCGCGATGATCATCACCCGCTTTGCTGCATGGGATTCAGATGCCACTAATCGCTCAAAAACTGCCGGCTGGTCTGTCGGATCTGATCCATGATGGAGAGCGCGATCTTTAAAGCATCCCGGCCCATCTGACCCGTCACTTCGGAAGCCTCCCGTCGGATGACGCTTTTCACAAAGGCCCGGAGTTCATCATCCAGCGCATCCCCCTTGGTAAAGCAGCGCTGGTCGATCTCCATACCGGGAATGAGCCCCCCCGGATCCTTGTTCCCATTCTGTCGGATCACCGTGATCTCATGGCTGGAGAAATCGACCGAGATGTAGGCATCCCGCTGAAAAAGGCGGATCTTTCGCTCGTTCTTCATGGAGATCCGGCTGGCGGTGACATTTGCCACACAGCCGCTTGCAAACTCCAGGCGCGCATTTGCGATGTCCACATGCTCGGAGATGACCGGAATGCCTGCTGCATGAATGCTTTTGATCTCGGATCGGACGCAGTTCAAGATGATGTCGATGTCGTGGATCATCAGATCGAGGACAACGCTTACATCGGTTCCCCGGCCCTTGAAGGTGCTGAGGCGATGGGATTCGATGAACATGGGGCGGTTCAAAATATCCCGCAGGGCCACCACCGCGGAGTTGAACCGCTCCAGATGCCCCACCTGGATGATCAGACCCCGCTCCTCCGCGATCCGGATCAGGGACTCGGCCTCGGGAAGGGTTTGGGTCATCGGCTTTTCGATGAAGACATCCACATCCTGCTCTAAAAAGAAGCGGCTCACCTCGAAATGGGAATGGGTGGGGACCACGATGCTGACGGCATCCACCCTGCCGGCAAGATCCCGGTAATCGGCAAAGGGGCGGGTCTCTAACATCCCTGCGATCTCCTGGGCTCTCCCCTCGTCGATATCGACAACCCCCACCAGCTCCGCATCCTCCATATGCGCATACTTCTCCGCATGGAATCTGCCCAGATAGCCCGTACCGATGACCGCGACCCGAAGTTTCCCTTTATCGTTCAATGCATCCCTTCTTCATCGTTTTCATTCTTCATCGTTTTCATTCTTCATCTTGTTTTTTTGATTCTTCTTTATTCAAACCCTAAAATCTTCAAAGCCACAGAGGCTTTTCACACACCGATCACCGCTATCTTATGCCGGTCCGCCAGCGCCACCATCTCCTCCCGGTTGAAGACCACGGCTCTGCCGGTCTCCACCGCAAGGACATCTGCCCCGGCTTCGATCATGGTCCGGATCGTCTCCGCGCCCACTGCCGGCACATCAAAGCGGGTATCCTGATTCGGCTTGCAGATCTTGACCACTACCGCGCCACCGTCTCCCAGAGCGGCCCCTCTCCGGATGGCCGCGTCGGTTCCCTCGATGGCCTCCACCGCCAGAACCGATCCGCCGCCCATCACGATACACTGCCCGATGTCGAGGCGGCCGATCTCCCGGGCCAGCTTCAGCCCCAGTTCGATATCCGCTCTTTCACCCCGGTTCGGCTTTCGTCTGGTCCATACGCCTTCCGGGGCCAGAAGCTCCGGCAGCAGAAAGGTCGCATCCCGGACCCGGATGCCTTCCTCTTCCAGTGCCCCGGCAAATGCCCTCAACACCCCGTCATCATGGGTGTGGCGCATGCCGGCCAGAATCGAGATCGCTTTGATGTCGGGCCGGACATCGGTGAACATCCGGGTCTTTCGGATGGAACCCATCATCACGGCCTCTTCCACACCGTTTCGCTTGAAGAAGCGGATCAGCCGCTTCACCTGACCCAGATGGAGCCATTCCACCGCGTCGACCATTTCGGCCAGTTGCGGGTCGGCCTCTTTGACATACGCGGCAGCAAAGACTTCGTATCCCCTGTCCCGCGCCTTTACCGAAAAGATCATGGGGAACTGGCCCCCGCCC
>JAABSZ010000192.1:0-7429 GCA_011390135.1 Desulfobacteraceae bacterium | reverse complement strand
AGGTGAATTCATAAATGATCCGATCCGGCATATCTCCTCCTGATGTTCAAAAGCGGTCTGTTCGACGTAAGATTTCAAAACAAAGGAGCGCTCTCATGATGCTTACCGCGATGTCTTGAGCCGAAGCGCATGAGCCGCATCCAGCGCCGCAATCCGCCCCAGAATCCCGGCCGCGTCAACCATCTTCAACACACCAGCCGCGGCCCCCTCCCAGACCGCAGAGAGTCCGGCCAGCGCCAGCTCCGTGTCCCAGATCTCCAGCCGGTGCGCCTCGATCTCGGCCATGATCCGCTCCAGATGGGAGGTCGCCAGCTCCGGCTGCCCGTATTCGAGGAGCAGATCGGCCAGGGAGATCCGCCAGACCAGTTCCGCCTCCTTTGAAGCCGCGCTTCGGATTCCCTCCTGAAAATAGACCAGGGCATCCGACAGCCGGTTCCCTTCCGCGAGCGCTCTCCCCTTTTCCACAGCTCGGTTCACCCAAGCCGCATCCGGGGAGACCTGCCTTGCCGGCGCGGAAAAACCGGCCCCGGCCCCATCTGAAAGACTTCCCCCTAGGGAATCGAGCCACTTCCGGGTCTCTTCATCGGCAAAAGGAGTTCCGTCGGCAAAGGCCATCTTCTCCAGGCCCCAAAGCCGCCCCATAAAGGAAAGGGTCTCCTCCTGCACGGCCTTTTGCGCATTTTCAAAACCCTTTTCCCCGTTTAGACGGGAGAGGGCTTCATGGGAAAACCGATTGAGATCGAGCCAGAAGACGAATCGGTGGAGTTCGGCCTCGGCCCCCCGGAGCAGCCCGGACCAGTTGCCGCTCTCCCGCAGCTCCCGAAGTCGGCCTGCCGTGCCGGTCTGGGGCGGGGGGATCTGGCTTCTGCCGTTGGAGTGCCGGGGGGATACGGTGATCAGGGCCCAGGCCGAGATCCGGTTGGTTCGATAGGCCGCGGGGTTTTCAGGCTCTGCCTGCTGGAGGGCCATCGCGGCCTGGTGCAGTTGCCGGTAAGCGGCCTCGATCCCCTTTCGGGCCTCCTTCGCTTCATTGGAGAGCGGGGCCGGGATCTTTGGCGCGGACTTCCCTTCCGGCCCATTCGTGGTTTCCGGGCGCGGGGGAGGAGCGTTCGGGGCATTGGTTTCCTCTTTCTCCGGCCATCTATCTTCCCGCGCGCTCTGTTCCGGCGGCGCCTCTTCAAGGGCAGTGTCCGGTTTCTCAGATTCCGGGGAATTTGACCGCAGCCCGGATGAGGTTTCCAAGGGCGCGGTTTCCCGGCCTCCGGCTTTCCCGGCCTCCGGCTTTTGGCCGTTTTCCGGGGGCGGGACCCCCTCTTCGGGGAGCGGCAGGGACTTCAATGTCCGCCGCAGCAGCGTCAGCGGCGGCGGCTCCTCCAGCTTCTCCTCCAGCAGATCCTCGATCCGGTTCAACCTCTCCAGCAGCGCATCCCGATCCACCTTGGAAATCCCGGGCAGAATGTGTTTGAGGGCCGCGTCCGACCGCTCTGCCCACCATTCCACCGCGCTGCTCCGGCCCCGCTTTCTCGCGGGAAAGAGATCATCCCAGAAATTTGTGAGCAGATCCTCGTAGATCGTCAGCCCGATCTTCACCCCCTCGGCCTTCCGGGTATGGATCAGCGCGACCGCGAGATAGCTCGCGGCCTGCATGTCTTTGGATTTGGTTTCAAGGATGGACGCGGCCAGCTCCGCCACCCTCTCCCAGTCCACGATTCCCGGGGGGGTGGAGAGTTTGCCGATCTCAGCCTGAAGATCCTGGAACCCGGAATCATACCGGGCATCGGCTCCGGTAGGCCGTTCGTCGCTGATGGGGGTATTGCCGAGGGCGGTAAAATCCAAGTTGGTTACGCTCCTGAAATTATACGTTTGGCGCTTTTGTCTTGATAAAGAATCGGCCATTTTTTGTCAAGCGGTAAATGGCGCTTTCCATTTATCTATTGACAAGACTCATGCTCCTGTAGGAAAAGAGATAGAACCGCGCGGTCGAATAAGACCGAAGCAATGAAAGGGAGACGAATTCCATGCCGATGCCCGGCTTTATGACCCTTTGGGGGGAACGACAGGGAGAGATCCGGGGTTCCTGCGATCTCGAGGGCCTGGAAGGTGCCATCGAGATCTATGCATTCGAGCACGCAGTGGAGATGCCCAGAAGCAAAGAGACCGGGCTGCCCATCGGCCGGCGGGTCCACACCGACATCGTCATCAACAAGGAGATCGACCGGAGCACACCCAAACTCTACAAGCTCCTCTGCGACGGGGAGAAGCTGACCAAGGTGATCTTCTCCTGGTACTTTCCCGCGCCCAATACCTGGGGCCGGGAGAAATTCTATACTATCCAACTGGCCAATGCGATCGTCACCCGGATCCGTCCCATCTCCCCCCACCGGCTCCATCCGGACAATGCCGATTACAAGTTCATGGAAGACGTCTCCTTTGCCTACGAGCGGATCACCTGGACCTGGGAGGTGGACGGTGTGGAGCACGAGGAATCCTGGATCGCACCCGAAGAGCGGTAGGAAAAAGGAGAGGAGGAGCGACAGCCTGTGGGAATCGAACGGCTTCTGGAACGGCTGATCAACCGGCACAGGGCACAAAACGATGATCTTACCCAGGCCCCGGCCCAAACCGATGAGCAGCGGCTGGTCCGCTCGGTGACGGATCATCTCCTGCGGATTCTCAACACCCGGCAGGGAACCGCGCCCGCGGACCCGGCATTCGGGATTCCGGATCTTTCCGATCTTCCCGGGGAGTTCGCCTCTCCTGAAACAGAGCGGATCCGACAGATCATCGCAAAGGCTGTGGAGCGGTACGAGCCCCGGATCAAGGAGGTGGAGGTCTCCTTTGAAGGCAGCACCGAGGCCGATCTAGCGCTCCGGTTCTCTCTTTCCGGGATCATTGTCCACGAGGAGCGAAGAATTCCTCTTCGACTGCTTACCCGGATGATGGCCGACAGCCAGTTCGAGATCGGCCCGGAGATAAATGACCCGAGATAAATGACCCGAGATAAATGACCCGAGATAAATGACCCGAGATAAATGACCCGAGATAAATGAATAGATAAAGGACCTAATACCTTTCATGCCCGTATTCAGCGAATACTATCGGCGGGAGCTGCGCCGGCTCAAGGAGCTGGGCCGGGAATTCTCCCAGGAGCATCCGATTCTGGCCCCCCTTTTGAGCGGCCCCTCGGCCGATGCCGATGTGGAGCGGCTCCTGGAGGGGGTGGCCTTTCTGACCGCGGGCATCCGCCGCAAGCTCGACGACGAACTGCCCGAGATCCTCCACACCCTGATGCAGATGATCTGCCCCCATTATCTGCGGCCCGTGCCTTCGGCAACCATTATCGCATTTGCGCCCAAGGATAACCTCAACGAACGGTTTACGGTTCCGGCAAGCACCCACATCGACTCGGTTCCGGTCAATGACACGGTCTGCCGGTTCCGCACCTGCCGGGCAGTTGAAGTGAGCCCCCTGCAGTTGAAGGGGGCCGCGCTGGCGGAGCGGAGCCTTCGGGGCCACCAGGTGGATCTGCTGGAGATCCGGCTCGACTTCTCCTTTATCGCCATGACCCTGGGGGAATGGGATGCCGAAAGGCTCCGGCTGCACATCGCGGGGGATTACGAGGAGACGGCCGACCTCTATCTGCTGCTGACCCGCTACCTCAAAGAGATCCGGATCGAGGCGCCGGGCGCGGCCTATACCCCTCCGCCAGAATCCCTTTCCCCGGCCGGCTTCGATCCGGATGCCGCACTCCTTCCCTATCCCACAAACGTCTTCCCCAGCTTCCGGCTGATCCAGGAGTATTTTCTCTTTCCGGAGAAATTCATGTTTTTCGATCTGGATCTTTCCCAATGGAAGAACCGGGGGAGCGGAACCGCTTTCAGCGTCACCTTTGTCTGCAACCTCCCCCCTTTTGAAGTACCCAAGGTAAATACGGACCGGTTCGTCCTCTTTGCCACCCCTGCGATCAATCTCTTTACCCGGGATGCTGAGCCGGTGCTAATCGAACACCAGGAGAGCGAGGTTCCGATCCGGCCCGGGGGAATGGCCCCCGGAACCTTTCAGGTCTTTTCGGTGGATGGTGTGTCAGGATTCGTCAGCGGCACTGCGGAGAAGCGGAACTTTGTCCCTTTTACAGGCTTCAACCCGCAGCGGGACGCGTCTCCGGTTTACCAGACCGTATTCCGACCCTCCACACGGGACGGTCAGATCGACGTACTCCTGTCGGTGGCCTATCCCGGGTCCGAGCCCCTGCCGGCCGCGGAGACCATCTCGGTGAAACTCACCTGCACCAACGACACGATTCCCGATCTTCTCCAGCGGGGGGACATCTCCCGGCCCACCAGCGACACGCCGGAGCTGGTGACGTATAAAAACATCACGCCGCCCACCGCGAGCCAGCGGCCTCCGATCGAAGGGGATCTGCTCTGGTATCTGCTGGCACATCTCTCCCTCAACTACCTCTCCATCGCCAGCACCGAGAGCTTGAAGACCCTGCTCACCTTCTATCTCATCCCCGGGGGCCGGGACAAGCCCCGGGAGATCGCCAACCGCAAAAGGATCGACGGCATCGATGCGGTGACGGTCTCCCCCCAGGAGCGCCTCTTTGGCGGCGCGATCTACCGGGGCCAGTCGATTTTCATCAAGACCCGCTCGGACCACTTCTCCGGCATTGGCGACATGGCGCTGCTCGGTTCCATCCTCGACCGCTTTCTGGGGACCTGCGCGAGCATCAACACCTATACGGTACTGACCCTTGAAGACGTGCTTACAGGAGAGCGTATCCCATGGCTGCCGAGACTGGGGACCCGTCCCCTGATTTAAAACCGGATTTAAAACCGGATCTGAAACCGAACCTGGAACCGGCACTGAAGGAGCAGTTGGAGAAGAATCCCGAGGCATTCTCCTTTTTCCAGACCATCCGGCTGCTGAAAAGAGGCGTCCGGGAGAGCGGAATCGCGGCAGGTGCGCTGCGCATCCGGCCCGACCTCTTTCTCGACTATCCCCGCGCTGAGGTCTCCCGGATCGAATCCCGCCCTGAAAAAGGGATCGAGACGATCCTGACCACTTTTATGGGGCTGTACGGAATCTCCTCTCCGCTGCCGGCCTTCTACACCGAAGATCTCATGGCCGCGGAGCTGGAGGATCAGACCACCGCGAGGGCTCTGCTCGACATCATCCACCAGCGCCTCTACGAGATCTTCTTTGCGGTCCAGGGGAAGTACCGGCCCCTCTACGGGATGGTGGAGGCCGGATCGGGAAATTATCCCGACATCCTCTTCAGCCTGCTGGGGCTGCGGGATGAGACCCTGTGGTCACAGGCCCCGGACCCTTACGGGCTGCTGCGGTACATCGGCCTCTTTGCCGGGGACCGGCGCTCTGCGCTGGGGCTGGAGACCCTGCTGCTGGACGCCTTTCCCGGAATCGACGTCGATGTGGCGCAGTGCGTGGAACACCGGGTGGCAATCCCGCCGGATCAGCGCCTTTCTCTGGGGGGCGGGGCCGCAGGAGGGCTGGGGGTCGATGCGGTGCTGGGCCAGGAGGTGGAGGATAGGACCGGAAAGATCGCGGTCACCCTGGGGCCATTGACCCGGGATCGTTTTTACGAGATGATCGATGAGGGGCGGCAGTGGGCCGCGCTGATCTTTCTGATCCGCTTCTACCTGATGGTTCCCCTGGAATGCGATCTCACTTTTGTACTGGCGCCGAATGAAGCCCACACGGTTACGCTGGGGGACCCGAACTGGTCCCAACTGGGCCGCAATGCCTGGACATTCAGCGGCGCCCATGACCAGGCCGTGCGGTCGGTGATGCATCTGCACCTCTCCCATCGGCCGCTGTGAAACCGCCATCCTTGACGTCTTCTCCTGTGCGGACGGTTTTTGCCAACCCGAAAGGAGGTTTTTCATGAAATCGAAAGATATTTTCATTTCCGTTATCCTGCTGATTTTTGTTTTCGTCTGCATTCCGGTTTCCGCAGAGGGTACGGAGGATATGACGATATATGTAACAGGCGGCAGCGGAGCCGATTCCTTTTTCCTCTTCAAGGATGGTGAAAAGAAGGGCGACGCACCAGTCAACAGCGAAGATGGCTTGAAATTGAGCGCGAATCCTGGTGAAGAATATGAGGTAAAGCTGAACAATCGGAGCTATTATTTCAAATTCTACAAAGTTGAAAATGATGAGGATATTTACTATGATCTCGAAAATCATGATCGGGAAATAGTGGAGAAGAAGTCGCCCGTCGCAGATAAGACGCTCACCGCGGGTGCATTCATTGTGCTCGGGTTCGGCATCGACACCTATTATCTCTATGACTCTGAAGACACCGAGATAGCCAAGGCTGAAACCAACAAATATATCGATATGTTCTACGAAAATTACACCGTCAAGCTAAACAAGACGGAAGGTTCAGTGAATGTCCCGGGTACACCGTATCTCATAGCCGGAGCCGTTCTGGTAACCGGAACTGGCGACAACAGCTATTTCCTCTATAAAAACGACGAGAAACTCGGCAGCAAGGAGACCAACAAATACATGGAAGTTCTGCCGGGTACCTATAAGGTTAAACTGAATGGCACTGAGCCTTCACAAGCTGCAAAGGTAGATAATTTCCAAATCGTGACCTTTGACGCTGGCTATGTGCAGGTCACTGGAAAAGGAGAAAGCTCTTTTTCCCTCTACGATACGGACAAGGGCAAAGAACTGATATCAGCTAAAACCAACGAAAAGATCGAGGTCTTCCCCGGAAAATATACGGCCATCCTCCACACGGTGGAAAAAAACGCAGACGTTACAGCGGACGGGGTGAACAATGGAAACCATGAGAGAGTAATTAATGCAGGTTGGCTGATAGTAACCGGAAAGAAAAACAGCAAATACCAGCTCTATGTGGGCAGCAGCACCGACGGGGATTCGGCCGGATCATCGGATACGGGCGGCACGATGGATCTTTTCGAAAACTCCGACGGCTATATGGTTCTTCTCAACGGAATCCCCAAAACCTTTGATATCACAGCGGGAGAGGAGACACTCTTCGGCTCTGGAACCCTCGCTGTAAACGGCAAGGGCTATGAGAATGACTACTTCGTCTATGACGGAGAAAAACAATTGACAACGAAAAAGACTGGCGGGGCCGTGGATCTCTTCCCCCAATCCTACCGGGTGCTGCTCAACGGAACCGAGCAATCGGCTTCCATAACCGCCAACAACACAAAGACTTTGACAGCCGGAAGCCTCGTGGTATCCGGAACCGGCGACACCACCTATTATGTCAGCAACGCCGCGGGGGATCAACTGGCATCGGCCGACACCAACGAAGCCAAAGAATTCTTCCCCGGAACCTATACGGTAAAGCTCAACAACATAAGCCAGTCGGCCACCGTTACGGCGGGAGCCGAGACGACCATCGAGGCCGGAACGATTACCGTTG
>JAABSZ010000191.1:0-7675 GCA_011390135.1 Desulfobacteraceae bacterium | reverse complement strand
GCCGGGCCGATGCGGGATTTGGCGCGGATACGAATCGGATCAGCCTCTTCTACCGGGACGGAGAGAAAGAGGAGCTGCCCCTGATGGAGAAATCGGACGCGGCGCATCTGATTCTGGACCGGGTTCTGGACCGGGTGCTGGACCGGATACCGGATCGGATACCGGATCGGATACCGGATCGGATACCGGACAGTTTGAAAAGCGGCACTTCAATCGGGCAATAGTCCGGTAAAAAATTTTGGATTTAATGATTTCAATGATTTACGATTGGCCGCTTGAAAGCCCGCTCCCAATGAATTCAGATGTTTATAGTTTGAAGCCCTGTAAACCGGGAAAAATTACCGAACTATTGATCGGGGGAAAGGGATGAACCGGTGGGCCGCATTTGAAAAAGGGGATCCCGGAGCCGTTCTCGAGGGGGCAGCGGAGTATCTCCGGTTTTTAAAAGAGTGCAACTGTAGCGGATTCGATCTTCCAAAGAGGTCCATTGCCCGGGTGGAGAGCTGGGGAAAGGCCGGTGAATCCCTTTCCGCGATCCGATCCGAGGTATTGCGGTGCAGGGGATGCCCCCTCCATAAGCATCGGAACCGGCCGGTCTTTGGCGCGGGAAATGGTACTGCCCGGCTGGTCTTTGTTGGGGAGGCTCCGGGAAGGGACGAGGATCTCTCCGGAGAGCCCTTTGTGGGGGAGGCCGGGAAGCTGCTGACCAGGATCATTGCCGCCATGAAACTTACCCGGGAGGAGGTCTATATCTGCAATATCCTCAAGTGCCGGCCCCCGGAAAACCGGAACCCCCTGCCCCAGGAGGTAAGAGCCTGTTCTCCTTTTCTCCGGCGGCAGATCGCTTCGATCGGGCCCGATTTCATCTGCGCGCTGGGCGCATTTGCCGCACAGACCCTGTTGAAGACCGATCTCCCGATCTCCCGGCTCCGGGGCAGTTTTCACACCTTTCGGAGCGGGAGCCGGCGTATCTCGGTGATGCCCACCTTTCACCCGGCCTTTCTCCTCCACCATCCGGAACGGAGGAGGGAGGTCTGGGCCGATATCCAAAAATTGATGCAAGCGATGGAACCTCATTGATTCGGCATTGACATCATCGAAATATCAGTACATAATAGAGGCTTTCAGGCAAGCCTGAAGATCTGCATAAGCGGAGGGTCAACCTCCGCTTATGCGTTTATATCCTAAAAAAACCTGTGATCAAATGACCTGTGACTAAATGACCTGTGACTAAATGAAAGGAGCGATACCGATATGGGTGGAAAGAAGAAGGAAATCAAGGAGAAGCCTCTGGAGAAGATGACCTCCAAGGAGCTGCGGGGACTTGCGGTGGATATTCCGCAGATCATCGGAGCCCACGGGATGAACAAGGCCGAGCTGATCAGCGAGATCAAAGAGGCCAGAGGCATCCAGGAAACCGTCACAAAGAAGAAGAGCGGCACGGTCCGGAACATCAAAAAGAAGATCCGGGAGCTGAAGGCCAGACGGCACCAGGCCCTGGAGGATAAGAATGAGAAGATGTCCGCGATCTACCGGAAGCGGATCAGCCGTCTGAAAAAGAAGACCCGGCGGTTCGCCTGATCAGGCATTCGGGGCCTTTTATGGAGAGAGAAAAGATCGATCCAGCGCGGCTCGCCTTTGACATCGACGGGGTGGTGGCCGATACCATGCACCTCTTTCTGGACATCGCGCGGGAGGAGTTCGGGATATCGGGACTTGAATATGACGATATCACCTGCTATGAGTTGGAGGAGTGCCTGGGGCTGGAACGGGAGACGATCAAGGAGATCGTGATCCGGCTGCTCGATCCGGATAGCACCGGGGCACTGGTTCCCATTTCCGGCGCGGTCGATGTGCTGACCCGGATCGGAGAGCGGCATACGCCCCTCTTCTTTGTCACGGCAAGGCCCGAGCTGGAGGCGATCGAGGCGTGGATGCAGAAGACCCTGCCCCTCACCCCGGAGAATATCGATGTGGTGGCCACGGGCGCGTTCGAGGCCAAGACCGATGTGCTGCTCTCCCGGGGGATCTCCTGGTTTGTGGAGGACCGGCTCGAGACCTGCTTTATGCTGGAGGAGGCCGGCATCAACCCGATTCTCTTTCGGCAGCCCTGGAACCGTAAGGCGCACCCCTTTCCAGAGGTCGGCTCCTGGAAAGAGCTGTCCGATATGATTCGGTTCTAATCCGGTTTTCAGCCGATTTTGTCCGATGGAAATGAATTGAAATACCGGAGATAATATCTATTTCTCCGAAGCAAAGGTCTTTGATGAAGCCATTTCACGGAACCACAATTCTGGCGGTCCGCCACCAGGGAAAGATCGCGGTGGCCGGCGACGGTCAGGTGACGCTGGAGCATACGATCATCAAGCATACGGCCAAAAAGGTCCGGAAGATCTACAATGACAAGATCATCGTCGGCTTTGCCGGGGCCACGGCCGACGCGCTCACGCTCTCCGAGAAGCTGGAGACCAACCTGGAGCGGTACAACGGCAACCTCACCCGGAGCGCGGTGGAGCTGGCCCGGGAGTGGCGTACCGACAAGTATCTGCGCCGGCTGGAGGCGATCATGGTCGCGGCCGACGAGAGCCGTCTCTTTCTGATCTCGGGCAACGGAGATGTGATCGAGCCGGATGAGGGGATCATCGGCATCGGATCGGGCGGGGTGATGGCACAGGCCGCGGGGACCGCACTGATCCGACATACGGAGATGGCCGCGGCCGACATCGTGAGATCGGCCATAACCATCGCGGCCTCCCTCTGCATCTACACCAATACCGACATCACGGTCGAAGAGCTGTAAAAATAAAATATATGAGCAATCTCAAACCATCGGAGATCGTACGGGAGCTGGACAGGTACATCATCGGCCAGCGGAATGCCAAAAGAAGCGTCGCGATTGCGCTGCGGAATCGTTGGCGAAGGCGCCAGGTTCCCGATGATCTGAAAGACGAGATCGCGCCCAAGAACATCATCCTGATCGGCCCTACGGGCGTGGGCAAGACCGAGATCGCGCGGCGCCTCTCCCGGCTGACCGATTCCCCCTTCAACAAGGTGGAGGCATCTAAATTTACCGAGGTGGGTTATGTGGGCCGGGATGTGGAGTCGATGGTCCGGGATCTGGTGGAGCTGACGGTCAACAATCTCAAGGCACGGGAGCAGGAGGCGGTGCAGGAGAAGGCCATGCGGGTGGCTGAGGAGCGGATTCTCGATCTGCTGCTGCCGAAATCCCCGGCCCGTAACACACAGATGAATCAGATGAACCAGATGAGCCAGCCCGGGGAGGCCCCTGAGAATCCGCCGGAGGAGGCATCGGGAGCCACGCGGGAGAAGCTGCGCCGGATGCTGAAGAGCGGAAAACTCGACGACCGGTATGTGGATGTGAATGTGTCGGACCGCTCCACACCCATGGTTGAGATCTTCTCCAACGCGGGGATGGAGGAGCTGGGGATCAACTTCAAGGAGATGTTCTCCAACCTGATGCCGAAAAACACCCGGCGAAGGAAGATGCGGGTGGCCGAGGCCATGAAGCTGCTGGCCCAGGAGGAGGCTCAGAACCTGGTGGACATGGAAAAAGTCGTGGGCATGGCCATCGAAAAAGTGGAAAACGACGGGATCATCTTTCTGGATGAGATCGACAAGATCGCGGGCAAGGGCGGTGAACGGAGCGGCGGGCCCGATGTCTCCCGGGAGGGGGTGCAGCGGGATCTGCTGCCGATTGTTGAAGGTTCAACAGTGACGACCAAGTATGGGCCCGTCAAGACCGATCATATCCTCTTCATGGCCTCCGGCGCATTTCATACCGTAAAGCCGTCGGATCTCATCCCGGAACTCCAGGGCCGCTTTCCAATAAGGGTGGAGCTGGAAGCCCTTGGAAAGGATGATTTCTACAGGATTCTGACGGAGCCGAGAAACGCGCTGCTGCTCCAGTACATCGCGCTGCTGAGAACCGAGGGGGTGGAGGTGATCTTCGAGGACGAGGCGGTGCATCGGATCTCGTCGATCGCGGAGGAGGTCAACAGCACCACCGAGAACATCGGAGCCCGGCGCCTGCACACCCTGATGGAGCGGCTGCTGGAGGATGTACTCTTCGATGCTCCCGACATGAGCGAAAAGCGGATAACCATCGACGGGGTCTATGTGGATGATAAGCTCAAGAAGATCAAGGATGACGAGGATCTGAGCCGGTATATCCTGTAATTTTCCGGCGGCCGCCTTTCGAGGCCGGTCGATTCCCCCTTTTTTGTAAAACGATCCGAAGTGAAAGGAAGAGAAGCGATGCTGCCCAATGTCGCGGACATCCTCATCGAGGCGCTGCCCTACATCCGGAAGTTTTCCGGCATGACCATCGTCATCAAGTACGGTGGCCATGCCATGGTCGATGAACAGCTCAAGACCGATTTTGCCCGGGATATCACCCTGATGAAGTTCATCGGCCTGAATCCGGTGGTGGTGCATGGTGGGGGGCCCCAGATCAATTCCGTGCTGGACCGGATGGGGATCCGTCCCCAGTTTGTCCGGGGGATGCGTCTGACGGACGAAGTCACTATGGATGTGGTGGAGATGGTGCTCGGCGGCAAGGTGAACAAGGGGATCGTGGCGCAGATCAACCAGCAGGGGGGAAAGGCCGTGGGTCTGAGCGGCAAGGATGGTGCGCTGATCCGGGCCAAAAAGCTGAAGATCGTCTATCAGGAGGATGAGAACAAGCCTCCCGAGATCATCGATCCGGGCCTGGTGGGGGAGGTGACCCATGTGGATCCGGATATCATCCACACCCTGACTGCAAAAGGCTTCATCCCGATCATCGCGCCCGTGGGCGCGGGGGAGAATGGCGAGACATACAACATCAACGCGGACCTGGTGGCCGCGAGCATCGCGCAGGCCCTGGCCGCGGGCCGCCTCATTCTGCTCACCGATGTGGATGGGGTGCTGGATGGCGACGGAAAGCTCATCTCCTCCATCGATGCGGAGAAGATCCGGGGGATGATTCGGGAGAAGAAGATCTCCGGCGGGATGATCCCCAAGATCGAATACGCCTTGAAGGCGCTGCAGAACGGCGTGGCCAAGGCCCATATCATCAACGGCAAGAAAAGGCATGCCCTGCTGCTGGAGCTTTTTACCGACAGCGGCATCGGAACGGAAGTGACAGTATGAAGAGCGAATCGATCAGCAAATCCCTTTTTGATACGGCCGATCGGGTCATCGCCAATACCTACCAGCGGTTTCCCCTGGCCCTGGTGCGGGGGGATGGCTGCACCCTCTGGGACGCGGACGGAAAATCCTATACCGATTTTGTTGCAGGGATCGCGGTCTGCAACCTGGGGCACGCGCATCCTAAGATTGCAGAGGCTGTAGCCCTTCAGGCCAAGACCCTGATCCATGTCTCCAACCTCTATTATACACTCCCCCAGACCGAGCTTGCGGAGATGCTTGTAACCCAATGCTTTGCGGACCGCGTATTCTTCTGCAACTCCGGGGCCGAGGCCAATGAGGCCGCGATCAAACTGGCCCGGCGCTATTTCTTCGACAGGGGAGAGAAGGATCGCTATCGGATCATCTCCATGGAGCGGTCCTTTCATGGAAGGACAATGGCGACCTTGTCCGCGACCGGGCAGGGGAAGATCAAGGTCGGGTTCGATCCGGTGCTGGAAGGCTTTGATTTCGTCCCTTTCAACGACATCCAAGCCCTGGAAGCCAAGCTGGATGAGACTGTCTGCGGTGTGCTGCTGGAACCGGTGCAGGGGGAGGGCGGGGTTCGGGTTCCGGACGCCGATTACCTGAAGGGAGTCCGCAGGCTCTGCGACGAGCGGGGGATTCTGCTCATCTTCGACGAGGTGCAGACCGGCATGGGCCGAACCGGCAAGCTGTTTGCCCACGAGCACTTCGATGTGACTCCCCATATCATGACCCTGGCCAAGGCCCTGGCCAACGGGCTGCCCATGGGCGCGATGCTGGCAACAGAGAAGGTCGCTTCGGCCTTTGTTCCGGGGACCCATGCCACCACCTTCGGCGGCACGCCCATTGTGGCCGCGGCTGCACTCGAAAATCTGAAGATCCTGACCAGAGAGGGGATCATGGACCATTGCCGGGAGATGGGGGAGTATCTGAGAGAGAGGCTTGCCGAATTAATGGAGCATCATTCCTTTATCCTCGATGTACGGGGAATGGGCCTCCTCTGCGGCATGAAGATCTCGGTTCCCGCGGCCCCGATTGTCCGCGCCTGCATGAAAAAAGGGTTTCTGGTCAATGCGGTTCAGGAGAAGATTCTGCGCTTCGTGCCGCCGCTCATCGTGGAAAAGGAGCAGATCGATGCGCTTATCTCCTGTCTGGAAGAAATCTTTCAGGACCCGGATCTTGTAGAGGAGGGGGGATGAGGATGAAAAAGGACATCCGATCGCTGCTCGATCTGACCGAGGCCGATTTCAAAAGGCTTTTCGAGCGGGCCATCGCAATGAAGGCGCGCCACAAGGCAGGAACTGCCGAGCGCCCTCTGGCCGGAAAGACATTGGGGCTTCTCTTTGAAAAGGCCTCCACCCGGACCCGGATCTCCTTTGAGGCGGGAATGGCTCAACTGGGGGGAACGCCTATCTATATCAGCACAAAAGACACCCAGATGGCCCGAAACGAGCCGATCAAAGACACCGCGCGGGTGCTGAGCCGGTATCTCGATGTGCTGGCCATCCGGACATATAAACAGTCGGTGATCGAGGAATTTGCCGAGCACTGCGACATTCCGGTGATCAATGCCCTGAGCGATCTCTACCACCCCTGCCAGGTCCTGAGCGATCTGATGACGGTGATCGAGGTCAAAGGCGGATATGAGGGCCGGCAAATCGTCTGGATCGGCGACGGGAACAATGTGGCCCACTCCTGGATCAATGCCGCGGCCGTGCTGGGATTCGATCTCACATTGGCCTGCCCCGATGGCCATTTTCCGGATGAGTCGATCCTGAAGAACGCGCAGGAGAAGGGGAGGGGGGTCATCCGGGTGATCACCGATCCAATCGAGGCCGTAAAGGATGCGGATGTGATCAACACCGATGTCTGGGCCAGCATGGGTCAGGAAGATGAAGCCGAGGCCAGAAAGAAAATATTTGCCCCGTATCAGGTGAATACGGAACTGATGAAGAGGGCCCCGGGCACGGCCATGGTCCTGCACTGCCTGCCCGCGCACCGGGAGGAGGAGATCACCGAAGAGGTGCTGGAGGGGCCGGCCTCGGCGGTCTGGGATCAGGCTGAAAACAAGATGCACATGCACAAGGCGATTTTAGAGACCCTGTTGGACTCGTGAGAGACTTGCAAAGGAGATATGAGTAACGTGTCGCAGAATGTGAAAAAGGTGGTGCTGGCCTACTCGGGCGGCCTGGATACGTCGGTGATCCTCAAATGGCTCATCGAGACCTATAATTGTGAGGTGGTGGCCTTCTCCGCGGACATCGGGCAGGAGGAGGAGCTGGATACGGTGGAGGTCAAGGCGAAGAAGACGGGCGCTGTTGCCGTCTATATCGACGACCTCCGGGAGGAATTCGTAAAAGATTACGTCTTTCCCGCGTTTCGCGCCAACGCGATCTACGAGGGCCAATATCTGCTGGGAACCTCTCTGGCCCGGCCCCTGATCGCCAAGCGCCAGATGGAGATCGCACAGATGGAAGGGGCAGATGCGGTGAGCCACGGTGCG
>JAABSZ010000190.1:0-7683 GCA_011390135.1 Desulfobacteraceae bacterium | reverse complement strand
GGTGTGTGGGGGAAATGCCCCAGATCATGCTCCAGAATAAAGACCCGAAGGGAATAGTAGAACGCGCCCCAGAAGCCGAGGGTCGGATCTTCCTTGGGGAAGAAGTGGATGCCGATAATCAGCACCACGACAATTGCCGATGACCAGAGGCCGATTTTGATGAGGGTTTTTCGATTCATGGATAAGTTCCCGATGATGGTTGATAAAAAACAAACAATTCAGGCATCCACTTCAACGGAACGGGGCATCTTAGGGTAAATCCCGGAGCCGTTCATCTCTCCCCGGTGATTGTAAAACACGATCCTTCCCTCCTCATCGCAGAGCCAGTATTCCCTTGTTCCCTTTGCAAAATATAGATCCTTTTTCTCGAACATCTCCCTATCGCTGTTGGAGGGGGAGCGGATCTCCACGCAGATCTCCGGGGCTTCGATATAGGGAGTGGTTCCACGGTTTCTTTCCAGAAATTCCGCAGAGGCCCAGACCACATCCGCAACCTTCACCCCCTTTGAAGTCTCCACTGCGCATTCCGTCAGAACGGTTCCCTCTGACATCAACGTCATCAGGAAGAAGGCGATCTTGCTCTGGATGTTGCCGTGCCGGTTCGATGCAGGACTCATGACGATATTTCCCCATTCGTTCAGCTCGATCTTATAGGGAAGATTATGAAGCTGCTTTTCCCTACAGACATCGGACCATTCCATCATCCCCCTCCCATTTTTTACATGTGCCGGAGTACCCGCCTTGCAAAGCAGAGGCCGTCGTAATTCTCGGAGTGATGCGGCAGAAAGGTCAGCAGGTTGACGGCCTCCCATTTGTCGCTTTCCCAGATGGCGGCATTGAATTCCTTTGCATCGTTGAACGCGGTGTTGTCTGCAATGAGCAGTCCACCCGGCTCTAAGAGGCGTTCGCACTCTCCTAATACCTTTGCGTAGCTCTGTTTGTCGATATCTAAGAAGATGAGGTCGAAAAGCCCCTTCATCGCGACCATCTCGGTCATGGCATCGCCCTCCCGAACCTCAACTCTGTCCGCCACACCCGCGCGTTGGAAATTCTCCCGGGCTCTTTTTGCCATCTCCGGATCACTTTCAAGAGAGACCACCTTTCCCCCCGCATCCGCACACCCCTTTGCAAACCAGATCGCGGAGTAGCCGTTTGCGGTTCCCAGCTCCAGAATCCGCCTTGCACCGGTGACGCCGGCCATGATGGAGAGAAGCTGGCCCATCACGGGCCCCACAATGGGGATGTTCTCCTTTTCAGCCTCTTCCTGCAACTCTGCCAGCAGATCATCCCCGCGGGGAGAAAAGCTTTTGAAATAGCCTTCGAGATCTTCTATCATTTTGCCCATGAAGTAAACTCCTTTCTGTTTACAATCTTCTCTTCCGATGTTATAGGAGACCGTATGAAAACGACTGCCCCCAAACGGCCATTAGTCGGCGCTCATTTTTCGGTTTCAGGCGGGCTCCATAAAGCCCTGGAGAGCGCCTTCGAATATGGCTGCACCGCGATGCAGATCTTCACCGCAAACGCCCGCACCTGGAAGCCCAAGAAGCTGACCGCGGACGATATCGACGCGTTTGCCGCAGGGTGCGAGCGAACAGGGATCAAAGAGATAGCCTCCCACACCGCCTATCTCATCAACCTTGCGGCCCCGGACCCCACTGTCCATGAGCGATCCTGTGCTGCCCTGAAAGAGGAGCTGAACCGTTCAACCGCCCTTTCCATCCCCTATGTGGTTCTCCATCCCGGCTCCCATAAAGATACGGGAATGGATGTCGGCATGGAGAAGATCACCGATAGTATCCGGCGGATCTTTGACGATAACCCCTCCTGCACGGCCCGGCTTCTGCTGGAGACCACGGCCGGCCAGGGTTCCGGCATCGGCCACACCTTCGAGCAGATCGCGGAGATGCTCGAAAAGATCGGGATGCCCGAAAAGACCGGCGTCTGTCTCGACACCAGCCACATCTTTGCCGCGGGATACGACATCCGCACCCCGAAAACCTATGATAGAACCCTCGCGGAATTCGATCGGATCGTGGGCCTGGATCAGTTGTCCGTCATCCACATCAATGATTCCAAGAGCGATTTCGGCTCCAGGGTGGATCGCCACGAGCACATCGGCTACGGCAAGATCGGCATCGACGCGTTCGGTTGCATCATGTCCGATTCCCGCCTCGAAAAGATCCCCAAGATCCTGGAAACCCCCAATCCCAAAGGGGAGAAGGACTGGGACAAAGCCAACCTTCAGACCCTCTTCTCTTTGACCAGCCGGGCAAAATGCTCGAAGGATCGGTCATAGGTCCGTTCCGCGTCGTTTGTAAAGCAGCATGCGGGCAGTTCCCTGCTTTTCAGATGAAAACTGATGCACTCGCAGCAGATGCCTTTTCTGGAACAGGGATCATAGCTGCAGTTGCAGGATGCGAGGTTCTTCTCCTTCTTACACTCCATTTTTTTATGCTCCACTTTTTTACGCCCCACTTTTTTACGCTCCACTTTTTTACGCCCCACTTTTTTATGCTCTGGCCGGTAACCCACCCCTTCACTTATTCTTTTTCAGTTTCTCTTCCACGCTTCTGATCTTGTCGTTTCCGCTCTGCTCCCGGTCCGTGCGGGTTCCCACCTTTATGGTCGTGGTGATCCGGGGTGCGCCCATCTCGTGGATCACCTCGTGACACCGTTTGATGGCCGCAAAGACATCGTCCCACTCGCCCTCGATGTTTGTGCCGAAGGCGTGGAGCCGGGTCTTGAGCCCGCAGGCATCAAAAATCCGATGGCAGGCCGCGACATATTTAGAAACCGAGACGCCCGTTCCCAGGGGAATGACGCCCAAATCGACGATCACCTTCATGTTGCTGCTCCTTTTCTCTTCTTATGGCTCTCCCTCATCCTTCTGCTGTTTTGCATCTATTTACCACAAAACAAAGCTTAGGATAAAGGAATATTCTTTTCAAAACTTCAAGGACTGAACTGCGCTACGCCCCCCGTCCTTAAGGAAAATTCTTTTCAAAACTTCAAGTACCGCCCTCCGCCCCGCCTCGCCCCGGTCCTTTATGTCCCTTATGTCCTTTTGGTCATTTAGTCTTTTGGCCCAAGGCTTTCCGCTGCAGCCCCAGCCACCCGCACCCCGTCCATTGCCGCCGAAACAATCCCCCCGGCATAGCCTGCCCCCTCCCCGCAGGGGTAAAGCCCGCGAACCTGCGGATGCATCATTGTCTCCTCGATCCTGGGAATCCGCACCGGAGAGCTGGTCCTCGTTTCCACGGCAAGCAGCAGCGCATCTTCGGTATAATACCCCTTTTTGCGCCGGCCCAACTCGACAAAAGCCGCTTTCAAAGCCTCTGCCACCCAAGCCGGCAGCAGCCGATCCAGCGGATAGGAATGGACGCCGGGAATATAGGAGGTCTTCTGCAGCGTCGAAGAGACCCTTCCCTCCACAAAATCGGTCATCCGCTGGGCAGGCGCCCGTTGGCTTTTCTCGCCACTGGCATCGAATGCCCGCGTTTCCATATCGGCCTGAAAGGCCATCGCGGCAAGCGGGCCTTCTTCACCATAGGGGGCAAGATCTTCCTCCCGGATTTCGGCCACCATTCCCGCGTTGGCAAAGGGCGCGTCTCTTCCGGCAAGGCTCATGCCGTTTAAAACAATCTCCCCCGGCTCCGTGGCTGTAGGCACGATGAACCCGCCGGGACACATACAGAAAGAGTAGATTCCGCGCCCATTGATTTGGCAGCTCAACCGGTAGCTTGCGGCCGGCAGATTCGGATGCCTTTTATTGGAATGGTACTGCATCTCATCGATCATATGCTGCGGATGCTCCACCCGGACACCGACCGCAAAGGGCTTGGCCTCGATGCGGATCTTCTTCTCGCAAAGCATCCTGAAGATCCCCCTTGCAGAGTGGCCGCACGCCAGAATCACCCCGTCAGCATCGATCCTCTCCCGATCCTGAAGCCGTACCCCGACCGCGGCTTCATTTTCAATTAAAATATCCTCGACCCGCGCACCAAAACGGATGATCCCCCCGCATCCGATAATCGTCTCCCGCATCCGTTCGATGATCCGGGGCAGACGGTTGGAGCCGATGTGCGGATGAGCATCGATCTTGATGTCGGAAACCGCACCGTGAGCCACGAAGATATCTAAAATCTCCCCCACATTTCCCCGCTTGACGGATCGGGTGTAGAGCTTCCCGTCGGAATAGGCCCCCGCGCCCCCCTCGCCATAGCAGTAATTGGAATCGGGATCAACCACCCCGTCCTGCTGGATCAGCTTCAGGCTCTTCCGCCGCGCCAGAACATCCCTGCCCCGCTCGCAAACAATCGGCTTGACCCCGCACCGGATCAGCTCCAGTGCCGCAAAATAGCCGGCAGGCCCTGCCCCGATCACGGCAATCCGCTTCTCTCCTTTGACCGGTTCGAACTGTGAAAGGATCGAAGATGAGATCTTTGAAACATCGGGGGCCTCCTTCAGAATCTCCACCTGCAGCACGAATTTGGGGCGTCTCGATCTTGCATCCACAGAACGCCTTCTGACCGCAAAATCGGCAAAAGACCGCCCGGCCCGTTTTTCGATCTGGCGCCGGAGATGATCCCGGTCGTGGATCTCATCGGGATCGACCGCGATCTCAAAAATATAAGACATTCAGCCTCTTCCTACTCCCAGCGATCCTGATCATGGTCATAGCGCATCTCGATTGCCGTCGGTTTTTCATGGATCACCTTCTCCTTTTCATACACAAAGGAGTTGAGCAGCCAACTGGCGATACTGATCAGAAGAGATCCGCCCAGCGCGGACCAGAACCCGGCCACATGAAACCCCGCGATCAAGCCGGAGGCCATCATCAGCATCAACGCATTGATCACAAAGGTGAAAAGCCCCAAAGAGAGGATATTGATGGGCAGCGTCAGAATCAGCAGAATCGGACGGAAGAGCGCGTTCAATATGCCAAGCGCGGCCGCGGCGAAAAAGGCCGCCAAAAAGCCGGTGATCCAAATCCCGTCCAATAGATATGCGGCAAATAGAATCGCAATGGTGGAGACTATCCACCGGATGAGCAGTCCTTTCATCATCGACTCCTGTGTTTACTCAGGTAAAAAATAGATAAAGATCAGATCGCAGCCGCAACCTCGGAGAGCGGCTCCAGCTCTTTTTTCAGCCGGTCCAGCTCCTCCTCCAGAAGCTTGAAAAGTTCATTGACATTCTTGCGATCCCCGGCAATCGCGGCATTTTCGATCTGGGAGGAGAGTTCCAGGCAGGATTCGGCTCCGATCAGTCCAAAGGGGCTTTTCAGGGAATGGGCATGCCTTCGGATCTCTCCCATCTCGTTCTCTCCGATGGCGCTCCGGAGTCTGGCAAGGGCCTCGGCTCCTTTTTCCGAAAAGATCTTCAATGCCTTTCCATAGAGGGATTCATCGCCCCCCAGCCGGTGGAGGGCCTCCTGCCGGTTCAGCACCGGATGATCCTTCAGACGGGAGGGGGAAAAAGGCCGGACCTTGTGCCGGCGCTCCGGACTGACATCGGCATTTCTCCGAATGGCCAAAGAGAGCTTGTGAAAATCGACCGGCTTGGTGATATAATCATCCATCCCGGCCTCTTCGCACCGGCTCTTGAACTCGGTCAGGGCATGAGCCGTCAGCGCGACAATGGGAATCTCCGAGTTATCTCTTCCGGCCTCTCCCCGACGGATGCGCATTGCCGCATCAAAGCCGTTCATCTCCGGCATCTCCAGATCCATCAGCACCAGATCGAATCGCTCTTTGAAAAGCGCCACCATAGCCCTTCGGCCATCCTCCACCACAACCGCGTCGTGCCCCAGCTTTTCGATCAGCAGTTTCGAGATCCGGGCATTGAGCGGGTTGTCCTCGGCCAGAAGAATCCTGAGGGGCCGCTCTATGGCTGCATCCGCTTCAATGGCTTCCTTCCGGTCTGCCTTCTTCGGCATCTCCCCCGGCTCCAGGCGGACCGTAAAAAAGAACTCGCTCCCCTCCCCCGCGCGGCTTTTGAGGCCGATCTCCCCTTTCATCTGCTCCACCAGACGCTGGCTGATGGCAAGCCCTAGACCGGTGCCGCCATACCGCCGCTTCATATCGCCGAACTGGGTGAAGCTGTTGAAGATATCCCCCTGATCCTCAAAGGGAATGCCGATGCCGGTGTCTTTGACGGAGAAGAAGAGCGCCCTCTCCGGAGTCTGGTCGGAACCTTTTGGGAGTTCTTTTTCCGGCGATGCGGCCGATACCGTTACGGTGACGCCGCCGGTCTCGGTATATTTGATGCCGTTGCCGATGAGATTGACCAGGATCTGCTCCAGGCGCTGGGGATCGCCTTTCAGATGCTCTGGCGCGTCAGCGTCACGGTTCAGGTTAAGATAGAGATCCTTTTTCCGGACCATGGAGGTAAAGATATTCAATACCCTGTCGAGCAGATCCGTGAGGGAAAAATCGACTGATTTCAGGTTGATTCTTCCGGATTCGATTCCAGAGAGATCGAGGATGTCGTCGATGATCCCCAGAAGATGCGCTGAGGTGTCCCGGATCGTTTTGATGTTTTCAATCTGATCCGGCATCAGGTCCGAACCCAGGTCCGAACTCTGGTCCGAACCCAGGGTCAGCTCGGTCATTCCGAGGATGGCGTTCATGGGTGTGCGGATCTCATGGCTCATCCTCGCCAGAAAGTCGCTTTTGGCCCGGTTGGCGCTCTCGGCATTCTTTTCGGCCTGTTTCTGCGCACTGATGTCCCAGGCCACATGAATCCCGGCAATGAGCCGGTTTTGGGCATCAAACAGCGGATTTTCCGAAACCATGAAATATCCCCCCATCCCTTCGTCCTCGGCCGATACGGTCTGGGGCATTCCCTCCTTCCAGAGTTTGAAATGGGGGCAGAATGCAGGGGGCGAATCGGTTTTGTGAACAATGCTGTAGCAGGTTTTACCTGCCATTTCCTCGGGCCGCATGCCCACCTTCCGGGCCATTGCCCGGTTTGCCCGCAGTATCCGATGATCTTTGCCGATAATCATGATCAGCGCGGGAATCGTATCAAAGATCTGCTCCCAGATTTCCGAATCAAAAGGGTCCATCTGCCGGCCTGACTGTAGATCTTTCAATATAGCGCCTTCTTTCTGATCGATCATATTATTCTCCGTTTCAGGCCTGCCGAATTCCGAACAAACCCTTCACAGAGTATCATTTCACCCATGAATCCGCAACTCCATTCCACGCCATAAAGATTTATCTCAAATATCCTCTTTTATCATAGAGGAGAATAGGTTAAGGAGACTATGGGGTCAATGCTGTAATTTTAGAGCTGCTCATCCGCTCCTGATCTTGTTTGGGTCTTGTTTGGGTCTTGTGCGGATCTTGTGCGGAAAAAGAGGCGGGAACAGGCTTGATTTCGATCACGGGATCGGGCAGAATATGCGCTTGAGGCGCTATTGTTTCCAAAACAGACCGGAGAAGAAAAGAGATGGTCAAAAATAACGAATTGCAAAGGGTGACACCATGAAAAACGCTCTGATAGCGATCGGCCTCCTGCTGGCCGGTTTTGTCGGATACAAGCTCTTCTTTTCCGGATACGAAATCCGGAACCCGAATCCGGCAGGAGAAAACATCATCAGCTTCGGCGACAGCCTCACCTATGGAACGGGCGCGCGGCCCGGGATGAGCTACCCCGCGCAGCTCTCCCGGAAGA
>JAABSZ010000189.1:0-374 GCA_011390135.1 Desulfobacteraceae bacterium | reverse complement strand
GCATTTGCCCCTGTAAAAGCCCCTTTTTTGTGGCCGAAGAACTCGCTCTCGAAGAGATGGGGGGAGATCGCACCGCAGTTGACGGAGATAAAAGCCCCCTCCCGCCGCCGGCTGTTGGAATGGATCGCTTCGGCAACCAGCTCTTTGCCGGTTCCGGTCTCCCCATGAATGAAGACCGGAATATTCGTATCGGAAAAAATCCCGATCTGCTCCTTGATCTTCAGGATACCGGCCGACTGCCCCACGATCGGATCATGATCGAGTTCGAGGCGGGATTTCAGCCGGCGGTTCTCCCGGGAAAGCCGGGTCATCTCTGTCTTGATGAGGTCGATCTCCCGGATCTGGGGAAAGTCGTCCAGCTCGAGAGATACTTC
>JAABSZ010000188.1:0-7350 GCA_011390135.1 Desulfobacteraceae bacterium | reverse complement strand
TGATCAGGTCGATCTCCTGGATCTGCGGAAAATCGTCCAGCTCCAGCGATACCGCAGAGATCCCCGACTCCCGGGAGATCTGGATCAGCTTTGCTTGGATCACACCCCCTTTGACCAGAAAGATCCAGCAGGCGTGCATGGTCGGGGTTCCGGAGGTGACCGCGACCGTATAATCAGCATGGCCGAACCGCTCCCGGATCTGCATTGCTGCGCTGTACATGGCCGGATAGACCAGGTTGTAGTCGATCGGATCGACTGCCGGCGCGGCGTGCAGAGAGATTTGAAGCGCGGGGAAGTGCTCCCGGGCATATCGAAAGATCTCCTGCGCGGGCTTCAGATACCGGTCATGGTTGTAGAGCAGGCACAACCGGTCCAAAGCTACCTCGTGAAGCGCGGTGATCAGCGGCCCCGGCTTCTCAAAAGGGCGGCAGTCGTTGTTTCCGATGAAGGAGAGTAGAATTTTCATGTCCGATGCACGGGTTGATCTTCCGGATACAGCTTCATTGTAGAATTTCGGAATCAGTAACAGGGGCCTTGGGTATCGCCGTGCCCCAGATGCGCCTTTAAAGCGGCCCTGTCGATCCAGAGCGTCTTTTTCCCTTTATGGCATACAGCCACTTTGTCCGATCCGGCCTCTGCAGGCGGACCTCCGGGTTCGGGATTTCGGGTGATGATGGTACAGCCGCCCGTCAGCAGAAACAGGGATATGATGGTTAACACAGTCCATTTTCTCATCTTTTTTCCTCCATGCGCAAGGGGTTATCAGAATCGGCTTTGTAAGAGAATTGCCATTTGCAGAAGCACTCTTCGGGATGGTGATCGGGCGGGGCAAAGAGAGACTCCACCCGGATGTCCGGGGCGATGACCGACCGCGGCCAAAGCTTTCAAACTCTCCACGGTGCATCTCATTACCGGGAATGGTTGTCAGAATGGGTATTGCCATAGATGACCCACCAGGTTTCCGCGTCTTCCAGATCTTCGAATTCAAAGATGGATTCCCCGAATTTATCCAGAAGCTCAGGATCAGCATTCATCAGTTGCTGTCTCAGCAGCGGGGGGACTTTGCCGAAGCGTCTGTTGATCTGCTTTACCAGCATATTGCCGGCGCCTTCTTTCCTTCCTTCCTGCTTTAATTGTTCTGCAGCAGTCATGGCCACCTCCCAGATTTGTTCATCGTCAAAATGACAATTACCAAATCGTTTCCACACAATCCGCCTTGATGAGATTCTTATCCGCTGTTATCAACGGCGCTTTGAAAATGATGGATGTCGCGGTGATCATTAGGATCACATGCGTATCGGCCGCGATCATTTCATGGCCTCCCAATCCTCATTGATGGGAGATAACAGATCTCCGACGAAAGCCGTTTCCCGAAGCTGTCCGAGCCTCCTTCTCGCCTGCTCCATCGGATCGCCTGCGGGAACGAGTACTCCGATCTCCCGACCTTCGAAGGTAACGGCAAGCGATTGGCCGTTTCGGATCTTCTCCAATATTTCGCCAATGTTTTCATTTATTTGAGTCAACGGTACGCTTTCCATGCCCCTTGATCCTTTCCCCGTTTTGATTATCCCAAAATCTCATTCACCGGAAAAACCTTCTCCGGAAAAGAAGGGGGCGCGATCACATCTCCCCGGTAAAATTTCCGGATCATCCTGTATCCGCGTTCGGACGGGTTTGAATGGGCTTCGATGCAGGCTTTATGGAGATCGACGATCCAGACTTCTTTGATGGCCGCCCTTGCATACAGGGGGAGTTTGAAGCCCCGGTCGTATTCGACGGAGGTGTCTGCGACTTCGATGATCAGATAGACATCTTCGGGCGTCGGATGATTTGCCGCGTAAAAATCGGGGCGGGGCTTCAGCAGCGCAAGATCCGGCTCGGGCTCGGAGGTCTTCGAAATGGTGACGGGGTTTTGAATGGCGGTGACGGCGCTGTCTCTGAAGGCGCGGGTAAAGAGTTGGTTGAGCCGGTTGACACATGCCGCGTGAAAGCTTCCGATGGCCGCCATTGAAATGATCTCCCCGTTGATGAGTTCGACTCGGTCCTCTTCCTTTAGAATGCCGGTTTCCGCCATTCGTTGGTATTCTTCGGTGGTGAAGGTTTTTCTTTGGATGTTTGCAATCAAAGATTTGCTCCTTATAAATCTTGAAACTGGATAGTCATTCGATCTCCCCGGCAAGCGCTTTCCCCCTTGCCATCACCTCCCATATCTGCTAAACAATCTTCACCTCTTTGTAAAATAGAAACAACCCTTTTGCAAGGCAGAAGAAAAATGTCGGAAAAAGAGCCCTTCTGGAAACGAAAGACCCTGTTCGAGATGACCCCTTGGGAGTGGGAATCGCTGTGCGACGGGTGCGGCCGGTGCTGTCTGCGCCGGCTGATCGACGAGGATACCGGGGATTATCATGTCACCTGCCTCTCCTGCCGTTTTCTCGATACCGAGACCTGCCGCTGCACCGCATATGAGCGCAGGCTTTCCCAGAAGGTGACGGAGTGCCTGCCCCTGGGTCCTTTGACGATCGGGGAGTACTACTGGCTGCCGAAATCGTGCGCTTATCGGCGGATTGCCGCGGGAAAGGATCTGCAATGGTGGCATCCACTGGTTTCAGGGGACCCGGAGACGGTCCACACCGCGGGGATCTCGGTGCGGGGAAAGACGGTCTGTGAAACCTATGTGCCCTCCGAAGCCCTGGAAGCCTACATCATCTCCGAAAAACTGTGAGCGCTCTTTCTCTTTACCGCCTCCTTTTCCTCATGAGCCGCATCAGGCCGTCTGCCTATAAACCTTCGACATTCTGCCCTTTTTCAGCGGCCTTTGCAATCCCTGTTTTCCGAAAGCGAATTGAAAAATGGAACTTGACAAACTCTTTCCCATCATAGAAAATAGGTCTGCATCCGACAGCGGAGTTCGAAAGTTCGGAGTCTAAAACAACAACCCCTTCCCAATGCCCGGAAAGAAGCCATGATCGACAGCGAACTCTTCAAAAAGTGGGGAACCTTCCAGAAAGGGATGGATGCTGGGGCTCTCCAGCTCTCCTTTGCCAGCCATCTGGAATACTCCCTTTCCAAAGACAAGTACACGGCCACACCGAGGGATATGTACCAGTCCCTGGCACTTGCGGTCCGGGACCGGCTCGTGGAGCGTTGGATCAGAACCCAGCAGATGTATTACGACTTCGACGTCAAACGGATCTACTATCTTTCGGCCGAATATCTCATGGGCCGGGCCCTTGTAAATAACCTGATCAATCTGGAAATGTACGAAGAGACCCAGAAGGCCATGAAAGATGTGCATCTCGATATCGAATCCCTGGCCATGGAGGAGCCGGACATGGGCCTGGGCAACGGAGGGCTGGGGCGGCTGGCGGCCTGCTTTCTCGATTCGATGGCCACCCTGGAACTGCCGGCCTATGGGTACGGCATCCGGTATGAGTTCGGGATCTTCGATCAGTTGATCAAGCATCTGCAGCAGGTGGAGATGCCCGATCTCTGGCTCCGGTTCGGCAACCCGTGGGAATTTGCCAGGCCCGAAAGATCCTTTACAGTCAAATATTATGGCCGGGTCAAGGAGAGGACGCTTCCGGACGGCAGGTTCAGGGCAGAATGGATCGAAACCGAAGATGTGCTAGCGATTCCATATGACATGCCCATTTCAGGCTACGGAAACAATACGGTCAATACCCTGCGCCTCTGGTCCGCGCGGGCTTCAAATGAATTCGATCTCAAGTTCTTTCAAAGCGGCGACTATCTCAAGGCCGTGGAGGAGAAGAACCTGTCGGAGAACATCTCCAAAGTCCTCTATCCCAACGACCAGTTTTTCGAGGGCAAAGAGCTGCGGCTTAAACAGGAGTACTTCTTTGTCTCCTGCTCCCTGCAGGACATCGTCCGGCGCTACCTGGTGGATCGAAAGGTCGGTTTTTCACAGTTTCCGGACAAGGTGGCCATCCAGATGAACGATACCCATCCGGCCCTGGCCGTGGCCGAGCTGATGCGCATCCTGATGGACGATCACGGGCTGGGTTGGAAGACCGCATGGGAGATCACTCAAAAAACCTGCGCATATACGAATCATACCCTGCTGTCCGAGGCACTTGAGAAGTGGCCCGTCTCCCTCTTTGAAAAGCTGCTGCCCCGCCATCTGATGATCATCTATGAGATCAACCGGCGGTTTCTGCGGGATGTGGCTCTTAGGTTCATCGGCGATGAGCAGCGGCTGGCCCGAATGTCGCTGATCGAGGAGACGCCCCAGAAGCAGGTGAGGATGGCCCATCTCGCGGCTGTGGGCTCCCACTCGGTCAATGGCGTGGCTCAGCTCCATACGCGCCTGGTCAAGGAGAAGGCATTGAAGGACTTCTTCGAGATGTTCCCGGAGCGGTTCAACAACAAGACCAACGGCGTCACCCCCCGGAGATGGCTTCTCGCGTCCAATAAAAAGCTGTCGAAGCTGATCACGAAACATATCGGCGACGGCTGGATCACCGATCTGGAGCAGTTGCAGCAGCTCGAGCCCCTGGCCAGTGACGAGGATTTCATCCGGACATGGACCGGGGTGAAATACCAGAACAAGGAGAAGTTTGCCAAACTCATCTTCGATGTGACGAAAATCGACTTGGACCCCGCGGCCATCTTCGATTTCCAGGTCAAACGGATTCACGAGTACAAGCGTCAGGTTCTCAACATCCTCCATGTGATCTACTGCTGGCTCAAGATGAAGGAGGACCCCCAGTTCGAGATGCAGCCGAGGGTCTTCTTCTTCGGGGGCAAGGCCGCGCCCGGCTATTTCATGGCCAAACTGGTGATCCGGCTCATCTGCCATGTCGCGGCCATGATCAACCGGGACAGCGAAACCAACAACCGGCTCAAGGTGATCTTCTCGCCCAACTACAATGTCTCCCTGGCCGAACAGATCTTTCCCGCGGCCGATATCTCCGAGCAGATCTCGACCGCAGGGTACGAGGCGTCGGGAACCTCCAACATGAAATTTGCGCTCAACGGCTCCCTTACCATAGGAACCCTGGACGGGGCCAATATCGAAATCATGGAGGCGGTGGGCCAGGAGAACATCTTCATCTTCGGACTGACCGCAGACGAGGTCGCAGAATTGGCTCCGCGCTACAACCCGAGAAGCTATTACGAGGCGGACCCCTTTTTAAAGCAGGCTGTTGACATGATCCGCCAGGGCTATTTCAGCCGCCAGGATAGCAGACTCTTCCATCCCATCACAGATATTCTGCTCGATCATGACCCTTATCTGGTGCTGGCCGATTTCCAATCCTACCATAAAGCCCATATGGCTCTGGACGAACTCTACCGGGACCGGAAAAGCTGGGTCGAAAAATCGATTCTTAATGTGGCCCGCATCGGCCGTTTCTCCTCGGACCGCACCATCCATGAATACAACAGGGATATCTGGCATGCAGAACCGCTCACCATCACCAAGGAGGAGAAAGAAGAAAAGGCCAAGAAAAAAGATCATGTGTAAAAAGATCAAAACCGGGAAGGGGAACCTGCATCGACATCTATCTCCCGGCCGCCTCGGTCTGACGTTGGATCACCTCCCGGAGCCGTTCCGGCAGAATCGGCTTTGAGATGTAGTCGTCCATTCCCGATGCCAGAAACCGCTCCCGATCCCCCTTCATTGCATGGGCGGTCATGGCCACGATCGGGATCTCTTTCAGGGGCGAATTCCGGCTGCGGATGATCCGGGTGGCCTCCAGCCCATCCATCTCCGGCATCTGGATATCCATGAGGATAATATCAAAGGAACCGCTTTCGAGCCGGTCGATGGCCTGCTTCCCGCTGGCCGCTATGGATACCGTATGCCCCTCCCGTTCCAGCAGGATCTGCGCCAGCCGCTGATTCATCGGGTTGTCCTCCACCAGAAGAATCTGTAGTCCCTTCTCCTGGTTTTCGATAGTAGGCCTCGGCTGCGCAGCTTTCGGGGCCGCCCGGATTCCCGCTGTTTTGGGCCGGGATTCTTCACAGACATCCCCGGACATGGCAGAGCTTTTTGGAAAACAGATCTCAAAGGTAAAAGTGCTTCCCATGCCGAGTTGGCTGTCAACTTGGATATCGCCGCCCATCATTCGGACAAGTTTTGCGGTGATGGCCAGTCCCAGCCCTGTTCCGCCGAACCGCCGGGTCGCAGAAGGGTCCACCTGAAAAAAGGGATCAAAGATCCGGCCCTGTTTTTCCGCGGGAATACCGATACCGGTATCGGTTACGGAGAATCTGAGATCGACACTCTTCTCCCTTTCGGCTTCGATCCCGATCTGTAGCAGCACCTCTCCGGAATCGGTGAATTTGATGCTGTTGGCCAGCAGATTGTAGATGATCTGCCGCAGCCGGTTCGGATCCCCCACCAGACTTTCGGGAATCCCATCGGAGATCCGGTAGATGAGATTGAGCCCCTTTTCCCTGGCGCGCACCGAAAGGGTCTTCACCGTATCGGAGATCTCTTTGCAGAGCAGAAAAGTGCGGGGCTCCAGCTCGAATTTGTCGATCTCGATCTTTGAAAGATCTAAAATATCTTCGATGAGCATCAGAAGATGATCGGCCGAGGAGCGGACAATGAAGAGGTATTCCTGCTGTTCGGGGGTGAGCTGCGTATCGATTGCCAGATCGGTCATCCCGATGATCGCGTTCATCGGAGTCCGGATCTCGTGGCTCATGTTGGCCAGAAAGAGGCTTTTGGCCATGTTGGCCTCTTCCGCGATCTCCTTTGCCCGCTTCAGCTCTGTCTCGGCCTCTTTGATATCGGTGATATCAACCGCAACCCCGAGGACAACCGTCTCTCCGCCCTCTGTCATCTGAAAGGGGGTTTTGGAGACCGAGAGAATCCGTTTTCTGCCGGTCAGATCGGTAAAAGGGGAGGATTCCAGGTAGGAGGGTTTTCCCTCTTCGATGACCTTGCGATCCTCCTTCATAAAGAATTGAACCTGATCCGTGTCCGGATGGAAGGCGGCCTGGTGTCTTCCGATCAGCGAGAAGGTCGTGGTTCCGTAGATATGTGCCATAGCCCGGTTGGCCAGCAGATAATGACCCCTTCGATCTTTGGCAAAGATCATGTGCGGAACCAGATCGATCACCTGCCGAAGCTGTTGCTCCTTCAGCCGAAGATTCGACTCGTACCGGCGGCGCTGGATCACCAGCGCATAGAGGGAGGCGAGCCGCTCCAGGGCCGCGAGATCCCGTTCCAGATAATCCCGGCTCGAATTGGCCAGTGCGATCTGCCCCACCACCTCTCCTTCAAAAAGAGCGGGCGCGGAGAGAAATCTGTGGATGGGAATATGCCCGTCCGGTACGCCGCTGGAGCGGGGATCGGTTTGGGCCTGGTTGGTCAGAACAGGA
>JAABSZ010000187.1:0-7735 GCA_011390135.1 Desulfobacteraceae bacterium | reverse complement strand
GGATGCCTTTGAGCCGTTTTTCCGAAAGATCCAAACCGGATCCCTGAAAGGAGAAGGGCGTCTTCCCGAGAAATTTTTCCCCCTTTTCGGGATCAAAGAGAGAGGTGTTTCAGGGGCAGATGAATCAAAAATCGGCCTGACCCAGTTTTCCGCGTTCACCCCCGGAGAAAATTACAACCCTGAAACCTTTTATGAGAAGTTCACGGAAGAGAACAGCCGCATCTTCGATCCGGTACTCTTCACGGACCGGCTGGGAAAGCTCCTCTTCTCCACATTTTTAAAGATGCTCTGGATCATCGGACTGAGCGTTGCGGTCCTGATCTTCTTCTTCTTTCTCGATCTGCGGCTTACGGCAATTGCCCTTCTGCCGGTCATCTTTGCCCTGGTCTGCACCCTGGGAACCCTGAAACTGCTGGGACATCCACTGGACATTCCCGGGCTGATGCTGGGGATCATCGTCTTTGGGATGGGGATCGACTATTCCCTTTTCATGGTCCGCTCCCATCAGCGGTACAAAGAGCCGTCCCATCCAAACCTGCAGTTGATCCGCACCGCGGTCTTCATGGCCTCGGCATCGACCCTCATCGGATTCGGAAGCCTCGGCATCGCGCACCACTCCCTGCTGAGGAGCGCGGGCCTCACCTCTTTTGTGGGTATCGCCTATGCCCTGATCGGTGCGTTTCTGATTCTGCCGCCGCTGCTTGAGAGGAGATTTTCACCGCAGAATGCAAAGATTTCTCCATCCGCTTCAATAGAAGAGCGGGTTTTTTTCCGATACCGGGATATGGAACCCATTCCCAGACTCTTTGCCCGCTTCAAGATGCGTTTGGACCCAATGTTCAACGAATTGCCGGAAATCATAGAACGCTGCGGGGAGATTCGAACCCTGCTGGACATCGGCTGCGGATACGGCGTCCCGGCCTGCTGGATTCTGGAGCGGCTTCCCGAGGCAAAGGTTTACGGCATGGACCCGGACCAAGAGCGGGCCAGGGTGGCATCGGAGGTGATGGGAAAACGAGGGCGGGCATATCCGGCAGAGGCCCCGGAGATTCCCCGATTCCCGGAGAAGGCCGATGCCGCGTTTATGCTTGATATGAGCCACTATTTGAGCGATGAAGACCTGAATCTGACCTTATCCGGGCTGAAAGAAGCACTTGAACCCGGCGGCTGCCTGATTCTAAGGGCCGTAATTCCGCCCCCCGCAAAGCCCTCGAAACTGTGGCGGCTTTCTGCGGCAAAACAGCGGCTCTTCAAGGAGAAGATTTATCACCGCTCCGTGGAAGAATTTTCAGCCACGATCCGGGAAGCCGGATTTTTTCTAAAGGAGAGCAGACCCTCCGGAAAAAACCCGGAGTCGGCCTGGTTCATCGCGGAGAACCTGAAGCATTAGGCGGTTTTCCGGAATCAAAATCCCACTGAAAAGGGACGAAAGTGGACAGAGTGGACAGAGTGGACAGAGTGGACGGAGTGGACGGAGTGGAGGCTGAAACCCCAAAACCCTTGCCAGGATCTTCATTTCCAAAATTCATCGTAGCCCTTGGAGATGCCTCTCTTCCCGCTCCCATCGTCCTTTATGTCCTTTTCGTCCTTTGGGTCTTTTTGTCCTTTTTTTCCTGAATGAAAACGGTTTCCGCAACCAAACCGGCAAGGTTCACCCTGGCCGAAAAAACCGGCGCCTTTGCATATGCCCTGGCTTTCTTCCTGCTTTTCCTGAACCCCCGCCTATCTGTGCTTCCCCTTGCCGGATTCGTTCTCCTCTGTTTTGCCGCGCCCTTTTTTCCAGGGTTCGGCTTCTATCTCCCCATCATCAGCCGCGGAAAAACCGGAACCCGCGCAACAGCCCTCACCATCGACGACGGCCCTGACCCCCTTGCCACCCCGCCGCTTCTCGACCTTCTGGACCGGCATCAAATCAAGGCCGCCTTCTTTGTGGCCGGAAAGAATGCGGAAAAACACCCGGAACTGATCCGGGAGATCCTGAACCGGGGCCACTCCATCGGAAACCACACCTACGGCCATGACCCGCTCATAATGTTCAAAAGCAGGAAAACCCTTTCCCGGGAGATCGAAAGAGCCCAGCAGGTTCTCAAAGAGCTGGGGGTACTCCCCCGGATCTTCCGGCCACCGGTGGGCATCACCAATCCGAGATTGAGAAAAGTTCTTTTAAAAAACGGCCTTTACACCGTCAATTTCAGTTGCCGGGGCTTTGACATGGGCAACCGGCGGATTCACGGCCTTTCGGACAAGATCCTGCGCCGGGTCAAGCCCGACGACATCATCCTGCTGCACGACCGGTATCCCGGAACCGAGGATGGCCTCCGCACATGGCTGCAGGAGGTCGAAAAACTGATTTCAGGACTAAAAAAGAACGGCTATGATATTCTTCCGCTGGAGACTCTGATTCAAACTCCGGCCATGATCTCACCAGAATCGGACCCGGATCAGGCCACATCCCCGTAGGGGTCGAAATCATCGATATCATCGAACCGGTTCATCCGGGAGAGCCGGGCCAATTCATCCCGATACCGCCCCTCCCATCCGGTTTTCCGCATCTTCCGCGCATAGAGATACTGAAGCACGGGCCGGAAGGTATACCGCCAGATCCCGGTCCACAATTTTCCGTCCCTCCGGACAAAGCCCGACGGCTCCCACCAGCCCAGCACCCTCTGCTTGTGATACCAGGAGAGATACTGGAGCTGATCTGCGCTCAGATGATTCGTCCGCACATTGGCCCACAAGCCGTTGTATTTCTTGTAGTCGAGCGGGTTGGTCACCAGCCCCTCCTCCAGCAGGCTCTGGCGGATGCCGGTCTTGGGATACGGTGTCAGGATCTGGCAGTACGCGCCGTCAACCTCCAGAGAGTTGAAAAATGCGAAGTTGTCGATGAGAGACTGCTCATCATCATCCGGAAAGCCCATCACCAGCCCCCCGATGACCATGATCCCGTTCCTGTGGCAGACCTCCACGGCCTCTCTTGCGATCTTTTCGGAGTTGCCCTTGTTGGCCCGCGCGAGATTCTTTGCAGAGACGTTTTCGATCCCCAGAAAGACCGATTTGAACCCGGCCTGGGCCATCCGTTTGACCATCGGCTCGTTTTTGGCCATGGAGATGCAGTCGGCCTGCACAACCAGGTTGAGCCCCTTGTACTTCTGCTCGATGATCGCGTCGCTCAGCTCATAGACCCACTCCTTATCCAGCACGATGTTGTCGTCGGTCAGGAAGATCCATCGGGTACTGTTTTTGTAATAGATGGTGTCGATGTCGGCAATCACCCGATTGATGGGATAGGTCCGAAAGCTCTTGCCGTACATGTGGCGGATGCTGCAGAAGTTGCAGGAGCGGGTACAGCCCCTGGAGGTCTCCATCACTTCGATTTTGCTGTTTAAAATATGATAGCCCCAGGTGAGGCGGCGGCTGTCCCGGATGGGGGGCTTCAGCCTGGAGAGGTCCAGCATCTCTCCGGCCCGGTTGTGGAAGAATTTTCCCTCCCTTTGATAGGACAATGATGGAATCTCTTCGATCCGGTCATTTCCCTCCAGCGCATTGACCAGCCGCCGGCAGGCCTCCTCGCCTTCACTCCGGATCATGAAGTCGATGTATCGGGCCTCATGAGAGCGGCCGATCTCTTCGGCCATGAGGGTGGCGTGATATCCGCCGATGACCACCTTTGTCTCCGGCAGCAGGTGCTTGACCAGCCGCGCGATCCGGATGCAGGTTTCATACTGCCACGCCATTGCCGACAGCCCCACGATATCGGGCCGGATGCACTTCAATGTCCGGGTCAGGTATTTCCTGACCTGCCGGCGCTTACGGATCAGGTCGATGGTATAGACCTCGTGATGGTCATCGATATTTCCCCCGACGCTCGCAATCCCGAGATTGGGCATATGGATGGCCATCTCATGGATGATGATGGGCGCGACATCGGGCATGGATATCAGTACGACTTTCATGGAACCTCATATGAATGGTTGCTGCAATGGTGTTGATGGTGGTTTACCCCGGCCCGTTCCATCTGCCTCCGCACTTCGGCCATCTGCTCGGAGAGGGATGTGCCGATCTCCGGGGGAATAACCCCGATCCGCTCCACCGTGATTTGGTTTTCCACGCAGGTGTCGAACCAGAAGCGGTCCGGCCGGTAGAGCCGGTCCGTATTGTGGATGAAAAGGATCTGGATGGGGACATTGTGCCGCTTTGCGATCTTGAAAGCCCCTTTGTTGAATGGCCGGATCTCTCGGTTACGGCTTCGGGTTCCTTCGGGAAAGATGAAGAGGATTCCGCCCGTACCAAAGAAGCGGGGCAGATTCTCCATCCCCCGGATCACCAGATCGGGATTTCTTTCCGCGGACGAGGGGATATAGCCGGACATCTTCAGCATCCGGCCGAAAAAGGGGATGTTGAAAAGCGCCCCCTTTACAATGGTGTTGTGTCTCGGAAAGAGGGAGATCAGCAGCACCGGATCGAGATAGGAGATGTGGTTGGAGACGACCACGGCCGAGCGGATCGCGCGGATATCCGCCGGAACCTCGAGGCTCAGCCCCGGGGTGATCTTCAGAAGAAGCCTGAAAAAGATCCGGTAGAAGCGATGGTTGAGCTGCTGAAATGCCCGCTGCCGATCCGTTGCAAAGAGGGCCGCAATGGCATAGAGCGGCGCGAAAAAAAGGAGGTACCCCAGCGTATAATATGTCCACGCGGCTAAGGTCACGCCGATGTCAAAGGCCGGTTTTACCGCTCCATATCCGGGAAGAACCTGTCGCGCTTCCGAACCCTCAGCCATCGAACCGCTTGAGAAAGAGGCAGGTGTTGACCCCGCCGAATGCAAAGTTCTGCACCGCGGCGATCCGGATATCGGCATCGGGGATCAACTCGGCCACATGGCGGATCATCGCGCACCGCTTGTCCACCTTCTCTAAATTGAGCGTCGGCGCGATAAAGCCTTCTTCCATCATATAGAGGGTCATCAGCGCCTCGATGGCCCCGCAGGCGCCCATGGTGTGGCCCATATAGCTCTTCAGCGCGACCACCGGGGGCCGATCCCCGTAGATTTTGGACATGGCCTGGGCCTCGATCACATCCCCCATCTTGGTTCCGGTGGCGTGTGCGCTGATGAGATCCACATCTTCCGGGCCGATCCCCGCACTCTCCAGCCCCGTCAGCAGAGTCGCCTTGATGCCGTTCGCGTTGGGAAGGATCAGATCCCCGCCGTTGTTGCCGCAGGAGAAGCCGATCACCTCGCCGAGGATCTTCGCGCCTCTCCTTCGGGCAAACTCATACTCCTCCAGCAGCAGCGCGCCGGCGCCCTCGGCCACCACAAGGCCGTCCCTTTTCTCCTCAAAGGGTCTGGGGGTGAGATGCGGCGTCTCGTTGAACGCGGTGGAGCAGGCCAGCAGGTTGTCGAAGACCGCAACGGTCGTGGTATCGTACTCGTCGGCCGCGCCGCAGACCATCGCGTCCTGCAGGCCGAACTTGATGGTCTCGTAGCCGAACCCGATGGACTGGCTCCCGGTGGTGCAGGCCGTGGACGAGGCGATGACCCGTCCCGTGATGCCGAACATCTTGGTGATGTTGACGGCCGTGGTATGCACCATCGACTTGAGGTAATCGACCGCGTTCACCGAGGAATACTCCTCTGACGAGCCGCTGAAGAACTGCCGGTAAATTCCCCGCTGCACCGTGGGGCTGCCGTGGGTGGAGCTGAACGCGACCCCGAGCCTGCCCGAACCGATGAAATCCGGATCGAGCCCGGCCTCCGCAAGCACCTCCCTGACCACTTGACACGCGTAGAATGCCACGGGCCCCATGGTCTTTTTGAACCGGCGATCGAAATCGTATTCCACCGGATAATCCACGGTTCCGAAGACTCCGGAGTGGATGTATGCAGAGAGCAGATCATCCCGGCGCAGGGGCTTGACGCCGGAGACACCATTTTTCAGGCTTTCAACAATGTTCGCCTTGCCGTGGCCGATGGGGGTGATCGCGGAACCCGCAGTGATGACGACCCTTCTTTCCACCATCAGGCTCTATCCTCCGCAAGCCCTTCCATATAGTCGCAGATCTGGTTGATGGTGCGGATCTCCACGGCCTGCTTCTTCTCCTCCTGGGTCAGATTGAAGCCGAGGATCTTTTCGATCTCCACCAGCAGCTCGATCGCGTCGATGCTGTCGAACTCGTATGCCTGGCTCAGGTTCTCGTCCGGGTCCGGATCTTCGATCTCGAAGTTTTCTTTGAAGATCCGGTTCAGGTCATGGATGATGCTCTCTCTGGATAACGGCATGTATGAAATCAAAAATGCTTTAAATATTTTCGGAAACGGTCCCTACCTGATCCGTCTTACCTGATTAGGCTTACCTGATCCGGCTATCCGTCCTGCAGCATTTTCTCCACGATATCCGAAAGAGCCTGCTCCCACTTCTCCGTAGGGATCTGACAGGTTCCCACCCGCTGATGGCCACCGCCGCCATAGGAGAGCATCAGCTTTCCCACATCGGTTCCGCTGGTGCGGTTGAGGATGCTGTGGCCGCAGGTGAAGACCACATTCTGCTTCTCCCGGCCCCACATCACCCGCACTTCGATGTTCTGGTACGGGAAGAGGGCATAGACCATGAACCGGTTGCCGCTGTAGATGGTCTCCTCGCTGAGGATGTTGGTGATGATCACGTTTCCCCGCAGAGAACAGCAGCGCCGCAGCATCTCCTTGAAAAGCTCCTGCTGCTCGAAATACCGCCGGGTCCGCTCCCGGACATCCGGATTCTCCAGGATCTCCTCCACGGTTATGGTCCGGCAGTATTCGATCATCTCCTCCATCAGCTCATAGTTGCTGATCCGGTAGTCCCGGAACCTGCCCAGACCCGTGCGGGGGTCCATGATAAAGGAGAGGAGAATCCATCCCTGGGGGTTTAAAATCTCCTCCCGGGTCAGGTTTCCGGAGTCGCTCTTGTTGACGCCTTCGAGCATGGGGAGAAAGTGGGAGCCGAAGGTCGCCTCTCCACCGTAATAGTCCCAGATCACCTGCGCGGCACTGGGCGCGGGACGGCTCTCCCCTTCGAAATCGAGGGACTCGATCTTGAGCCGCTCCTCCTCGCTGGAGTGGTGATCGAACCAGAGCCCGCATCCCGGAACATAGGGAATATTGGCGAGCACATCGTCCGCTGTCACCTCCACTTCCCCGTCCTGCACATCCTTGGGATGGACGAATTTGAACGAATCCACGACTCCCTTCTCCTTCAGAAGAACGCCGCAGGCCAAGCCGTCGAAATCTGAGCGCGTCAATAGCCTCATGAAGCCTCCTTGTTCGCTTCTTGTCTTGATCGTTTCCGGTACCGTTTTGAAACTCAAAACGATTTTTTGATAATGATTGGAAGGGTTTTCGGGATCAGCTCAGGGAGATCCGTTTGTCGGCCTGTCCTTTTCTGCGGCGGATCACCACCCGCTGGGAGGGCTGTGCCTCGACTCTTTCGGTCTCCATTATGGGAAGATCCTCTTCCACCAGCATCTCTCTGAGTCTCGCTTCCAACTGCTTCAGTTTTTCTGCGTCCATTCTTTTGCTTTTTTTACCTTTTTTTTAGATTTGAACATTAGGAAATTATACGATTATCATCTCAACTCATGATCTTACGGCGGTTACATTCCGCCATCAATAGCTTTATGATTTCAGTTCGAGGGCCAGATCTCTGCCGGCGTCGTAGGCTTCCCCCAGATAATCCGGGTGCTTCAATGCATCATTTTCCTGATCCAG
>JAABSZ010000186.1:0-7854 GCA_011390135.1 Desulfobacteraceae bacterium | reverse complement strand
TATGACAGAGGGGATAAATTCGTCCATTATCAACTGCTGGAATCCTTTGTCGAATACCTGCTGGTTTCACAATATTTCTATCGGGTTGAAAAGTTTGCACGGCAGGACGATCATACCTGGATATACTCGAAATATGAGACCCCGGAACAGATTGTGAAGATTGAAACCATAGAGTGCGAACTGCCGATTTCCGAAATCTACAGAAAAGTCTATTTCGATCCGCATCGTCTCAGACATAACCATCTGTCAACGCCTGCTTGATAGTGCAATCCGATGAAGCTGGCTTTGAAAATCGCAATGAGGGTATCTATCTGAGTGTTGACACCATAGCGTCTTGACGTTATAACGTCATCGGAATCGGATGTAAAAATGACAAAGCTATCAAAACGCTCAGCCCCGACAATTGGAGATGGGCGGAACAACCCTCATCCCGCCCATCCCTCAATCACCCTTCAACCCGTTTTAGAAACTGCGGCTATCCCTTCTTCCGCCGGCGCAGCCACCAGGCCATGCCGACAAACAGAGGGCCCACGGGCCCGCTGCCGAAGTTGAAGTCAAAGCCCCGATTCTGGCTTTGGCTTTGGGGTCTTCCCGGCTCTCCCCCATTCTGAGGCTGCGCCGAAGGTCTCCCCTGTGCCGGATTCGGTCTGGCCGATGCCAGGTGCTGCGGCTCTTTCTCCTTTTCTTCAAGAACCGGCTGGGGCCCCAGATCGGTAACGGCCTTGCTGCGGATCGCTTCCAGCCGCTCCTCCAGCCGGGCCTGGGCATCCCGATCCCGCTGCAGGCGCCGTCCGTTTCTCCGCTCGATCTTCCATCTCTGATATTCCCCATCATTTTCAAGCACCAGAAAGGAGGTGTACTCGGTGACGATGGAGTAGGTCTCTCCTAAATCTACGATCTCGTCGATGACCCGCTCCCGGGAGCCGCTCCGATCGGCCATCTTCAACAGTCTGTCCACCCGCCGCCAGGCCCACATCCGCTCGATCTCGGGATTGTCCGGATCATTGTCCGGAAAATTGAGTGCGGCCGACTGCTCAAACCGAGTCCCCTGCACATCCCCTTTCACCGTCACCTGCACCTCTCCGCTTCCCGAATAGCGTCCAAAGAGTCGCACCGGCGCACCGTGGAAGAGATTGGGCAGCTTTTCCGGCTCCAGATCATAGACCTTCAGCCCGGCAAAGTCGATCTCGATATCCGAGGCCACGGGCCGCATCAGCTTTCTGCGGAATGCCTTTGCCTGCCGCTCGAAATTGTCCCCCCGGGAGACGAAAGCCGCCAGCCCCCCAGATTCCTGTGCAAGCTGCTCCAGCAGGGGCCGGTTGATCTCGTTGCCGATACCGATGCAGAAGACCCGGGTGTTTGCGGGCCTCTCCCGGATAAGATCGATGATCTTCTGCCGCTCGGCCTGCTCGGTCATACCGTCGCTCAGGATCACCACGTTCAGAATCCGGTCCGGATCGCTGTACCGGTAGGCCGTATGCATGGCCCCGGAGATCACGGTTCCCCCCCTCCCCCGCTGCCCCGCCAGAAACCGGTCTGCTTCAGCCTTGAAATTATCGGTTCCTGACCTCAATTCGTTGAACAGGGTCACGGGCTGAAGATTGAAGGTCATCACCTCGAACCGGTCCGTCTCCCCCAGCTCGTTGATGAATGCCCCCAGAGAATCCTTGGAGACCAGCAGCTTTCCGTCATCGGCCATGCTGCCGGAGACATCGAGCATAAAGACGTAGTCCATGCCCCGATCCATCTCTGCAAGGTCTTCCCCCGCGGTCAGGGTCAGGTAGAAATAGCCATCCCCTTCGGGACCGTTGGATCCGATCATGTCGATACCGGTCTTGGGCCGTGAGAGGCCGTAACTCAGCACCACATCCCGTGCAAGGCTGCCGCTTCGGGCCTCCAGGCTGGCCTGAACATATCCGTCTGAATGTCGTGCCGTGACAAATGCATCCCCGTGGCTGGGGCTCTCCAGTTGGGTGATGGGCACGGCCGATTTCACCGCGAGATCGATGGCAAACCTTCCCGTGGTCCGGGTGTCGATATCCCCCCGTGTCACCGTGGCCAGCGGATATACATAGGTGGCCCGGTCATGATCCAGATCCAGCTCCTGATAATAGCTGATCTGCACCCGCTGTTCTGCCTCGGGCCCGATCGGAAAGATCCGCATCTCAAAGGTCTTGTAATCGACCTGCTCCAGAAGCCCCGGGTCTCTGCGCTGCTGTTTGTAGCTGTTGTATATCTCCCGGGCCCGCCTCTTCTCCAGCACCTCCCCGACCATCTCCTTGCCGTCTATCCACATGCTGAAATTGGCCACCGATGCACGTTTCGGAATCGGAAAGGTATAGAGCGCCTCCACCTGCCGCTTCTCGGTATTCTTAAAAACCTGCGTCACATGGGTGACGGCAATCCCGTTGTTGATGACCACCCGCACCGCATGCTCCTGAACTTCCAGAACACCGCCGAAACCGCCATCTGCAATCAGAAGCCCGGCCCCATACGCGCCGCCCGTAAACAGCATCAGCGTCAGCACTGCGGCCGTCAGCAAAAGCGCCGCCTTTCCAAACCACTTTTTTATCCTGTCATTGCTTTTCATCATTCTCCTCCTTCCGGGTTCCGCTCTTTCTTTTCATCCTGAAAGGGTCCTGTTCCATTTCTGCCCTTCCGATTCCGTCCTTTTCGTCTTTTTTGTCCTTTTTGTCTTTTTGGTTCCTGCCCCCATGAATAGCAGGTATTGTGCCAAAGCAGCAGAAACCAAAATAAGAGACCAATTTAAAAGAAAAAATGGAACAAAAGCCTTCATTACATCTTCCCAAAGTAAAGCCCCCATAATACACAACATGCCAGCCGGCCATTCACAAAATGCCCATGCACTTTTCAGCATTTTTTCTCCTCTTCCCCTTTTCTTTTTCCGGCAAAAGGGGTATCATTCTCTTTAGTCAGATAAGCGGTTTTCAACGATAACCCCCGATTAGGAGATCGAGATGAAAGCCATAAAACGTCACCTTGCCGCCATCATCCTTTTTCTGTTCATCGTTTCCTGCGGCACGGTTCCCGTAACCGGCCGGAAGCAGCTCAGCATCGTGCCGACCAGCACCATGCTCGGCATGAGCTTTCAACAGTATGACGAATTTTTAAAGACGAACAATGTGGTCGAAAGCGGGGCCCAGGCCCGGATGGTCAAAAGGGCCGGCACCCGGATTCAGGGTGCTGTGGAGACCTACTTCCAGCAGAACGGGATGTCCGAGGAGATCAAGAACTATTCATGGGAGTTCAACCTCGTTAAAGACGACCAGGTCAATGCCTGGTGTATGCCCGGGGGAAAAGTGGTGGTCTACACCGGAATCCTGCCGATCACCCGGGACGAAACCGGTCTGGCAGTCGTGATGGGCCACGAGATCGCGCATGCAGTGGCCGAACACGGCAACGAACGGATGAGCCAGATGCTCATGGTGCAGCTCGGCGGCACTGCGCTTCAGGTAGCACTTTCGAGATACCCGGAAAAAACCCAGGCATTCTGGATGCAGGCAGTGGGCCTCGGGGCACAGATAGGGGTGGTTCTTCCCTACAGCCGTCTCCATGAGAGCGAGGCGGACAGGCTGGGGCTCATCTTCATGGCAATGGCCGGATATGATCCTCAGGAAGCAGACGACTTCTGGATGCGGATGTCGGAACAGTCCGAAGGCCAGCGGCCTCCGGAACTGCTGAGCACCCATCCCGCACCCGAAACCCGCATCCGAAAGATCCAGGAGGCCATGCCGGAGGCGATGGAGTATTATCAGAGATACAATTGATATGAAGAAATGCGCCATCTGCCGTAACGGCTATACATCAGAAGGATACACTGCGATTCTGTTGGAAAAGGAGCATACAACTCTGGTTTACAAGCAGGTTCCTGCCGACATTTGCGACAATTGCGGAGAAGAATATATCTCCGAAGAGACAAATATCACCCTGCTCAATCATGCAAGAGAAGAATATGAACGGGGAGTCGTGATCGAAATGGTAAATTTTGCGGCTTAAACTTTTCTACAGACCGGGAAAAGAACAATGTTTCTAGAAATTATCGAATGGTTCGACGACACCGGCAAAGCCCTTGTCCACCGGATTCCTGAATCGGGCTCCGGCGACATCAAATACGGCGCGCAGCTCATCGTCCGGGAGAGCCAGGCCGGGATCTTCTTCTATCAGGGCAAGGCCGTGGGCGCGTTCGGCCCGGGCCGCCATACCTTAAAAACCGCAAACATCCCCCTGCTCACGAAGCTCGCGGCCCTCCCCTGGGGATTTGAAAGCCCCCTTCGGGCCGAGGTCTACTTCGCCAATTTAAAGACCTTCACCAACCTGAAATGGGGAACCAGGGACCCGGTCGCGTTCAAGGATTCGGAGCTTGGCCTCATCCGGCTACGCGCCTTCGGGGTCTTCAACATGCGGGTCTATCAGCCGGTACTCTTCATCAACAACCTCGTGGGAACCCAGGGCGTCTATACCACCGTGGAGATCGAGGAGTACCTGGGCCAGGTGATCATCTCCCGATTCAACGACTTCATGGGCGAGACCATCGACTCGATACTCAACCTTCCCGCCAAATATGATGAACTCGCAGCCGGGCTCGTCGCGCGGCTCAAAGAGGACTTCCGCCACTTCGGACTCGACCTGACTCAGCTCTACATCAACGCCATCACCCCGCCCCCCGAGGTGCAGAAGGCCATCGACGACCGGAGCCGCATGGGCGTCTTCGACGACATGAACAAGCTGATGCAGATGAAGGCGGCAATGGCCATGGAGAAGGCGGCCGAGAACGAAGGGGATGCAGGGGCCGGCATGGGCGCGGGGATGGGCCTGATGATGCCGGCCATGTTTGCCCAGTACTTTCAGGGAAACCAGCAGCAGCAAAAGGGAAATGCATCTGAAGAAGCCCCGGCTCAGACCGCGGCATGCGAGGAGTGTAGTAATCCGATTCCGCGGGAGAGCAAATTCTGCCCCCACTGCGGCCACCAGCAGGTGGTCTTCACCCAGTGCGCCAACTGCAAGAAGAACATCACCCCGAATGCCAACTTCTGCCCACGGTGCGGCCATCCGGCACAGGAGAAGCCCCAGCCGAAGAACTGCCCCAAGTGCGGGACCGAAAACCTCTCGGACTCGCTCTTCTGCAACCAGTGCGGGGAGAAGATGTAGCCCATTTTTATGCAGTTTACGGTCGAACAGCAGTGCCCACAGTGCGGCGCGCCGGCAGAACTTCAGGAGACGGATCGGATCTTCGAGTGCGGATTCTGTCGGGTCAAGTCCTATCTGGTGGGAAAAGGGGCATTCCGGTATGTGCTGCCCGGCAAAGAAGAGGATCGGGAGGATATGCTCTACCTCCCCTACTGGCGATATCGGGGGATGCTCTTCTCCTGCATCGGGATGGAGATCAAACAACGGGTGGTGGACCACAGCTACCAGGCCGTCAATGCCCCCTGCTTTCCCGGCTCTCTGGGGCTTCGGAGCCAGGCCCTGAAACTTCGGTATCTATCCCCGGATATCCAGAAAAAGGGACGCTTTTTCAAGCCTATGGTCCCGCTGGAATTGGCCAAAGATGCCTTTGAGGGGCGGTTTTCCGGAAAATCGAGCGGCGGCCGCATCCACCATCAGGCCCTGATCGGCGAGACCGTCAGCCTGATCTATGCCCCCTATTATCTGGATGACGCGGTGTACGACGGCGTACTGGGCAAACGGATCAACCCGCTGGAATCCGCATCATGCCTGGAAGAACTGCCCGAAGACCGGAGCGGCTGGCGGATCGGATTCGTCCCGACCCTCTGCCCCAACTGCGGATGGGATCTCCACGGAGAGCGGGACACCCTGGTGCTGAACTGCAAGAACTGCGACACCGCCTGGACCCCGGAGTCGGACAGTCTGAAGCAACTGCCGGTGGTCCACATCCCTTCGAAGATCAAAGATCCGATCTACCTTCCTTTCTGGCGGTTTCAGGCCGATGTTTCGGGGCTGCTGCTCAACACCTATGCGGACTTCGTCAAGGTGGCCAATCTGCCCAAGGCGATTCAAAAGGGATGGAACGAAATCCCCTTCTACTTCTGGACCCTGGCCTTCAAAATCTCGCCCCAGGTCTTTCTGCGCCTCTGCACCAGCATGACCATTGCACAGCCCGGCGACGAGCAGGAGCGCAAAGTCCCCCGGGCCCGGGTCTATCCCGTGACCCTGCCGAAATCAGAGGCTGTAGAGACCCTGAAGCTGATGCTGGCCGGAATGATGACCCCCAAGCGGACCCTGATGCCGCGGCTGCCGAAGATGGATGTGGCTCCCCGGAAATACCGGCTGGTCTATGTCCCCTTTGAAGAGGGCCCCCATGATCTCTACCACCCCGACTTTCCCATCGCGGTCAACAAGAACATGCTCAAGCTTGCGGAGAAAAGTCTGTAATGGAAGCGGCAAAAATCATGAAAAAAATCGTCTATCCTTTCCTGTTCATTCTGCATCTGTTCGTTGTGCATCTGCTCATTCTGCTGGCCGGAGCTGCTACCTCATGGGCCGCGCCCGAGATCAAAATCTCGATCCTGCAGGGAAGAGCCGACAGCCCCATCATCGAAGCCCTTGTTCAGGAGATGGGGAGACGGGCAGGCGTTGCAGTGAAGATCGAACGTATGCCTTCGGCAAGGGCGCTGATTCTTACGGATCAGGGAACCTTTGACGGCTTTGCCCCGCGTGAACTCTCCGAAGCGGAACAGTTCACGAACCTGATCCGGGTCGTGGAACCGCTGCGGAACGCGGAAATCGTTGCCTTTTCAAAAGGAAAGGGGCCGGAGCTGGAGGGCTGGGAGAGCCTTGCCCCCTATCGGATCGCCTACCTTTCCGGCAATGAAATATTGAAGACAACGCCACTGGAGGCAAAAGCGGTGATGCCGATCGAAAGCCCGTCCCATCTCTTTAAAATGCTCTATAATGACGAGGCCGATCTCGCTCTGGCCGAAAAACTGAAGGGGCAGGCCGCGGTCAAAGAACTCGGCATCAAAGGGATCGAAGCCTTGAAACCGCCGCTGGCCATCATTCCCCTCTATCTTTTCCTGCATCAGAAGCATCAGATCCTTGCAGAGGAGATGGCCCAGGCCCTTCGGAACATGAAGGGGGACGGAACCCATCAGAAGATCATCGACTCGGCTCTCCTTCCATGAGCCGTACAGGAGCGCACAGGAGCCGGTCCTATCGAAAAACCGTTCGGACATCCTTTCACCTTCATCCCACTGAAAAAGGAGGATCATTATGGCATCTCTGGTCCATTTCGAGATTCCCGCAGATGACGTAACGCGAGCGACAAATTTCTACAAGGAACTCTTCGGCTGGAAGATCCGACAGGCCCAAGGCCCAGCAGGCCCCATGGACTACTGGCTGATCTCCCCGGACGAAGCGGAAGAGAACATCCAGGGCGGCATCATGAAGCGCCAGATGCCGAACCAGGGAATCATCAACTATACGGATGTATCCTCCATCGAAGAGACCATCAAGAAAATTGAATCGCTGAAGGGCAAAATGGTTCTGGGCAAGACCCCGGTTCCGGGAACCGGTTATTTTGCGGTCTGCATGGACACGGAGAAGAACGTCTTCGGCATCTGGAAGGCGGACCCCAATGCCTTTGTCTTCAAAGAGCCGGCTCAGGCCTTCATCGGCATCATCGCGATGATCATCGCGGCCGACGACAACTACAGCGTCGATGAGATGCGCACGGTCTGGTACCAGATCGAAAGCATCGACCTCTTTGCCGGCAAAGATTACAAGATGATGGAATCGAACGTCTTCAAGATCTTCAACAAATCGGCCGCAGATCCTTCCGCGTTCACGGACCCGGAGATGGAGCTGATTCTTTCG
>JAABSZ010000185.1:0-7858 GCA_011390135.1 Desulfobacteraceae bacterium | reverse complement strand
GTTGACGCTCAAGAGCGCTATGAGAAAACTTAAACTTGCAACCCCCTCCTTGGCCTGCTCCCCCGCGAGCTGCGCGATCATGATGGGGCCGCCCAATGTGTCTGTCGAGACGATCCCCTGGATCAGCTTGACGATGGTGAGCACCGTCAGCTCAGTGATCCGCCAGGTCTGCACAAAGCTTTCGCCGATCGACTCGAAAAAGCCCATGTCTTTGGTGAAGTAATCCCCGGCCGAGGTGACGCCGATCACATACCGCTCCATATCCTCGCCGAATAGATTCTTGGTGGTTCTTTTGTCGGCCGCGATGGTCACATCGATCCGCTCCTCCCCCCGAAGGATCGTCAGATTGAGAGGATTGCCCCGGCTCGCGGTGATGATTTCAGACATCTCCTCCCAGGTCTTGATCTCTTTTCCGTCGATGGCCGCGACCACATCCCCCTTCTGCAGCCCGCCTTCTGCTGCCGGGGTTTCCGACGCGACAGAGCCGATGGTCGGCTTGAGGATGTAGGTTCCGGAGATCTGAAAGATGAAAAAGAAGATAAGAACCGCAAGGACGAGATTGAAAATGGGTCCGGCCGCGACGATCCCGATCCGTTGTAGAACCGGTTTATGGGTAAAGGATACCGGAATGTCTTCCGGGTCGATCTCCGCATCCGGCTCCTCTCCAACCATTTTCACATAGCCGCCGAGGGGGATGGCAGAGACCCGGTAATCGGTCCGCCCCACGGTCTTTCCAAAGATTCGGGGGCCGAAGCCCAGAGAGAACTTCTCCACGCCGACACCGAAGAGGCGGGCCACCAGAAAATGGCCCAGCTCGTGGAAGAAGACCAGTACGCCCAATACTATGATAAAAGCAAATATACTGTTCATGCTGCAGAAATTAATCCTTTCGGAGGGCTTCGTCAACCCGGTTTCGGGCCCAACTGTCCGCCGCGATAATCGCATCCAGATCCGGGGATATGTCCGGGGTGTGGGCCTCCATTGTCTCCCGGATCAGTGCCGGAATCCGGGGAAAAGAGATCCTTTGGTCCAAAAAGGCCGCGACCGCGATCTCGTTTGCCGCATTCAGGACCGCAGGCATTGTTCCGCCGGTGCGGATGGCTGCAAATGCAAGGGCAAGACATTGAAATTTTTCAAGGTCGGGCCGCTCAAAGGTCAGGTTGCTGTGGTGAAAAGGATCAAGCCGGTGCTCTGGAAGCGGCAGCCGCTCGGGCCAGGAGAGGCCGTAGGCGATGGCCCCTTTCATGTCGGGAATCCCCAACTGTGCGATCACCGAGCCGTCTTTGTATGCGACCATGGAGTGGACGATGCTCTGGGGATGCACCACCACCTCGATCCGGTCTGGGGTCACACCGAAGAGGTGGCTGGCCTCGATCACCTCCAGCCCTTTGTTCATAAGCGTTGCCGAGTCTATTGTGATCTTTGGCCCCATCTGCCAGGTGGGGTGGTTGAGCGCATCTTCGGGCCGGATATCCGAAAACTTTGTGATGTCGGTGTTTCGAAAAGGTCCGCCCGATGCGGTGAGCAGAATCCGGTCCAGATCCTCCCGGTTCTGGCCCGCCAGACACTGGAAGATCGCGCTGTGCTCGCTGTCCACCGGCAGGATCTTCACCCCTTTTTCCGCAGCCCGCGTCATCACGATCTCCCCGGCCATCACCAGGGTCTCCTTGTTGGCCAGCGCGATCTCCTTGCCCGCGTCGATGGCCGCAAGGGTAGGTTCCAGACCGGCCGCGCCGACCACTGCCGTCAATACGCTCTTCACCGAATCGAGAGTTGCGGCTGCGCGGTAGCCTTCGGCCCCGTAGAGGATCTCGGTTTTGCTTCCCCGGGGCAGCAGCTTTCGAAGCGTATCTGCCCTCTCTTCATCATAGACCGCAGCCACCTCGGGCCTGAATTCGATGATCTGTTCGGCCAGAAGTTCAACACTTGACTTTGCGGTTATGGCCTTTACGGAAAACCGGTCCGGAAACCGTCTTGCGATCTCCAGGCCGTTTGCACCGATCGAGCCGGTGGAACCGAGAACCGCGATCCCTTTCATTTAAAGATGACTTTCATTTAAAGATGAATTCCTTGAAAAGATAGGTGATGGGCGCGGCAAAGAGCAGCGCGTCGATCCGGTCCAGAAGCCCCCCGTGTCCCGGAAGAATCGAGCCGGAATCCTTGATGGCCGCATTCCGCTTCAGGGCCGACTCGAAGAGATCCCCGATCTGTCCCGCGATGCCCGCGCAGACGAAGAAAAGAATGGAGTATTTCCACTCCAGAAGGGGCAGAAAGAGGATCTTGAAGATCGACCCGACGAGGATGTTTGCGACGATCCCGCCCAGCGCGCCCTCGATGGTCTTTTTGGGGCTGACCGAAGGGCAGAGCTTGTGCTTTCCGTAATAGGAGCCGACGTAATAGGCCCCGATATCCCCGGCAAAGATGACGGCCAGCAGAAGGAAGATCCAGATCATCCCGTCGGACCCGTGCCGGATCGAGGCTATGGTGGCCAGGGATAGGGCGATATAGGTCATTCCCTGAGTCTGGCGCGCGGTGTTGTCTAAAATGGCCGGATCATCCCTGAACTGGATGAGGGAAAACGCGCCCGAGAGGATCACGTTGAGCGAAAGCAGAAAGAGGAGGAGATCGTTTTTGTTCCAGAAGACGGCCATCACCAGCATGGGCCCCAATATCAGCCCGATCAGCAGAATGCCCCCGGAGATGGTATCTCCGCTCGGATCATAGGTGATCCGATAGTATTCACAGAGGCTGATGACGCAGACCAAAGAGACGAAGAAGATAAAGGGGATGCCCCCGATGACGATGAGGGTGATGAGAAAGGGGAGGACGACCAGCGCGGATATCCAACGTTTCAGATGCATGGCATCTCCTGTAGTAAAAGAGGTTTACCGAAGAACTTTTCCGAACCGGCGCTCCCGCCGACCGTATGCCTTCAGAATATCATAGTACTCCTCTTTTGTAAAATCGGGCCATAGGGTCTCGGTGATGAAAAATTCCGCATACGCGAGCTGCCAGAGGAGGAAGTTGCTGATCCGCATCTCCCCGCTGGTCCGGATCATCAGATCGGGGTCCGGCATCCCCTTTGTATAGAGGTGGTCCGCTACGGTCTCCTCTGTGATCGTTTCAGGGGCGATCTCCCCTTTTGCGGCCTTCTGCGCAATGGATTGAACCATCTCGGTGATCTCGGTGCGGCCCCCGTAGCTGAGGGAGAGGTTCAAGACCATTCCCTGATTCTCTGCGGTCAACCCCTTGGTCTCATCGAGGGAATCCCGGACATCCTTTGGGAGGCGTTCGATCTGGCCGATCGCGTTGAGCCGGATATGGTTTTGGACCATCTCCTGCCGCTCCGACTTCAAAAACCTGCGCAGCAGGGTCATCAATGCCATTACCTCGGCCTTGGGCCGGGCCCAGTTCTCGGTGGAGAAGGCATAGAGCGTCAGCACCGAGATCCCGATCTCCCGGCTGGCCCGGACGATCTCCCGCACCGTCTCCATCCCCTGCTCGTGGCCCAGGACCCGGTTCATGAGCCTTTTTTTGGCCCACCTGCCGTTCCCGTCCATGATGACGGCCACATGCCTTGGAATCCGTTCCGGGTCCAGGCCCGCAGCCGCGATTGCCCCGGCCGGATCAGAACTCAAGAATCTCCTTCTCTTTCTCCTGATAGACCTCGTCGATCTTCTTGATATGATCGTCGGTGATCTTCTGGACCTGATCCTGGGCCTTGAAAGCCTCGTCTTCGGAGATGTCGCCCTCTTTTTTCAGCTCCTTGAGCATGTCGTTGGCATCCCGGCGGATGTTCCGGACCGCGACCTTGTACTCCTCGCAGGTCTTGTTGACCAGCTTCACCAGCTCCTTGCGCCGATCTTCGGTCAGGGGCGGGATGGTGATCCGGATCAGCTTCCCGTCGCTGGAGGGCGTGAGGCCCAGATCCGATTTTAAAATCGCCTTTTCGATCTCCTTGATCGCGGTCGCGTCCCAGGGCTGGATCATGATGAGCCGGCTTTCCGGAACCGAGAGGGTGGCCATCTGGTTGAGCGGGGTCGGGGTTCCGTAATAGTCTGCCCGGACCCCGTCCATCAGGGACAGGGAGGCCCGGCCGGTCCTGATCCGCTTCAGCTCGTTTCTCAGCGCGGCGATGGATTTTTCCATCCGCGCCTTGGTCTCTTCATAGATGGAGTCGATCATTGCCTTTCCTTTCCCTTTTCAGAACGATTTTTCATCCCATTATCCATCCTGTTCATCGGGCCCGTTGTCGATCCGGGAGCCGACAGTCTCCCCCATCACCACCTTGAGGATATTTCCCTCCTGGTTGAGATCGAAGACCACCAGAGGAAGCTTATTGTCCATGGCCAGGGAGATGGCCGTCATGTCCATCACCTTTAGCTGCCTTTCCAGGGCGTGCATATAGGTGATGTGGGGCACGAAGTGCGCGTCCTTGTGAATGGCCGGGTCCGCGTCGTAGAGCCCCTTGACCTTGGTCGCCTTGAGCAGGATCTGGGCATGGATCTCCTGGGCCCGGAGCACGGCTGCGGTGTCGGTTGTGAAGTAGGGGTTGCCGGTGCCGGCCGCGCAGATCACCACCCGGCCCTTTTCCAGGTGACGAACCGCACGCCTGCGGATGTACGGCTCGGCCACCTCGTGCATGGAGATAGCGGTCTGCACCCGGGTCTCCACACCCTTCTTCTCCAGCGCGTCCTGCAGCGCGATGCTGTTGATCACCGTGGCCAGCATCCCCATGTGATCCGCGGAGGCCCGCTCCATGCCGAAGGAGGATGCGGCAACCCCTCTGAAGATGTTGCCGCCGCCCACCACGATCGCGATCTGAACCCCGAGTTGGATCACGGACTTGACCTCGTCGGCCACATAACCCATCATCTGGGGGCTGATGCCGAAGCCCTGATCCCCCATGAGGGCTTCACCGGAAAGTTTGAGCAGAATCCGTTCGAATATGGGCGCGGCCAAGGCTTATTCTCCTACCTGAAACCGGGCAAAGCGCCGGATGGTGATGTTCTCGCCGGTCTTGGCGATCACTTCGTTGAGATAGTCGGCAATCGAGATGTTCGGGTCCTTCACATATGCCTGGTCCATCAGGCAGCTCTCCTTGTAGAACTTGTTGAGCTTCCCCTCTGCGATCTTCTCCACCATCTTCTCGGGCTTGCCCATCTCCAGGGCCTGGGCCTTGTAGATCTCCTTCTCCCGCTCCACCAACTCGGCCGGCACATCTTCCGGTGTGATCCCGACAGGACTCGCGGCCGCGATGTGCATCGCGATGTTTCGGGCAAACTCTTTGAAATCATCGGTCTTGGCCACAAAGTCGGTCTCGCAGTTGATCTCCACCATAACGCCGAGCTTTCCGCCCATGTGGATGTAAGACTCGACCACGCCTTCACTCATCGCGCGGCCGGCCCGCTTCTTTGCCGTGGCCAATCCCTTCTTTCTCAGGAAATCGACGGCCTTTTCCAGATCCCCGCCGCACTCTGCCAGTGCCTCCTTGCAATCCATGATACCGGCTCCGGTCTGCTCCCGGAGCCCTTTGACCATCTTTGCGCTGATCTCTGCCATTGTTATACTTCTCCTTTTTCAAATACCCCTTTTGAAGAGTTCGAACTGTTCAAACAATTCGAACTCTTCAAACTGGGGGCATCTGTATATTTTTTAAAAAACGGCCCCGGAGTTTCAGGGCCGTCTCTTTTGTTCAATTTATATGAATTCGGAGTGTAAAACCGATCTTCCGATCGGCAATGCTCTTTTTGATAAGGGGTTATTCGCCGGGTTTGTCCGCGTCGGCCTCTGCGGTCTTCGCAACATCGGCTTCGGGATTGAGATCCTCGGTGGTCTCCACGGCCCCTCCCCGGCGGATTACCTCCACCACCGGGCCCTGGGTTCCGTCTGAGATGACCTTCCGCTCTCCCGGCTTCAGGTCCGCGCTTGCGGCCGCGATCTCGTCCGATTCACTATCATCGGTCTCCTTGTCCTTTTCGGCCTGGAGCTTTTCAGCCTTCAGCTCGGCCCCTTCGATGCACGCATTCGCGATCCGGGAGGTGAGGAGGCGGATGGCCCGGATCGCATCATCGTTGCCCGGGATTACATAGTCGATGTCATCGGGGTCGCAGTTGGTGTCCACAATGGCCACGATGGGAATTCCGAGGCGGCGCCCCTCCCGGATCGCGATGGCCTCGTTTTTCGGATCGACGATGAAGAGCGCGCCCGGCATGCCGTTCATGTCCCGGATGCCGCCGAGGTTGTTGTCGAGCTTGATCCGCTCCTTTTCCAGCTTCAACCGCTCTTTTTTGGTGTAGAGGTTGATGGTCTCGTCGTTCTTGATCTGATTGAGGTGGTTGAGCTGGTCGATGCTCTTCTTGACGGTCTGGAAGTTGGTGAGCATCCCGCCGAGCCAACGGTTGTGGACGTAATACATCTCGGAGCGGTTGGCCTCTTCATAGATGGCGTCTCGGGCCTGCTTCTTGGTGCCGACGAAGAGCACCTTCTTTCCTTCCGAAACGGTCTTTTGGATGAATTCGTAGGCATCCTTGAACATCCGGACCGTCTTCTGCAGGTCGATGATATAGATGCCGTTGCGCGCGCCGAAGATGTAGGGTTTCATCTTGGGGTTCCACCGCTTGGTCTGATGGCCGAAATGTACCCCTGCCTCCAGAAGCTCCTTCATGGTGATCTGTACTGCTGCCATTTACGATTTTTCCTTTCTTTGGGTTTTTCCACCGCTCCCATCCCACCGGCAGCCGACCCCTTTTTCCTTTTTGTTATGCATAAAAATTGTTCTGCATAAAAAAAACGGTATGGAAAACCGTTTCGGGAAAAGAGGCACCCGGCAGACGGTCCGGGAGCGTGTGACGCTAAAAACGATAAATATAACTTAAATATAACTTAGTAACAAATCCGGGGGAGAGAGGCAAGACTTTTTTTATCGGGTAGCGACAGCCACCCGCTGATGTCCCCCATAGTCGGCTACAGGCCGGATCTCCCGGTATTCCCCGGTCTCCCTGAGAAGCTCTTCCACGGCCTCCCACTGGTCATGGCCGATCTCCATGAGAAGGGAGCCCTCCTCGTGCAGATGCTCTCCGGCCCGGGCGATGATCCGCCGGATCGGGTCAAGCCCGTCCTCGCCTCCGTCCAGTGCGACTTTCGGCTCATGATGGATTTCAGGCTGTAGCCCTTCCAGAGTCCGGGTCGGAATATAGGGCGGGTTGGAGAGGATCAGGTGGAATCGAACATCCCCGCGGACCGGCAGCAGCCACTCTCCGGCAAAAAAATGGGGCATGCTCTCCGGAGTCTCCTCCTCTCTTTTCCCCCGGAGCCGGCTTAGGGCGTTTTTCCGGGCCACCCTCAGCGCGGCTTCGGATCGGTCCGAAGCAAAGAGAAGATCCCCGGGCCGCTCTGCCCCGATAGCGCAGATGATCGCGCCCGAGCCGGTTCCCATATCCAGCACCCTGGCCTTCGGGATCTCCTTCAGCAGCCCCAGCGCAGTCTCCACCAGGATCTCGGTCTCGGGCCTGGGGATGAGCACGTCCGGCGAGACCGCGAGATCGAGGCTCCAGAACCCTTTCCGACCCGTGATATACGCGACCGGCTCCCCCTTGACCCGCCGGCGGATCATCGCCTTGAACCGGGAGAGTTCATCAGGGTTCAGGGGCTGGTCATGGCGCAGGTATAGGTCGATCCGCTCCAGCTCCAGAAGATGGGCGAGAAGGATCTGCGAGCCCGAACGGGGGCCTTCCACGTTCCTGGATCGGAAATACTCCTCGGTCCACCTGAGGAGTTTAAGAATGGTCCACTGAGGCTGTTCTGTCGGTTCCGATGGGGGAATCTGCATGCTCCAGCGCCCGGGCCTGGTAGTGGG
>JAABSZ010000184.1:0-7865 GCA_011390135.1 Desulfobacteraceae bacterium | reverse complement strand
GGCTTCTTGAGAGAAAGAGCTACGGGGTCGAAGATTTTCCCTGGGAAAGATCCAGGGCCGCGACAAAGCTTTTGGCTTTTCCCAGAAAGGTCGCTGTCTTTCGAACAACAGAGAAGATCAGCTCCGCATCCCCGTCGCTGTCCATATCCGTAAGGCTGAAGTCACTGATATAGCTGGGAATCTCACGGGTCTGCCATTTCTGATAGACGCCGCCCATCTTGTCCCATTCAAAGGCAATTATCATGCCGCTCTTGAAGACCCGGAGTTTCGAGAAGAGGCGCCGGGCCGTATCCTGGTTCTTGATCACAATCAGCTCATTTCTCCCGTCCCCATCCGTGTCGGCCACCCTGAGGCGCAGGGAGATGTATCTTCTGCGGGTCTCCCGGTAGTCGCCGATGGAGGAGGCCGATTCGTCCGGGATATCGAGATAGACCATGCTCCCGCCGAGGGTATCGTCTCCGGACCATTTCTCCTCGCCCGATAGATCGAGAATCCGAAGGGTATCGTTTTCGGTCATCGCGATGATCTGCGTGGTGCCGTTGTTGAGCAGATCTCCGTAGGTGAAGTCATAGAGGCTGATCCATCGGGGAAGGTTCAGCTCGCCTGCGGAGAGATATTCCCCCCCGTTCCAGCGGAGCCGGTGAACCGCGCCCATGAAGATCTCCTTGATCCCCCGGCGCTGCCCCAGAAGAATCTTGCCTTCACCCGGCTTTTCGATAACCCGGAAATACCACCGAGGCTCTCGGCCGATCTCGGAAAAGCGGGTTCCGTTCCATTCCAGAACAAAGGAGCGGAGGATTCTCGCGCTGCGGTTGACGCCGGTGACAAAGATCTCAGCCCTGCCGTTTTCGTTGATATCTGCAACATCGACACTGATCAGATCGGCCTGCCCCTCGACTTCGACCTCCTCGATCTTCACAAGACGGCCATTGGCATACCGATAGATATATACGCTCTTTTCGTCAATGAAAACGATCCCGTTGGTCTTGTCTCCGGTAAGATCTCCTGCAGCCATACCGATGATGTGGGCGCTTAAATCACCGCTTCGCCATACAGAGCCTGATGGCAGGGGAGCCCCGGTTTCGAAAATGGGCGACTGCTCCATGGGCGCGGTCATCTCTTCTTCACCCGGGGGGATGCCCATCTCCTCCCGCCAGATGGTTTCGGGATGGCGGCGGCTGTCGGCCACCTTCGCCTGCTGCGGCTCCCGGCTTCTCTTCTCCACTTTCACTCCGAAGACCCGCTCACTGATCTGATCTGCAAAGCGGTCGATATGGCTGATCACATCCCCTTCGGCATCTCCGGTGGCGTGAAAGACCACACTATCTTCCTCGCCGGTGAGATCGATAAGCTGGGCATCGGTGCTGATCCCTTTACCGATCACCGTCAGACTGCCGTAAACCACATAATCGGCTCCAAACATCTGCCCGATCTTTGCCGCGGCCTTTTCATCGAGGCCGTCCGGAACCTCATTGGCTGTTTCCTCTGCCTCATCCGGAAAGACGGCCTGGGTAATCTTCTCTCGTGTGAGCCGGGTGGCCAGCATATCCTGAATCCCCTTCCGGATATAGGAGAGATCCTCTGCCGAATGGATGGCAAAGGGAAGGATCAGGACTTTTTTCGGCGCTTCTTCTGCGGCTGAGGCCAATCCCCTGTTTCCGAAGATTGCAAAAACGAGAAGCAGTGAGAATAAAATCTTGGTTTTCAATGAAATTTCACTCCTTATTTTATAGGATGGAATCCTGTATCCCGGTTATCGAAGAACCGTTTGCCGTATTTTATAGGATGGAATCCTGTATCCGGTTGTCAAAGACCCTTTTGCTCTTCCGCTCGGATCTGGGAAGGGTTCCGTAGGGAACGATCTCCACAGTCGTGGGCGTCACCAGGATCTTCTTTTTGATCTTCCGGATGATCTCTTTGGAAAGGGCTTCGTCATTGTCGGCCCCAGTCCCTTCGCTCCGCTCCGCAACCAGGCGCATGAGGCCCCTTTCCGATTCGTCTCTTGAGAGGTGGATCTGATATTCCGAGCCCATTCCCGGGGTTTCGGAGAGGATCGCATCGATGGAGGAGGGGTAGATGACGACCGCGCGGAATTTGAACATGTCGTCGGTTCTGCCCAGGATGCGGGAGTGCCTCGGCATGAGGGTTCCGCAGGTGCAGGGGCCCGGCAGTATCCTGGTGATGTCCCGGGTCCGGTACCGGATCAGGGGCACGGCCTCTTTTTTCAGGGTCGTCACAACCATCTCCCCCCACTCGCCATCCGGGACCGGCTTCAATGTATCCGGATCGAGAATCTCCAGAATATAATAGTCGGCCCAATAATGGATGCAGTCGTGATCCGGACACTCGATGCCGACTCCGGGGCCGTAGAGTTCGGTCAATCCCGTGATGTCGAAAAGCTCCGCGCCCCCCAGCAGTTCCGAAATTTTTTTCCGCATGGAGGCCGAAGAGCGTTCCGAGCCGTAGATAATTTTTTTCAAACGGATCTTGTCGATAAGTCCCCGGCGTCTCACCTCTTCGGCCATCAGCAGCCCCATGGATGCGGTGCAGCAGAGAACCGTCGATCCCAGATCCTCCAGAAACTGGCACTGCATCTCCACATTGCCGGGGCCCACAGGCAATGCCATCGCGCCGGCCTTTTCACAACCCAGTTGAAAGCCCATGCCGGCCGTCCATACGCCGTACCCGACCGCGATCTGCACACGGTCTTCAGGGGTGACGCCGGCCATCCGGTAGGCCCTGGCAAAGAAATGGACCCAGTCATCCACATCCTTTTGGGTATAGCAGATGTTTTTCCGCTTTCCGGTGGTTCCGCTGCTGGAGTGGATGCGGACGATCTTTTCAAAGGGAACGGACCGCAGGGGGAAAGGATACCCCTCCCGCAGATCGTCTGCGGTGGTGAAGGGCAGGTTTCGGATATCCTCGGGAGATCGGATATCATCGGGTTTGATTCCGGCATCATCGAGCTTGCGCCGATAGACTGTAGAGCCGTTATAGGCGTGATTGACGGTCCATTTCAGGCCGGTGAGCTGGTGGTCTTTGAGTTCCGCTTCGGTTCTGAAATCGGGCATGAAGGTCTCAAGGGGCATCTTTTCGATTCTCCGTATACGTTTGAAAAAAACAGACAATCGTATCTTTTATCGAATTGATCGGATGGAGTCAATAGATTAAGAGTCGGATCGAATTTCATTCTGCGCGCCATCTGCACACCATGAACCTGAAAAAAAGATCCTGGCCTCTCTTTGGAACAAGATGGTCGAAGTCGATATAACAAACTGATTTTATGTCTTAATACGGATGAGCTGCTGGGCTGGAAGGGAAGGGATTAAGGTGGAGACATTAAGGTGGAGACCTTCTGGCTCAATCCGAAAGACCAGAAGGCCCCCACATGGGCCAATGACTTGGATATAGACCGGGTGATGCTGACCAAAAGCCTTGCCTCCGGAGGGATATCTGTCGATCTTAGCCTTTTTACAGCAGGCCGTCAAAAAAGTCGTTGCCCTTGTCATCCACGATGACAAAGGCCGGAAAATCCTTGACGGTGATCTCGTAGATCGCCTCCATTCCCAGCTCCGGGTACTCGAGCAGGCGGACGTCGGTGATGCACTCCTTGCCCAGACGAGCGGCCGGCCCGCCGATGGAGCCGAGGTAGAAGCCGCCGTACTTTTTACACGAATCGGTGACGACTTTCGAGCGGTTCCCCTTGGCCAGCATCACCATTGACGCGCCTTTTTCCTGGAAGATCGGCACATAGGAGTCCATCCGGCCGGCCGTGGTGGGGCCGAACGCGCCGGACGGGAACCCTTCGGGGGTCTTTGCGGGGCCCGCATAGTAGATGATCCGATCCTTGAGGTACTGGGGCAGCTCCTCGCCTTGGTCCAGCCGCTCTTTCAGCTTCGCGTGCGCGATGTCGCGGCCCACGATGATCTTGCCGGTCAGCAGCAGCCGGGTGGATACGGGATATCGGCTAAGTTCGGCCCGGATCGCATCCATTGGCCGGTTCAGATCGAGCTTTATGGTCTCTCCGGCAGATTCGGCCCCTTGAGGGAGATATTTTGCCGGGTCCGTTTCGAGCTGCTCCAAAAAGATCCCCTCACTGGTGATCTTGGCCTTGATATTCCGGTCCGCGCTGCAGCTCACCCCCATGCCGATGGGACAGGATGCGCCGTGCCGGGGCAGGCGGACCACCCGGATGTCGTGGCAGAAGTAGCGGCCTCCGAACTGCGCGCCCAGCCCCAGCTCCTTGGAAGCCTCCATCAATTTCTCCTCCAGCTCGATATCCCGGAACGCATGGCCAGTCTCGCTTCCTGATGTGGGCAGGGTGTCGAGATATTTGGCCGAGGCCAGCTTCACTGTCTTGAGGTTGAATTCGGCCGATGTCCCGCCGATGGCAAAGGCGAGATGGTAGGGGGGACAGGCCGCAGTTCCCAGAGTTCGCATCTTGTCGGTCAGGAATTTGACCAGGGTGTTCGGATTCAAGACCGCCTTGGTCTCCTGGTAGAGGTATGTCTTGTTGGCCGACCCGCCGCCCTTTGCGATGAAGAGGAACGAGTAGGCATCTCCAGGGGTCGCGTAGAGTTCGATCTGCGCCGGAAGGTTCGTACCGGTGTTCTTCTCCTCGTACATGGTCAGCGCCGCGTTCTGGGAGTAGCGGAGGTTGTTCTTCGTATAGGCATTGTAAACGCCTTTGGCCAGCGCTTCCTCATCTCCGCCGCCGGTCCAGACCTTCTGCCCCTTCTTTCCCATGATGATGGCCGTGCCCGTATCCTGGCACATGGGGAAGATCATCCCGGCCGAGATCACCGCGTTTTTCAGCATCTCCAAAGCCACATACCGGTCGTTGTCGGAGGCATCTTCGGCCTCATAGATCTTTTTGAGGGATTCCAGATGCCCGGGCCGCAGCAGGTGGGCCACATCCCGGAACGCAGTTTCGGCCAGCAGGGTCAGCCCTTGAGGGGCCACCTTGAGGATCTCCTCTCCTTCGAATGTCGATACGCTCACATGATCTGGGGTCAGTTTCCGATAGGGGGTCGCGTCCTTTTTCAGGGGAAGCATCTCTTCATACCTAAAATCTGCCATATCCGAATCTCCTTGCCGGTTGAATGGATCATATATGGGGGTACAAAATCACTGTAATTTCATTACCAGTAACATTGTTACTATCCCTGCAAGACCGATATAGAACAGGGGAGGGGTGCTGTCAATGTTTTATTTTCTAAAAGTGGTTCTACGGATCAAGGCGGCGGGGAAATCAGGGGAATCGGCTGTGTCGGAACATTGTTACATATTTGGGGTTACATATTTGGGTTACATCTTTTCCGGTTTCTCCCCCCAAATCCCGGGCCGGGTGAGGGCAAAATCATACTTGACCGGATCATCCGGGGAGAATCGGGCAAATCCGCGGGTGATCTCGATGGCCGTGCGCATGTTTGCGGCCTTTCGCGTCGTCAGCCCCAACTCGCGGGAGACCCGGTGCATATGGACATCTAATGGAACGATCAGCTTTGCCGGGGAGATCGCATCCCATCCACCCGGGTCCACCGCATCCTTTCTCACCATCCATCGGAGAAAGAGGTTCATCCGCTTGCACGCGCTTCCCCGGGAGGCGAGGGGCAGCAGATGGCCCGGGTTTGCAGGGGCATGAGCAAGAATCCTTCGGGCAAAACGATCCAGGGCCGGGACCACCGTATCCTCGGAATTTTCCGTTCCTGCGGTAAAGCCTTCGTATAAAGAGCCGTATTCCGCAATCACCCCTTTTGTACCGATCAGCAGGGCCGCAAGGTGCGCATCCTTTGCGAATCGGTGGACAAAGCCGGCATATCTCCTCTGGATCTCTGCGGGATTTGCATCCTTCAGAAAGGCAAAAGGGGAGGGGGAGATAGGTTCGAGAACCGCGGCCACGCTTTTGAGGATCTGCGCCACCCGTCCGTATGCCAGGGATGCCGCGATCAGCCCGGCGATCTCCCGGTCCCGGATATCAGGATAATCGTAGAGGAACTCCAGCGGGTCCGGATGTACGTATTCCCGGCGGTTGTACCGTGCATAGATCTGTTCGAGATCCTGCCCGAGCTTTTCCGAAGTTTTCCCGATGCTAATCCCGGAAATTCTCGATCTTCTGATCCGAGGCCTCCTCGGTGATCTCGATCTCCTCGCCGTGCTCGATGGAGAAGACATGGGAGTAGAGGTTGGAGATCCACTGCTTCCCCTCCTGGGTCACCCGGAGATAATTCAGCCCGTCCCGGATGTATGGGTTGACCACGTTCCAGTAGAACTTGGCGTAGTTCTTCCGCATGTCCTCGGGGCTCTTGTACCCGATCCGCTCGTTTGCGCCGATCTCCTCGAATTCATAGTAGAGGGCCGGGATCTTCCGGAGGTAGCCCGGGTCTCCGAGCTGGCCGATGAAGTCGGCCGCGCGCATCAGCCCTGCATAGTTCCGGGTATCCTTGTACGCGTCCTCGTCCGGAACCGGGAACCGGGTCATCTCGATGAGTGAGACGATCATCTCCGCATCCACATCGGCAAGAAGGCTGCCGCCGAACCGCTCCCGGATAAAATGCTGGGCTCGATCCACATGATAGGGGGCCAGAACCGCGCTGCTTCCCCCCAGCGGGACCTTTACCGTCTCATCCCCGATGCCCGTTGCATACTCTCCGTCCCTGTCCTGCCGGCAGATTCCCTTTACATAGCCGATGTCATGGCAGAGAAGCGCCATGATATAGTGGAGCCAGTCTCTGGGCTTTACACCCCCCTCGATCAGATGCTTTCCCCGCAGGATCTCCTGGCCCGCCAATACCACCATGATGGTATGCTCCACATTGTGATACAGGGTGTCGCAGTTGGCGATGTTCTCCAGCGCGAGATGTCCCGACCATTCCAGAATGCCCGACAGATCCGGCTTCACCTGTCCGTATGTCCGCTGGTAGGTGAATTTGACCTCCTGCACAAAAGGTTCGATGATGAGCTTCTGGGTGTTGAGCATGGCGCTTCTCCCGAATAAGATTTGTATAAGATGTTGGATAAAATTTGGATAGTGGTTACAAACGGCTCCTCGATACGCTTTCGGCTCCTCGATGCGGATATAGATACGGATACGGATGCGGATAGATCTGACGGTAAAGGAAAAATCTGAGCCGGTTCCTCTTCAACCGCATGGGTCTAAGCCGATCTTGCGCATCAGCAGTTCCCAGTCCTCGTCCACCATCTCCTGGATCTTCTTCATATCGGCTTGGGTCAGATGTTTGAAGCGCCCTTGCGGCTTCAGGTATTCCGAGACCGGCTTCTCCCCTTTGAAATTGAGGGTGTAACGATTGCCATCCTCCACCTCATAGAGGGGAAAGATATTGGTCTGAACCGCAAGGCGTGCGATGGAGACGCACATCTCCGACGGAACCCGCCACCCCGTGGGGCAGGTGGCAAAGACATGGAGAAACCGGGAGCCGCCTTTCATCGCCTTTGCCTTCTCGAATTTCCGCATCAGGTCTTCGGGATAGGCGATGGATGCGGTTGCCGCATACGGAATCCGGTGCGCGGCCAGGGCTTCGACTATGTTCTTCTTCCGGCTCCGTTTCCAGTTCGTGCCGGGGGTGGTGGTGGTCCTCATGCCGAAGGGGGTGGCCGAACTCCGCTGGTTTCCGGTGTTCATATAGGCTTCGTTGTCGTAGCAGACATACAAAAAGTCCTCGTTGCGCTCCACCGCGCCCGACAGGGCCTGGAACCCGATGTCGAAGGTTCCGCCGTCCCCGGCCCAGGCCACCACGGTCGTCTCGGTATCCCCCTGACGGTCCAGTGCCGCGCGAAGGCCGCTTGCAGCAGCGCCTGCCGTTGCAAATGCGGTATGGAGTACCGGAACCTTGAGTGAGGTCTGG
>JAABSZ010000183.1:0-7915 GCA_011390135.1 Desulfobacteraceae bacterium | reverse complement strand
ATGGGCTTTATGGACTCTATGGGTTCTCTTCCCCGGGGCACGGGAAATGACTCTTTCTCCAGCAGGGATTTGAGTTCTTCAAAAGGCCTGTATCCGGTGGACAGGGTTCGATCTTTTCTCCGACGGTCTGATCCGGACATGAATTCTCCTCCTTTCCGCCGGTTGTTTATACTCCTTCTATATACTCGTCAGGATAACCGCACTTCATCCCGGGTTCAAGGGAAAATTTCGATCCGCCGCTTTCCGGCCCGGAATTTGAAATAGTGAGACAGGATCTTCTCATGGTCAAAGGCCAAAGGAGAGGGCAGGCTCTCCTTTCGAAAGAGTGCCAAATTCTTCGCGTCGTCTCCGGCCTCGGGAACGCCGTGCGCCATCGCTATGTAGACTGTTGTGATGGTGTGCTGCCGCGGGTCCCGGTCCGGGTCGGAATAGGTGTGGAACTGCTCCAGCAGGGTGACGTCCAGGCCGGTCTCCTCTCTGGCCTCCCGGACCGCGGCCTGCTCCAGGGATTCCCCGTAATCGACAAATCCGCCCGGTATTGCCCACCCCAAAGGAGGATTTTTCCGCTCGATCAGGATGATGCCTTCAGCGGTTTCGATGATGATGTCCACTGTGGGGATAGGATTCCGATACTGTTCTGATTCGCTCATGCCTGCCCTCGTCTTTCAGCTCTATATCAAATTGGAATCGCAGGGAAAACTTCTGCCCGCGATCAGGTTACGAAGCATTTCAGGCTCCGAAGCATTTGAATACTTCCAGCTTAGCACGCTTTCCGATCCTTGCGCAAGGCGAAGGCGCTTCGATTTTCCCTATCGCCAGAAACGCATCTGTTCGGCCTTTGCAGAAGCTCTGGGCAGCGCCGCAATCCTTGCCCGAACCAGCGCCTTTCTTCCCTCCACTGTACGGGTGTAGATCAGTTCTCCGCGGCCGATCCACTGCTTCCAGGATCGGAAAAATGTCTCTGCCTTCTCCCGGTTTCCGGCAAAGAACTGAGGAATAGCGTAATAATCCCACTGCCGTGCCCTGAACCCTTTTTTCCGGCGTCGGATCAGGTATCTCGGATTTTCCACCGGAGAGATCAACTCCTGGAGTGCCTCCAGGAAAAGGGAGGTTTCAAAGGTGGTTCCCCCTTCCAGGGTGCAGTAGAGGGTTTTGTCCCGCGTCTTTCGGACCTCCGGCTTGGGCGCGGCCAATGGATTCTTCAGATTCCCGGTCTCAAAGAGCGCATATATGATCACTTCCGAAAGCCGGCGCAGACTCTCTCCGTCCGTTCCGAAGCGGCCCCAGTTCCGGAGATTGCGGAAGAGCGGGGGGAGGAAGAGGTAAAGGGGGAGGGCGTATCCCGCGATCACGGCCCCATTCTTGATTATGCCGCCGAAGAGCCCGCCTGCCCACAGAATCCCAAGCCCTCCCATAATTCCGACAAACAAACGGAGCCCAAGGCTTGCGGTTGTCATTCTCACTGACAGATCACCGGGAATCGATGCGGCCGGGGTTCTGACCGCCTCCCGCATCCGAAGATCCGGAAGCTCCTTGTTTTTCAATGCCCGTTTCCATGCACCTGCCAGGGCCGAACGGTTCTGCGCCCTTTGGACCATATCGGCATTGATCTTTTCGATCTCTTTGGGTGCCAGCGGCGGGTCCGGCATGCCGAGCCGATCCATCCCGCTTTCGATCCGGCTTCCCTCAAAAGAGACCCCCACAAATGCCCGAAACCGCCGGATCAGCGACTCCAGATCGCCGCCCGGCTCCCGCTCCCCCGGCTCGATACAGACCAGATGCCAGATGTTGGCCGTCTTCTCCGGGTTTCCGGCCTGGGTCCGGATGGCCCGGCCCCGCATCTGGTTGGAGAGCACCCATGCCCCGACCCAGGAGGCCAGAATCAGGGAATTGATCCAGGGCGCGTCCCATCCCTCCCCGAGCAGCGATTTGGTTCCCACCAGCACATTGATTCTCCCCAGCCGGAAGAGTTCCGTCATCAGGCGCACCATCCTTTTTCCGGTCTCACCGGCTCCGGAGACGACCATAAAATCGGGATCATGAGGCAGCGGGGAAAAGGCGAGCTGGGAGAGTTCGGCCTCGAGTTCGACCGCAATGATCTCCAGATCGGCCACCGCATCCCCTGGAATGACCACCAGAGAACCGCTCAGGATACCGGGCCGGATCTTCCAGAGATGCTCCCTGCGAATCCGTTCGAAGATCGGAACCACGCCGATCCGGCGCAGGGGCCGGTCATCGCCCACGGCTTCGGGCATATCCCCGGCATAGATGAAATCGGTCAGGATCACCATCCGCAGCCCATCCCTCAGGGATTCGCTTTCGATCTTTACGATCTCGATGATGCTGGAAAGCTTTCCCACGCTTCTGGTCAGGGTTTTGCGGATCTTCCCGGTCCCTCGTAAAACCACCTTTTTCCGCTCGATCGCGCCCATGCGGGAGAGATGGCGCCGGATCTCCTTCAGCCGGGAATCGGCCGCGGCATCGGCCCCGGCATCCGATTGATCCTCCTGATTCTCCATGAAGAGGAGGTGGGTCAGCAGAATCTCCAGCCATTCCGGGTCCAACCGGGGAATCTCCCTCTTTTCGACGCCCAGAAGGCCGGCCGCCTCTTGGGAGATCCACCGATCCACATGCTTTAAAAAGATCAGCATCGCGGAGAAGAACTCGGTTCTTTCGAAGATCGCCTCCATATGCGTCTCCGGATGGACCAGCCAGGGGTGGGATTCGATCGGGTCGATGAAATCGAAATCGAGGTAGAGATCCGAACAGAATTGATCCACGCTCTTCCGGAATGTCCGGATGAGCCCATCTTCCGAATCGGCCGGGGAGGAGAGAAAGAGATAGTCCTGATGGGGGCAGAGGTTCTCCTCGATCATCAGCTCAGGAACGCTGATCTGCGCATCCACGGGGCCGCAGAGGGATTTATAACGCTCCCATTCGGCCGCGGAGACATCCAGCGGCGGCGTCGCGGTGAGGGCCACGACCGTCGGGTTCTCGAGCTTTTTGACCAGCGCGGTCAGGCTCTTCCACCACTCGTTTCTCAGGTGGTGCGCCTCGTCGACCACAAGGGTGCCGATCTTGGCCCGAAGAAGCGGGGAGAAAGGGTTTTTGCCGCGCTTTTTGTGCATCCGGTGAACCGCATGATAGGTGGCCGCGGTCAGGAGGGCCGGCTGGTCCGGGTCCGTAGAGATCCAATCTGAAGAAATCCGGTCCGGGGGGATCAGGTCCGAAGAGATCTGGTCCGGCTCCTGGTCCAACTGGGGCAGGAAGAGTTCCACGAACCGGTCGATCCATTGATCCCGGATCGCGAGGGTCGGGGCCAGAATCAGGGTGGGGCGGTCCAGCCGGCGGATCACCTCCAGCCCCAGCACGGTCTTGCCGGAGCCGGGCGGCGCAATGACATGGAGACGCTGATCCTCCAGGTGCTGATCCAGCTCTTCCAGAACCCGCTGCTGGTACGGCCGCCACGGATGGCAGAATTTAATATAGGGCGGAAAGGATTTCATCATAGGTAAAAAGCTCCTCTCAGCACCGCTTATATCACATCCCGGCCGTAAAGAAAAAAAATCTTGAAAAAATAGAATAAAGGAATCATAATAAAATATTATGGAGAATTATTCTGGAAGGCATCAACGCAACAGAAGCAAAGAGAAGAGAAATCGGAAAGGATTCGGCCATGCAGCTTGACGGACCGGAGACTCTCCCGAACACTCTCTTTGACTCGCGGCCCCAAAAGCGCGGGTTCTTTTCCCAACTCCCCCGGTGGACCGCCCGGCTGATCCTTGTGGGCCTCTTTCTCCATTTTTTCACCCTGATCCGTCCCCCGACCGCGCCCCTTCCCCCAGCAACGCCGCCTCTGGATATCCTGACGAATATCCCCTCCTCCCTTTCGGATCTCCGGGTCGGGATGACTTTCTGGGAGGAACGCTTTCACGCCAAAAAGAGAATGGATCTCCTCAAGGAGAAGGATCTCTTCCCCCTGCCCGATGCCTTGAGCCCCCAGGCCGATTTCTGGAAGAAGGTCTTCACCCAGTACACCCAGCGCCAGGTGGTCATCCATGATGACTGGTATCTCAATGTGATCTATGGGGTGGTCGATCTGGATGAGGCGGATGAGGAATCGGGGTTGAGCGGATGGGATGCGGTAAATGCGGCCAAAAAGGATGTCGGGACTAGGCTTGCCGGTATGATCGAGAAGTGGGACAGGCCAAAAACCATGAACCGGGACCAACGCCGCCTCTATAAAATGTTCAAAGACCTCCCCGAATCCCCGAGATTTCCCCTAAAAGATGCCCCGAAACGGGTACATGGCCAACTGGGACAGGCCGACAGCTTCCGCCAGGGGATCGCGTTTTCGGGCCGGTACATCGGCGCGATCCAGGAGATCTTTGCCGAAAAGGATCTGCCCATCTCCCTGGCCTGTCTTCCCCTGATCGAATCGGCCTTCAATCCCTACTCCCTCTCCTATGTGGGCGCGGCCGGTATGTGGCAGTTCATGCTGGCCACCGGCAAGCAGTTCGGGCTGAAGATCGACTGGCATGTGGATGAGCGGCGGGACCCGCTCCTTGCAGCCCGGGCCGCAGCCCGTCTGCTTGCGCACAATTACAAGACCCTGGGATCCTGGCCTTTGGCCATCACCGCCTACAACTACGGCCTTCAGGGGATGATGAATGCGGTGCGGGATGTGGGCTCGGACCGGATCGAAGAGATCGTGGCCCGCTTCGATGGCTCCCGGTTCGACTTTGCTTCCCGAAATTTCTATGTGGAATTTATCGTCGGGGTGGAGGTATATAAAGATCGGGAGCGCTACTATGAGGGGATTGTGCTGGATGATCCCCTTGAAATTATCCAGGTCAGGATACCGAACCCTATCGGCGTCGAGACCCTGGAAAAATACTGCGGATTGGAGGTTGAAATTCTTCGGAGCCTCAACCCGGCGCTGCATAAGACCGCTTTTTCAAAAGAGGGGCTGATCCCCGGAGGTTACCGGCTCAATATTTTGGCCCATGCCGAGCCCGATTTTCTGGCCGGCTATGCAAAGATCCCGGCAGCCGAAAAGGCCGTAAAAGTGGCCGCAGACCGAAAGCACCGGGTTCGCAGCCGCCAGACCCTTTCCCACATCGCTGAACTCTACGGCACATCGGTGCGGAACCTGGCACGGTTCAACGGCCTGACCAATCCGCGACGGCTTCGGGCCGGTCAGATGATCAAGATCCCCGGAACCCGCATCGGAAAAGATTCCGCATCCAAAGATTCCAAAGGCTCCGGCTTCATCCGCCACCGGGTCCGGAAGGGCCAGACCCTGATCAAGATCGCAAAGCTTTACAATACCTCTCCCAAGGTTATTGCAGAGTACAATTCCATTAAAAATCCCCGAAAGATCCTTGCCGGGCAACTACTCAAGATCCCCGAAGGGTAGGGAACCATCCGCAAAAACCTTTCGATTGCAGACAAATTCCTTGACCTTTTCCGCAGGTTGTTGAATAAAGAGGTTTCAGACCGTATCGGCAGGAATCCAACCAAAATAAAAGCCCAACGGCGCTGGGGACGGAGCGGATGATACAATTTCTCAAACGGCTGGTCGGACTTTCGCCAGAGACCGGAAAAGATCTTTCACACAAAATCCACGGGCAGACCCATGTGGGGCGGGTGCGAAAAGGAAACGAAGATTACTTTCTCATCCATCTGGAGAAGAAGCTCTACATCGCATCGGACGGCATGGGAGGCCACAATGCCGGAGAGGTGGCAAGCCTCAATGCCACCCAGTTCATCAACCGGTATTTCAGCACGGAAAGACTGGCAAAGATCCGGGGGGACCGGGAGAAGATCAAGGCCGAGATGATCGAGTGCCTCTGCCGGGCCAACCTGGAACTCCGGGAGATGGCCAAGACCAACAAGGGGTATCGGGGAATGGGCTGCACCATTGTGATGGCGCTCGTGGACGGAGAGAACCTCCACCTCTGCCATGTGGGCGACTCCAGGGCCTATCTCTGCAACCGCTCGGGCCTGAAGCTGCTGACCACGGATCACAGCCTGGTGATGTCTCTGGTGGCCAACGGCAAAATGACAATGGAGGAGGCCCGGCTGAGTCCGATCAAGAACGAGCTGACCCAGGCCATCGGCGCGATGAAGGCGGTGCAGCCGGACCATTCGGTTTATCCGCTCAAGAAAAAGGACAGGCTTCTTCTATGTTCCGACGGCCTCTGGGATATGCTGCCGGATAAGGAGATACACCGGATCATGAAGAAGAACAGCTCTGCAAAGACCACCTGCGAGGAGCTGATCCGAATGGCAAACGATGCCGGCGGAAAGGACAACATCACAGTGGTGGTACTTCACCAGCCCCTTTGACAACGACCTTTACCGGATCATTATAACCCATGTCGCTCTTTCTCCTCTTCTTCCTGACCGTGTACGGCGCAATGCATGCGCTCTTTTACGCCACGGTCCGGGTTCTGCTGCCGGAAGGGGGGCCGGCCCGTCTCCTGCTGATCCTTTTTCTCCTTCTGATGGTCCTCGCGCCCATGGGCGCCCATTTTCTTCAAAAATTCAATCTTGAACTTCCCGCGCGGGTTCTTGCCGTCGGCGGTTTTCAGTGGTTGGGATTTCTCTTCCTGTCGGTGGTCTTCTTCTTCTTTCTCTGGGGGGCGGAGCTGATCCTCCGGGGGCTGGGCATGCTGGTCCCGGTGAATCTCCCCTCCCTGATAAAAAGCCCCTGGATCGTCAGCGGGCTGGTGCTTGTGCTCTGCGCCTCCATCTACGGATTTTTTGAATCCAGAAACATCCGAACTGAAATCCTGACCATTCAAACGCCGAAGCTGCCTGCCGGGATCGATACCTTTACCATTGCCCAGATTTCCGATGTCCATCTCGGCCTCATAGGCAGAGAGGGGCGGCTGCGGATGGTCCTCAATCCGGTGATCGCGGCCAAACCCGATATGCTCGTCTCCACCGGCGATCTTCTGGACGGCATGGTGGTGCATCTCAAGCCTCTCTCCGAAAGTCTGGAAGCGATAAAACCCCAATACGGCAAATGGGCGATTATCGGAAACCATGAGGTCTATCCGGGGCTGGATCACTCCCTCCGTTTCCTCAAAAACGCGGGATTCGAGGTGCTTCGGGAGGAGGGAAAAACGGTTGCCGGGATCATCAATCTGGCCGGTGTGGACGATCCCGCGGTCTTCAGGGGCAAAAGCAGAAAGCCGGTTCCGGAGGAGAAGATTCTCTCTCCGCTGGAAAGAAACGGTCTTTTCACCCTCTTGTTGAAGCATCGACCCGAGGTGGAGGGAAAAAGCCTGGGGCTTTTCGATCTGCAGCTTTCGGGCCATGCCCATCGGGGCCAGATCTATCCCTTCAACTATGTGGTGGCCCGCGAGTATCCGCTGCTGGACGGCTTCTATGAGCTGGTGAAGGGCTCTGCCATCTATACCAGCCGCGGCTCCGGGACATGGGGGCCCCAGATGCGGCTGCTCTCTCCGCCGGAAGTGACGCTGATCCGGCTGGAGCGGATTCCCGCCTCTCCTTGATGGGGAATTCTTCTCCCCTTTCCTTTTTCATAACCGCTCTTCATTCCCAAATCTATCCTCCTGAAGCACCTGCTTTTCGAGCCGCTTTCGAACCGCTTTCGAACCGCTTTCGAGCCGCTTTCGAACCACTTTCGAACCACTTTCGAACCGCTTTCGAGCCGTTTTAGAACCACTTTTAAACCCAGGGTGTAAATTCCCATATCCGTGTTTATCTTTTCCTGAAGAACTTTTTGGCTGTCATGCCAGAGGAATCAGAGGAAAAGGAGGTCCTATGAAACGATTCGGATGGATTGCACTGGTTCTTGCGGGTGCGCTGCTCCTTGCGGGCGCAGCGCTCACGGAGAATGAAACCGCGGACAGAGGATATGAAACCAAAGGAAAGGAAGATA
>JAABSZ010000018.1:0-32992 GCA_011390135.1 Desulfobacteraceae bacterium | reverse complement strand
GGGAGGAACAAACCCCTCAACCACAATCTCTCTCCGATTCTCTGTCCGTCCTTTTGTCCAGCTCTCTCTCCGGTTCTCCCTCCGATTCTCTCTCCGTCCTTTTGTCCATCCTGTCCTTTGTCCCTTATGTCCTTTTTGTCTTTTTGGTCGTTTGTCCTTTTTTACACCTTCACCGAAGAGAGCCCCAGTTTTTCTCTCTTCACTTCAATATGCCGCCTAATCAGCACTGCGGCCTTCTCCGGGTCCGGCTCCACTGCAAAAGTCGCGCCGACCACATCATTCAGGCCCTGGGTCAGCAGCTTCACCACATTCATGCTCCCGGTAATCGGCGGCATGGGCCCCAGCACAGTATAAACCCCCGAAGCCACAAAATAGGTCCCGATCGCGGCCGCCTTTTCAGAATACCACTCCGGCGCAGCCCCCGCAATCGGAAGATCACAGATGTCCGTCCCCAGAGCATCAGCCAGCGCCGAAGCCAGCATCAGAATCCGCACATTGTCCACACAACTGCCCATATGGAGCACCGGCGGAATCTTCAGCGCACCGCAGATCTCCTGCAGCCCAGGCCCTGCAAACCTGGCCGCCTCGGCCGTCTTCAAACCCGCCTTTGCCGTGGCCACGGCCGCACACCCCGTATCCACCACCAGAATATCATTCTCGATCAGCCGCCGAATCAGCGTCACATGGCCGTAGTCCTGCTTGATCTTGGGGTTGTTGCAGCCCACCACACCTGCGGCCCCCCGGATCTTCCCGGCCTTGATCGCATCCAGCAGGGGCCCCGGCGTTCCCCCTAAAGCGCCCAGAATGGCCTCCACCGAAAATCCACCCACCGCATCCACCGGCTCCACCGGCAGATAGACCTCTCCCCGTTTCCCGTAATTCTCCACCGCCTCTTTTACCAAGGCTTGTGCCATCTCCCGGGCATTGTCCGGATTAAATTCCCGATGCTCCATTCCGGGAAATTTGGCCTTGTCGCTGGTGCTGATCATCTTTGTATGGTAGCAGGATGCCACCGTTCCCAGTGAGGGCATAATGCACTGATAATCGACGATCATCATCTCGACAGCGCCCGTGGCCAGCACCAGCTCCGTTGTCAGATGATTCCCGGCCATGGGAACCCCATGCCGCATCAGCAGCTCATTGCCCGTGCAGCAGACCCCGGCCAGATTGATCCCCTTTGCCCCCTTCTCCTTTGCCAGATCCAGCAATTCATCGGAGCCGGCCGCCAGCAGCACCATCTCGGAAACCACCGGATTGTGCCCGTGAACAATGATGTTGACCTCGTCCTCTTTCAGCACCCCGACATTGGCCGAAGTCGGTTTCGGCTGCGGCGTCCCGAAGAGGATGTCGGAGACCTCCGATGCGATCAGGGAGCCGCCCCAGCCATCGGAAAGCGCGTTTCTCATGGCATGGAGCAGGATGCTCACCCAATCATTGTCCACCCCCATGTGGGTTCTGTGCATCATCTCCGAAGTCTCCCGGTCGATGCCCCGCGGAACGATCCCCAGCTTCTTCCAGATCTCCCGGCGCTTTTCCGGAGCCCGGGAAATCAACGTCAGCGCCTTCTTCCGGGTCCCGTAATCCTCCTGCATGGCATGGGCCAGCTCTCCCGCGATCATTCTCACATCCTTGCCCTCTGCGGAGATCCCGTATTCGGCCGCGACCTTCTTCAGCTTCACCTCATCTTTAATGCCGTATCCCTCGCCCTTCCCAAGTGCCACATTCTCCAGCACCTCCACCAGATCCCGGCCATGATCCGAATGAGAGGCCGCGCCGGCCGCGATCATCCGCCCCAGATTTCTGGCCACGATGATATCGGCATCCGCGCCGCAGACCCCGACCTGGGGGCCCTCTTTAAAAGGATCGATCCGGCAGGGCCCCATTACGCAGATGCGGCAGCTCAACCCCATCTCGCAGTAGCCGCAGTGGGGCTGCTGAGCCTCATGCCGATCCCACGCCGTCACCACGCCGTCCCGATGCGCCTTCTCCAGCAGCAGTTGACCATCTTTGGTAATGGTTCTGTTTTCCTCTTTCCGGCTCATGGATATCCTCCTCATTGATAAAATGTTTATCTTCGTTCCTGCAACTGCAGTCGGGCCTTTTTGATTGCCCTGAGCAGAGAAAATCCCTCGGGAAGTTCAGTGCCCTCGGCTCCGGCGGACACGCTCCTGGAAACCGCATCCGTCTTCCGTTTCATCGCTTCCCCGCTCTCCTCGAAGGTCAAGGCTCCGGACTTGCAGACCTCCGCGCAGGCAGGTATCTCCCCCCGGCTCTGCCGTTCGATGCAGTTGTCGCATTTGACCGCAACGACCCTCTCCCCCTCCCCAAAGGGAACCGCATGGTACCGGATCACGCCGAAGGGGCAGGCCATCGCGCAGGATGCGCAGTTGATGCACCGATCCGGATCGACGCGCACGGTATTTGTCTTTTCATCACGGAAGATCGCGCCCGGCAGACATGCGAAGAGACATGGCGCGGGGTCGCAGTGGCGGCACCGGTTCGGAAACCCCTCCTCCCATAGCCCCGACCCCACATGGATTCTCGGCTTGGGAAGCGGTGATTCCAGAGTTGCGGCAAATAGGTGTCCGGATCGGGAGTGGGCAGCAGCACATGCGGCCATGCACTGCATACAGCCCACACATCGCTCCGGATGAATCATGACCTGTTTCATAGCGCCTCCTTTTTCAAACTCTTTTTTGAACTCTTTTTCGAACTTGGTTTTCCAGCCGGCATGATCACTGTTTCATCAGCGTCTTTACATTGAACAAAGGATCGAGGAGCCGCTCTTTTTCGATTGTGATCGGCATCTGACTCCGGATTAGCGCTGTCAGCACTCCGCCCTGCTCGATCCGGTTGACCAGAACGGCCCCGACGAGCCGATCCTCCCGAAAGACCATCTTCCGATAGGTCCCGTAGAGGGGATCTTTACTTTGGATAGCCGTATAAACTGCATCCGATTTCGGGGTGACGATCCCGGCCGTCAGGATATCGGTGTCGAAGATCCGGATGACATTCCGGCTGAGGCTTCCCCCATACCGAACCTTCTGCCCTGCCATGTTCATCCCCGCGATCCTTCCCTGGGCTTCGGCTTCGGGCCAGATCGCGTTGACCCAGCGGCTGCGCCTGGCAATATCCGTGGTTTCGGCCACATCTCCCGCGGCAAAGATACCGGACACATTCGTCTCCAGATAATCATCCACCAGAACCCCCAGATCCAAATCGATATGATCTCTCGGGATAAAGCTCCGGGAAGGAAGAACCCCTTTTCCGATCACGGCCAGATCGCAGGGAAGCTCCGATCCGTCCGTGAGATGAGCCTGACGGACCCGACCCTTTCCGGAAAAGGCGGTTACGGTAAGGCCGGTGCGGACATCCAGGCCGCGGCCCGTCAGCTTTTCGAGGATCATTTTTCCCGCGACCGGATCGGCCTGCATGGAGAGGGGATGGCCGGATCGGATCAGCAGGGTCACTTCAATTCCGCGGCACATCAATCCATATGCCGCCTTGAATCCTACCAGCCCCCCGCCAAGCACCAGGGCCCGCCGGACATCCGGCAGCGCCCGCTCCATTCCCCGGACATGGGCCTCGGTGCGCATGAAAAAGATGTTTTCGAGATCGAGCCCTTCAGCATCAATGGGCCGCGGATCTGCGCCCGAAGCGATCAGGAGCCGATCAAAGGAAACAGCCTCCCCCTTTTCGGTGATCACCGTTTTCCCATCCACGTCGATCTCCGAGACCCGGGCGCCCAACAACGGCCGGATATCGAGCCTTTCATAGAAATCGGCCCCTCGAATGGGAAGCCTGTCAGGCCCCACCGCCCCCTCCAGCACCATGCTGATCATGGGCCGGCAGTAGGGGGGAAAGGTTTCATCGCCGATCATGGTTATCCGACCTTCCCGATCGATCGGGCGAATGCTCTCTGCGGCTGAAACCCCCGCTATCCCATTACCTATAATGACATATTCCATAGCCACCTCCCTTGAGTCTAAAAATCTCCTTTAACAAATTTATCCCACCATATCAACTGAAGATTGTTCACCGGCCCTATTTCCGAACAAATCACCGATTCCAGGTTGCAAAAGTTTCTGTTTGTGGTAAAAGTGATAAGATTATCGTAGGGTTTATTTCAGGAGGAAAGGTCAATGATGCAGACGTTAAAGCTACATATTTACAGACCGGGCAAGACAGAGCCGGAGACAAAGATCTCCATTCCCCTTTCGGTGCTTCATATTTCCGAGAAGCTGCTGCCCAAAAGGGCCAGAGAATCCTTGGATAAAGAGGGGATCGAGCTGTCCGAGCTGGGCAATCTTTTTGCCAAACAGGGGCCCAAGGGAAAGCTCATCGAGGTGGAGAACGCAACCGAGCGGCTGGTGATAATCGTCGAATAACGAATTTCAGGAGCAGTAAAAATGATGTCGGAGGAGAACGAAAGCAAAAGCTTTGCCGAACTGGTGGAATCCTACTCCGGTGACGGGGAGGAAGGAGAGCTGCAGGTCGGAGATAAAGTCACCGGAGAGATCATCTCCATCGGCGCAGACACCGTGTTTGTCAATACCGGAACCAAGATCGACGGTTCGGTGGAGAAGTCGGAACTGGTGGATGAGAACGGCGAGCTTCCGCTTTCCGTAGGGGATACTGTCGAACTGTATGTGGTGGCCGCAGAGGAGAACGAGATCCGTCTTTCCCGGGCCATCTCCGGCGTCGGCGGACTGAACATGCTGCAGGAGGCCCATGAGACCGGCACGCCCGTCGAGGGGAAGGTCAAGGCGCCCTGCAAGGGCGGCTTCCACATCGATCTGCTGGGCCGAAGAGCCTTCTGCCCCATCAGCCAGATCGACATCCGGTATGTGGAGACCCCGGAGGAGTACACGGGACAGGTCTTCGAGTTTCTGATCACCCGGTTCGAGGAGGATGGCCGGAACATCGTGGTCAGCCGGTCCACGCTGCTCAAAAAGGAGCAGGAGAAGGCCCAGAAGGAATTCATGGAAGAGAAGCTCTCCGCAGGAGCCCAACTGGAGGGACGGGTGATGCGCCTCGTCCCCTACGGTGCGTTCGTGGAGCTTTTCCCCGGCATCGAAGGGATGATCCATGTCTCGGAGGTGAGCTGGTCCAGGGTGGAGCACCCCCAGGATGTCCTCTCGCCGGGCCAGACCGTTACCGTAAAGGTGCTCGACATAAAGCCCCGGGAGCGGATCGAAGAGACCCGGATCTCTCTTTCCATCAAGGCGGTTGAACGGGACCCGTGGGAGAGCATCGAAGAGAACTTCTCGGCCGGCCAGAAGGTCCGGGGAAAGGTGACGCGGTGCGCGGATTTCGGCGCATTTGTGGAGATCGCGCCCGGAATCGAAGGGCTGGTCCACATCAGCGAGATGAGCTACACCCGCAGAATCGTCAAGCCCCAGGATGTAGTCAAAGAAGGACAGGAAACGGATGTCCTCATAAAGGAGATCGACACGGACCGGAAGCGGGTCTCCCTGAGCATCCGTGACGCGGAAGGCGATCCCTGGATCGGCATGAAAGAAAAATATGCCATCGGCGGAACCATCACCGGAACCGTGGAGAAATGGGAGCGGTTCGGCTGCTTCGTCACCCTTGAGCCTGGCATCACGGGTCTTCTGCCCAAGTCGAAGATCAGCAAATCGCCTTTGGCCGGATCGATCGAAAAGCTGAAGGTGGGCGAGCCGATCACCATCGTGGTCGAGGAGATCGACACCGAAGCCCGGAAAATCACCCTGGCTCCGACAGACAAGGGGGATGAAGGGGACTGGCGTAAATATGTGAAGCCGGAAAAGCCCAAGGCCGCATCGGCTTCCCCTTCCCCTTCCTCTTCCTCCCTGGGAACCCTCGGAGAGAAGCTGCAGCAGGCCATGAACGAAAAGAAGAGAAAGCAGTAGGCCATCATGGAGTTCGAATCAGTTATCGGGCTGGAGGTTCACGCCCAGCTCAACACCGAGACCAAGATATTCTGCCCCTGTTCGACCCGGTTCGGCGCGCCGCCCAACACCCATGTCTGTCCGGTCTGCCTCGGGATGCCCGGGGTGCTGCCGGTGCTGAACAGAAAGGTGGTGGAATATACCCTGCGGATGGCGCTGGCCACGGACTGCACTGTCCAGCCTATCAGCCGCTTCGCCCGGAAGAACTACTTCTACCCGGATCTGCCCAAGGGATACCAGATATCCCAATATGAGCTGCCCATCGCGACCGGGGGCCATCTGGTGATCGGGAGCAACGGCTCGAAAAAGCGAATCGGGATCACCCGGATCCATATGGAGGAGGACGCGGGAAAGCTGATCCACCATCCGGACCTTCCCTTCAGCAAGGTGGACCTGAACCGCACCGGGGTCCCGCTAATGGAGATCGTGAGCGAGCCGGACATCCGCTCGGCAGAAGAGGCCGGGGCATATCTCCGCCGCCTCCGGGCAATCATCCGGTATCTGGCCATCGGAGACGGGAACATGGAGGAGGGAAGTTTCCGGTGCGACGCGAATGTCTCGGTCATGCCGGGGGGCGCTTCGACCTTCGGCACCCGGACCGAGCTGAAGAACCTCAACTCCTTCAAAAATGTGGAAAAGGCGATTCAGTACGAGATCCGCCGCCAGATCGAGCTGATCGCAGAGGGCGGGAAAGTAGTGCAGGAGACCCGGCTCTGGGACCCGAACCGGAACGTCACCACCTCCATGCGGAGCAAGGAGGAGGCCCATGACTACCGGTACTTCCCGGACCCGGACCTGCTGCCCCTGGAGATCGACGAGGCGTGGATCGAACGGGTCATGTCCGAACTTCCCGAGCTTCCAGAGGCGAGACGGGGACGCTTCATCTCCCAGTACGATCTTCCGGAGATGGATGCCCAAGTGCTGACATCGGCAAAGGAGATTGCGGACTACTTCGAAGCATGTCTTTCGGTCTATCCAAATCCCAAGCCGGCCGGCAACTGGATCATGGGAACCCTTCTGGGGCTTCTCAATGCCGAGGGGAAGACCATCGAAGAATCTCCCATTCCCCCCGAAGAGCTGGGAAATCTGCTCAAAATGATCGACGACGGCATCATCAGCGGAAAGATAGCTAAGAGCGTCTTCGACGAGATGGCCCGGACCGGAAAACCGGCAAAGACCATCGTGGAGGAGAAGGGACTGGTCCAGGTTTCGGACACTTCTGCACTGGAGCCGACGGTGGATGAGATATTGGCGGCAAATCCGGACGAGGTGGCATCATACCGGGGCGGCAAAAAGAAGCTGATCGGCTTTTTCGTAGGGCAGGTGATGAAGAAGACCAAAGGCAAGGCCAACCCGAGGCTGGTCAACGAGCTGCTACAAAAAAAGCTGGAGGGATAAAAAACCTGAAGGGACAGGGTCTGTCGATGACTTCCGGTTCAACGCGGTTCTTATCCCGATCCGGTTTACGATTCTTTGAAGATGATTATACTCTGTCATGGATATATGGAAGATTTTTTTTCCGATAGAATTGTTCCCTCAAAAACCGTAAGGAGGTAAGATGGGCGTACTGGACTGGCTGAAAACACAGACAACGAATGCCAAGGACGAGGTCAAGCGCTTCAAGAGCAAGAATTTCATGGAGGCGGTGACCGCGGGCTGTGCGCTGGTGGCCTATGCCGACGGGATCATCAAGCCCGAGGAGAAGGCCAAGATGGCCGGCTTCATCCAGCGAAACGAGGGCCTGAGCGTCTTTGACATGGCAAAAGTCATCGACAGCTTTGAAAAGCATGTGAAAAGCTTCGAGTTCGACCATTCCATCGGAAAGGCCGAAGCCTTGAAGAGCATCGGCAAGATCAAGAAGAAATCGGACGAGGCGAGATTGCTGGTGCGGGTCTGTGCGGCCATCGGCGCGGCCGACGGGGATTTCGACCCGGACGAGCAGGCCGTGGTCAAAGAGATCTGCTATGAGCTGGGGCTGAATCCTTCGGAATTCGGCATCGAATGATCTTTGAATGATCTTTGATCTCTTGGCAGCGCGGTCTTAGCAGATTCTGCAATCCAGAGGCAGCCGTTTCCTGAAACGGTCCCCGGACTCACCGGACTCAAAAGTTACGACCAAAAAGTTACAAATAGAGAATCACGAAAAAGGGCTCCTTCCGGCATAAAATTTATCGCCCGGAAGGAGCCCTTTCCGCTTCCTTCATCTTCCCATTTTTAAACTACTGCTTTTAAGCTGCCGCAACCTCCTCCTTGATGGAGATGGCCATCTTGTAGAGCAGCGTCAGCACCAGTGCCCCGATCGCATAGACGCCGATAGTGATCATGATCTCCGGAACCGTGGGGATGTACTCATTGACATGGTGGAGCGGGTTGGGCACGAAGCCCGCGGAGATCAGCCCCAGCCCCTTGTCGATCCAGGTTCCGATGAAGATCGCGACACACGCGATGGCCAGCGTCTTCTCGTTTCTCCTCACCGACGGGATCAGCAGCATGATGATGGCAAAGACCATCAGGCTCATGGAAGTCCACATCCAGGGAATCAGAGCGCCGTGCCCCTTGAGGCCGACGAAGAGATACTTGAAGTGATCCATATGCTCGGGGATCTGGCTGTAGAAGACCGTGAAGACCTCGCAGAGCAGAAAGAAGACATTGAGCATGATCGCGTAGGTGACGATCTTGGCCAGGCTCTGGATCTGCTCCCGGCCCGGATCGAACTTGGATATCTTCCGGATCAGCAGGCAGAGAAGGATCAGCAGCGACGGACCTGCCGCAAACGCGGACGAGAGAAACCGGGGCGCCATGATCGCAGTCATCCAGAAGCCTCTTCCGGGCAGACCCGCATAGAGGAAGGCCGTGACCGTATGGATCGAGACGGCCCAGGGGATGGAGAGATAGATTAAGGGCTTCACCCACTTGGGCGGGGCCACCTGGTTCCGCTCGGCCTCCAGCACGTTCCAGCCGATGATCAGGTTCAAAAAGAGATACCCGTTCAGAACCACCATATCCCAGAAGAGCACGGACCTCGGCGTGGGATAGAAGATCACGTTGAGCATCCGCATCGGCTGCCCCAGGTCCACCAGGACGAAGAGCAGGCACATGAGCACCGACGGGATCGCCAGGAACTCGCCCAGAATCGTTACCCGGCCGAAGGCCTTGTAGTTGTGCAGATAATAGGGCAGCACCACCATCACAGCCGATGCCGCGACCCCCACCAGAAAGGTGAGCTGTGCGATGTAAAAGCCCCAGGAGACATCCCGGCTCAGGCCGGTGATTCCCAGACCCTCCTGGAACTGCCACAGATACGTCCCCATGCCGACGCCGATAACGGCCAGCAGAATCAGGACCCAGATCGTGTATCTCTTGCTTCCTTTTATCGTTAGTTCAAGCATGGCTCCCTCATATAATGTAGTAGACAGAAGGGCTGGTGCCCAGGTTCTGTTTCCGACGGATTGTATAGTTGGATCGGATCCACTCCCGGACCTCGGATTCGGGATCATAGAGATCACCGAAGGCCATCGCGCCGTTGGATGCCTCCACACAGGCCGGCATCTTCCCCACCGCGAGCCGCTCCGCGCAGAAGTTGCACTTCTCCACAACCCCCTTCATCCTTCTGGGGTATTCCTTGTTGACATGCTCGATGTAGGGCTCCGGATTGAAGAAGTTGAAGCTTCTCGCGCCGTAGGGACAGGCCGCCATACAGAACCGGCAGCCGATGCACCGGTGCATGTCCATCGTTACGATCCCCTGGCTGTTCTTGAAGGTCGCCTGAGTGGGGCAGACCCGGACGCAGGGGGGATTTTCGCAGTGGTTGCAGAGCGCGAGAAAGGGCCGGTGCTCCACGGACTCATCCACGAACTCGGCATGGAGGTTGGGAAAGACATGGCCGTACTCGTCCTCCCAGATCCATTTGATCTCATGATTCTTCTTCGGCATTTTGGGGACGTTGTGGATTTTGTGGCAGGCCTCGATCAGCGGCTCCAGATCGCCGGAGGTCTTCAGCTTCCGGGTATCGATGACCATGGCCCACTGCTGTGCAGTCATCGCCTGGGGGCCCCGCACCAGCGCGGGTTCGGGCTCCTGTGTACCGCCGCCGGCCGCCAGCACGTCGATGGCCGGCTTGGCCCCGAGCCCCAGTGCGGCAACGCCTGCGATCTTCAGAAAACTTCTTCTGCTCTTTTCCATTATTGGGCCTCCTTCGGGTTATCGATGTGACAATCCCAGCAGTAGGGGTCTACCGATGCATAGTTGTGGCATCTGTCACAGAACTCCGCCTTGTTGGAATGGCAGTCGAGGCAGGTGTTGGAGAGGCTCATCTCATAGGCCGTGCCGTTGGGGGAGACATAGATCCGTTTGCCCTCCCGGACAGAGGTATCTCGCCAGACATCCAGAAGCTGCATGTGCTCTTTGTTCATGTATTCGGTGTCGCGCACACAGACCTTGGCGGCCTTGGCTTTGGGCGTCAGCTCCGGCTCGGGCGCGGGCGCGGCCTTTCCGAGGTTGTATATGAATGGAAACGTCACCAGCGCCAGAAAGATGACGATGCCCGCGATCACCTTCCCCTTGTCGAACAGAATTTTACTCGCCATCTTCCGCCTCCTCCCTGCCCGGCAGATCCTCGCCTCTCAGATCGGTGAGCCGGTCGTGCTGACCCGGTACGATCAGGGCATTGGCCACCAGCTCGGTCAATCCGGTAACGTCCACTTCCGGAACCCAGTATTCGGTCATGGTCGGCAGTGCTGCCCGGTCAATCGCACAGACACAGGCCAGCATATTCACGCCGAACTTCTCATGCACATATTTCACAGCGTTTGCCCGGGGCAGCGCGCCCGTCAGGCGCAGCTCCATATCCTCGCCCGCGTTCAGCCCCGAACCGCTTCCGCAGCAGAAGGTCTGTTCCCGGATGGTGTTGGCCGGCATATCGTAGAAATGGTTGCAGACATTGCGGATCACATATCTCGGCTCCTCGAAGAGCCCCATGCCCCGGGCCGGGTTGCAGGAGTCGTGAAAGGTCACCTTGAGATGATCGTTCCGGCTCTTGTCCAGCTCCAGCTTGTCATGCTTGATGAGATCGGCCAGAAACTCCGCGATGTGAACCATCTTGGTGGAGCGGGCGTTTTCGAACTTGGTCCCGGTGATGGGATTGACCGGCTCCTCCAGAAAGTCGGTGGGGCCGTTCATGGTCTCCATATACTGATGGATCACCCGCCACATATGGCCGCACTCTCCGCCCAGAATCCACTTTACCCCGAGCCGCTTGGCCTCGGCATACATCTTCGAGTTGAGCCGCTTCATGGTCTCGTGGGAGGTGAAGAAGCCGAAGTTGCCGCCCTCGGATGCATAGGTGGACCAGGTGATATCGAAGCCGTACCGCTCCTTGAGATAGTGAAAGAGGAGCATGTAGCCCATGGCCGTGTAGGTTCCGGGATCGGCAAAGACATCGCCCGAGGGGGTGATGAAGAGGATGTCCGCGCCCTTCTTGTTGAAGCTCGGCTCCACCTTGACGCCGACCATCTCCTCGAGATCTTCGACAAAAAAGTCGAGCATGTCCTTGAACGCGTGGGGCTGGATTCCGAGGTGGTTTCCGGTGCGGTAGCAGTTGGCGACCGGGGTGGCGATCCAGTCGATGTTGAGGCCCAGCAGGTTCAGCAGCTCCCGGCCGAAGATGGTGATCTCCGCGGTATCGATCCCGTAGGGGCAGAAGACCGAACACCTGCGGCATTCGGAGCACTGAAACAGGTAATACCACCACTCCTTCAGCACCTCAACGGTCATCTTTCTCGATCCGGAGAGCTTGCCGAAGATCTTTCCGGACAGGGTGAAATCGTTTCTGTAGATGGAGCGGAGCAGCTCGGCCCGCAGCACCGGCATATTCTTGGGATCTCCGGTGCCGATAAAGAAGTGGCACTTGTCCGCACACGCGCCGCACCGGACACAGATGTCCATGAAGACCTTGATGGAGCGGAACCGGTCCAGCCGCTCTTTGAACCCCTTGTGGAGGATCTCCTGCCAGTTCTCCGGCAGTTTCCAGTCGTCATCCAGGGGGTTCCACTCCCGGGCATGGGGAAGGCCCAGATATTGCACACTCTTGGGGTTTGCCGCATAGCAGTACATCCCCTTCCGGATATCGACCGGCGTATCCATCCACCCTTTTCGGGGGGGCCGATGATCCAGACCTGACAGAACCTCTTTCGGTTTCGGCATTTCTGACATGGATTAAGCTCCTTTTTCTACGGGAAGACCGGCCTCGACCATCTTCTCTCTGAATTCGTCTTCGTATTCCTCATAGGTATGGACATCGACCGGGTAGTTCCAGGGGTTGACGTGCCGCACGGCACGGGAGTTGTTGGCAAGGTTCCGGGTGGGGCTCATGAAGATCCCGCCCAGATGCATCAGCTTGCTGAAGGGGAAGTAGATCAGCAGCACGCAGACGAGAAAGAGATGGATGTAGAAGAGGCCGCTGATTCCCTCGGGAACCGCGAGCCGGAAGGTGGCAAGCCCCAAGGTCAGCTCCTTGGCAGCGGTCACATCGATCTTGGCCACATAGCGCATCAGCAGACCCGTGGCCGCGATGGCAATGATAAGAATCAGGGGGAAGTAGTCGGAGGCCAGGGAGATGTAGTTCATTTTCGGCGAAAAGATCCGCCGGGCCAGCAGAAGAAGAGTTGCGGCCAGCAGAACGAAGCCGGAGAGGAAGATTCCCGGAAGCCCCAGTTGTAAAAAGCCGTCGAGCTTTTCGAGCCAGACGATGAAAAAGGGCGTCGGCTCCAGAAAGAAGCGGAGGTGGCGGATCACCACGGTCAGGAAGGAGTAGTGAAAGGCCAGTGCAAAAAGCCAGAGCCACTTCTCCAGCCGGTAGATCAGCTTCTGATCCTTCACCTCGACGGTGGTGTTCCGGAAGAGGGATCTGAATAAGAGGACTTCTAAGATCATCCGGAGAACCACACCGGCATTGGAGGAGGGATTGTCCGTATAGCTGTAGGAAATCCAGGGAAGGGTCTTCTGCTGCCCCGCTGTGGTGGGGATACGGTAGGGAACCGGTGAACGGGCCCAATCCATCACCCGGGAGACGAACCCCCCGATGAAGATCACCAGGGCCAGGTAAGGGATGAAGACGCCGAAAAAGGTGGTAAATCCTGCCGCGCCCGCGCCCGCATACGCGAGCAGAATGAGCACTAGGACCGCAACGAGAGAAAACATGTAATTTACATTCATCGAACCTACCTCATCACTCTATGGGGTTATTCTTATCCGGATCATCCTCCGGAACGTCGCGCACAAGTCCGGCCCGCTGAAACGCGCGGAAGGTCCGGTTTCTCATCTCGTTGGACTGGAGCTGATAGACCTTCTCCCGGCATTTCATATAGATGTTGAAGGCGACCAGCGCGGTATCGTCGATCCGCGCATCCAGCCGATTCAAGAGTTCCGATCTCCCCCGGCTCTCCTGACCGAGTTCCTCTTTGAGGATCTTTTTCAAAAAGAAGACAAATCCAACGGCCGCAGAGGGGGAGAAGCTCTGCACGGCACGGATTCGGATGACGGGGTCGAGATGGGCCGCGATCGCTTCGATGTCCATATCCACGGCAAGATCCCCGGCGAGCTGATCGAAGATCCCTTCGAGGCTCGTGCGGGTGGCCCCGCCGACGGGATTGGCAAAGGGGTCCTGCTGCCCTTGCAGAAAACGGGCGGTCTCCGCGGGATAGGTTTGGGCCACCGCCTCGAACCATCTTTTCAATATCGCATTTTTGTATGTTTCCAGTATCTTTTCCAGGGGCATCGATCCTTTGGGCTGTTATCCGATTTATTAATATAAGAAACCGGCATCCGCAAGGGGGAACAACCGCCGGTAACAAGCTTCAAGGTATGGAGCTATAAACAACTTGTGCAAGCATGTCAAGACATAATCGAAAATCAAGGGGGGTTCATCAACCCTTCGAGGTTTCGTATAGACGCTTCCAAGGGGAGCGCTTCGTCTCCCGGCAGCGGGCCAGGGCCAGATAGAACGCGCCCACCGCAAGCTCTGCACAATGGATATGATCTGCAGGGAGCGTCTCCAGATATTCGATCAGGGTCTCCGGAGTTATCTCCCAGCATTGGTCCAGGCTCTTCTCCTGGGCCAGTTCCGCGATGGTGTTGGCGCAGGCATTGGTATGCATGCATCCTTCCAGCTTGTAGGAGATCCGTTCGATCCGGTCATCTTTGACCATCAGATAGAAGGTGATTGTATCGCCGCAGTCCCCGGACTTCTTTCCGAATCCGTCCGGATGATCGATGGTCTCCTGCCGGTCGGTCCGGAAGGCCATCTCGAGAAACCGGAGGGAATGAGACTGCAGAAAATCGGTCTCTTCATGCGCTGTCTCTTCTTTGTGTGCCATCTCCTTTCTCCTTTTCGATTCGATAAGGTTATTTTGACGCATCCCAAACTTATGATATATAGCCGAAATCTTGACTCCGCACAATAAAAAATTTGTTTTTTCCGTGCCCTGAACAGTATAATAAATGAATTTCATTCAGAGGAAAAACCACAAACAGCAATGCCTAGGAGGAAATGATGAAAAGAGAAACAGATTCGATCCAATGGGAAAAATCCATCCCGCAATTCCTTTCTGCCCCGCTGATCATTGTCCTGATGCTCCTGTTTCCGGCATGGGGGCCGGACAATTCCGGGGCCTGGACAGCCATTGCCGCAGAACTGGAAGACTACACCTATCGGATACCGGTTTCCGGAACCGAGAACGACTTCTGGACAGCGCCGCCGTCAGCGCGGATCTTCAAGGATGATCCGGTTCCGGGCGCGACCGGGGATGTTGTGAAGGTCTATGCGGCAAAAAATGAATTCGAGCCCTTTCAGGTGATCATTCAGCCGGCCGGTTCCGGCCCATTTCCGGTGAACATGGAAGCCTTCGGAGACGGGATCGAAACGGAGATCAACCAGGTCAAATACATCGACATCGAGACCGCAACCGACGGCCTGGGCCGTGTGGGAGACTATCCTGATCCGCTATGGCCCATAGAAAAAGGGGCATCCGTGAATCTCACCGCCGGGGAGAATACGGCCTTCTGGATCACGGTTTCCGTTTCAAAAACGGCTGTGGCCGGTGATTATACGGCTCGATTCTCTATCGGCGAAGCAGATATTCCGGTGCAGCTCCATGTCTTCGATTTTTCGATACCGGATACGCTGCACGTCAAAACTCAGATGAACTATAGCCATCAAATCATTCTGAAGAAATACAGCGTATTGGGAACCGACGATGACTACTGGATGTATGTGGATCGAATCAAGCAGTTCTTCATCGATCACAGGCTGACCCCCAAAGGGCCGCTATGGCCCGGAGGATTGACCAGTTCAGGCGGCCCCTTCATTGGCTATGACTGCAACGGCAACTGGAATGACACCGATGGCATATGGGGATTTGAAAAGCCGGCCGAAAAATATCTGAACGGCCGCGGGTTCGAAGAGGGGGAGACATTCAATGATGGGATCGGTTTTCCATCCTTTATGGCCGCGACCTTCGTCCATAACGATTGTGCCCTGGATCAGCGGCCCGATAGATTTTGCGGCATGGACCGGAGCGATGGAGACTGGTACCCGGCAGACAATCCAACCTCCCCCTACAATCAGAAATGGTTCTCCTACATTTCGGATCTGACCGAATATCTGAGGCGTCTGGGCTATCTGGATCGATCCTATTACTATTTTGCAAACGAGCCCAACACCGAAGAAGCCTACGACGCCGTTGCCTGGTATTCGCGGGAGCTGAAAAAGGCAGCGCCGGATCTGAAGCTGATGGTCTCCGAGGAACCCAGGCCGGAAATATACGGCAATTCGGATTATCCCGGCGCGAAGATCGACATCTGGCTGCCGGTACTCAACAACTACGATCCGGAGGTCTCCCACGCCCGACTGCGGGATAACGGGGAGGAGACCTGGATCTATTTTCTCCACGGAACCCGCCCCCCCTATTTCAACCCGATCACCCTGGATCATCCCGGCATCGAATCGAAGCTGACGGGCTGGTTTCTCTGGAAATACCGCATCCGGGGCATCGCCTACTATTCCCTGAACAACTGGGACAAAAACCCTTGGACCGATCCCATGACAGATGGGGAAAATGGAAACACCTTCCTGTTTTACCCCCCCTCCACCGATAATCAGCCGATCTCCTTCGGCGCAAACAATCATCGACTGGTCTCCTCCATCCGGCTGGAATTGATGCGGGACAGCCTGGAGGACTACGAATATCTGTATCTGCTCAACAACAGCAGCCAACCCCTTCTCGATGAGCAGACAACAGCCGACATCCAGGCCGACAAGATCATCTCGGGCCTGACCAGCTATACCCGGGACAGCCAATTTCTCTACAACCTTCGGCGGCTAATCGGAATGAAAATCGGCGGGGAGATCCCCACTATCCCGGATATCGAGCCGGACCCGGGACATCCTCGGGCACAGGGAGTTCCCGGCGACTATTACATAAACTTTCAGGACCCGGCCGGAGAACCCCTCGCCGATCCCTTGACGGTGGATGGGAAAACCTATATTAAGATCGGGTGGAATCTTTATGATGCAGGTCTCGGATACGGCTGGTATGGGGACATGGCGCATGTAATGACGCAATATGCATCCAATGCGCCCAATCCGCTCCAGGCAAGCATCCTCTACGATGACTGGGGACGCCGGAAGACCTTTGAATTCGATCTGCCCAACGGCAACTACAATGTAACTGTCTCTGCGGGATGGCCCGGAAAAACATATTCCCGCAACTGGATTGAAATTGAGGGGATATCTTTCATTTCGGACGAAGCCACCGATCCCTTTCTGGTCAGAACCAGACCGGTCATTGTGAGAGACAAAAAACTGACCATGGAGATGGGAATCTTCGATGAATATACCATGCTCAATTACATGGATATCAAAGCGGTCCAGATCCAAGGCGATGCAGACTGCAGCACAGATCTCTCCCTGGGAGATGTCCTGGTCATTCTGAAGCTCCTTGCCGGCTTCGATCATCCGGCCCCGGAAGGCTGCGATCTTCTCCGGGGGGATTTCAACGGCAACGGAAGGGTGGATATGGCAGACGCTCTGGCCATCCTGCAACAGATCTCCGTTCCATAGAATAGGTTTTCCATAGAATTCGGTTTAAAAGAAACGGTTTAAAGAGAATTCAATATCGACAGAAACGGCTTTTTACAACACGAAAGAAAGAATCCAATGACAGAGCAACTGCTGCCCAACTATGCCCTACTTCTCGCCGGCGGAAGCGGAACCCGGCTCTGGCCTGTCTCCCGGGAACTCTATCCCAAGCAGTTGGCCCGCTTCTTCGGCAATGCCTCGCTGATCCAGAATACGGTCCAGCGCCTCTTTCCGATTTTTGAACCGGAAGATATCCGAATCATCTGCGGAAAGGAACACGCCCACGAGATCGGGCGGGATGTCTCCGGAATCGGGATTCCCATCGAGGGCAGAATCTGCACCGAGCCGTGCGGCCGGAATACCGCGCCGGCCATCCTGATGGGGCTTTTCGAGATCATGAAGTCGGCAGAGGATGCCATTGCCTTTGTCTTTCCGGCAGACCATGTGATCCGGGATGTCGAAGACTTTCACCGGAAGATCGAATCGGCAATATCCCTCGCCCATAAAGGCTACATCGTCACCTTCGGCATCACCCCGGAGTACCCGGAGACCGGCTACGGCTATATCGAAGCCGGGGAATCTCCGGTGGAAGATGGATGGGCCATCCGCCGCTTTGTGGAAAAGCCGGACGAGAAGACCGCAGCGCAATACCTTTCGGCCGGAAACTTCTACTGGAACAGCGGGATGTTCGCGTTCAAAGTATCGGTGATGGCCGATGAATTCAAGCGCCACAAGCCAAAGATGTGGTCCATGATGGAAGAGATGCTTTCAAAAGGCGAACCTGCAGCCGACGCCTATCAGAAGCTGGAGAACATCTCCATCGACTACGCCATCATGGAGAATACCGACAAAGGGGTGGTGCTGCCCTCGGCCTTCGGATGGAGCGACATCGGCTCCTGGAAGTCCCTGTATGATTTTCTGCCCAAGGACGACCAGAACAACGCGGTGGCATCGGGTGACGTGATCTTTCAAAAGAGCCGAAACGTCTTTGTAATGGGCAGCGACCGGCTGATCGCTGTCAATCGCCTGGAAAACATCGCGGTGGTGGAGACCCCGGATTCAGTCTTTGTCTCGGACATGGAGACGAGCCGGGATGTGAAGGAGATCGTCTCCCTTTTAAAAGAGCGGGGCCGGCCCGAGTATCGGGTTCATACCACCGCATACGAGCCCTGGGGATACGCCAAGACCCTGGAGGATCTGGAAGGGGTGATGGTGAAACGGATCGTGGTCTATCCCGAAGCCAAAATTCCGGAGACAACAGCCGATGCAAATCTCCAGTGGCTGGTGGTGCAGGGCTCGGCTTCGGTGATCTGCGGAGATGAGACAAAGAGCGTCCGCTCTCCCGGCTTCACCCACATCTCTTCGGGAACCCGGTGCGGAATCGAAAACATCGGAGAGGGGGAGCTTCAGATCATCGAGATCCGCGGGATCAGGGAAGGCCTTCTGCCCTGAAGATGCAGTAGGCCGAAAAGAGGGCCAGAAGGAGGGTGACGGGCAGCAGCGCGAAAAAGGCACGCCGGTAGAAAATGGCCGATCTTCGGACATCGGAAATGTCCGGGGCCGACTTCTCCTGCCGGGGGGCCGTCTGCAGCCGGTTCAAGGTCTTCCCGACGGCTTTGATGAAGCCCTCCACCCGTTCTTTCCGATGTCGGTCCCCGAGGCTGTCGAAGAGATCCCGATATCGGACCAGGATCTCACTGTATTCCAGAAAGGTATCGATCCGCTCGATCTCTGGGGGCGTCTTCCGGTAGAGCTTGAACACGGCTCCGGCCCCTGCCATGAGATGCCGGGAGGCGTTCCGGCCCTGTTTCGACAGGCTTTTCTTAGCCTTGTGGATGGCCCTTCTCAGCTTTCGGAGCGCAGGATCGATCCTCACATCCCGGCCCTTCAAGGCCAGGTATTCCGACTCGATGGCATCGAGGCGGAGACGGCATTCCATCCCCTCTTTGAGATAGGAAACGGCCTCATCCTCATCTCTGGGGCTGACCACCCGGGGCTTTGGAAACCGGCGCCAGATATCCACGGCCTCTGCTGTCTTCTCCGCAATCTCCTCCAGAAGGGCAGCAGAAGCAGTGAAATCCCGGCGCTTCCTATCGAAGAGGCGCCGGAGCCGGTCATCTTCCATTGACCGGTCATGTTCTATTGACCGGTTATGTTCCATTGACCGGTCATGTTTTATTGACCGGTTATGTTCCATTGACCGGTTATGTTCCATTGACCGGTTATGTTCCATTGAATGGAGGGCCGATGCGAGAAGTGCCTGGCAGCGGCTCTTTACGGAAAGATAAATCCGATAGGATGCAGGAGAAGCCTCCGCCTCCCGGATAAAAAGCCGGCCCCCCGGCATCATCTGCAGGGATGCGGCAAAGAACCGGCCAAGATGCCTTGCCGTATCCCCCCGATTGTGGGCCAGCACGATCTCCCGGTTGATCGATTCGATCCTTTGGGCCACTGCCTGCGGACTCGAATCGGGATCGAAGACCGAATCGGCTCTTTTGCCGTCTGTCCGAATCCGGTATCCGATCTCCGCGACCAGGATTTTTTCCAGCTCTTTTTCGATACGATCATGGGGAGATTTCGATTTTCGGATCATCCGGGCCCACTCCCATCTCCTTCATGACCCAACGCGAGCCGCCGCCCCTCCCGAACCCCCCGCTCAAAGTCCCGGCGCCGGCATTCATGCTTATAGAGGAGAAGGTCGTACCCTCCGCCGGTCTCCGGAAAGCGCCCCTTTGCCAGGAGGCCGCGCAGGAGTTTCCATCCCTCCCGGAGTTCTTCGGCGGATCGGACAAGCCCGGCTCTGCGCTGTTCCAGCTCTTCACAGCCCTCCTTAACCAGATAATCGTATGGATGGTGTGCCGGAGCCGGATTGGAAGAGGAAGCAGAAGAAGGGGGCTTTTCCGAATAAGGCCGGCCGATCCGCAGGATCTTTCCGCCTCTCTCGGCCAATGCAAGCTCCTGGGCTTTGGGCCTGTGGGAAAACCGCTCTTCCAGATGGCCGAGGAGGGTATGGGCATGTCGAAGGGTTCGGGTATGGCTGTGGACCAGGGCTCGGAGGTTGCGGGAGCCTTCGATGAGATCGGCCATGATCCGGACCTCATCTCTGATGTGGAAAAGAAGCTCCATCTGCTGCCCCTTCAGTCGATAGAAGGGGCGTCGAATACCGTTTCCGGCCCCTTGAGGGGCATTTTCTTCGGCCGGACATCTCAACTCGACCATCCCCTGTACCGCGCCTTCCAGAAGATCGAAAAGAATCTCTCGGGCCCGAAAGAGCCGATTGCAGCATTCCTCATAGCGCTGTTCGATTCTCAGGTCATCCAGATCCGGATTGTCGAGCAGTTCATCTAACCCCCGGGAGAGCCGGATATAACGCCCTACCCCTTCGGCAAAGGGGCCGGGATCGATGCGCCGGATGCGCTTTGAAAGGGTACGGAGAGAAGGAGGGCTCATTAAAAAAGGATGGCTCATGAAAAAGGCGGGTGAGAGCTACTGCGTGATCTTGAGGACCTTTTCGATCTCCCGCCGGTTCTCCTGAATCTGCTCCAGCCGTAGCGCGTCGTTCTTCTGATAGACCTCCTCGGCCTCCTTGAGCGCGCTGTACTCCATATCCCATTGGGGGCTGGCCGCGATCTGATCCCCCACAAGAGAGGCATATTTCCCCAGCACCCGGTTGCCGTCGTCGATGCTCTCCACGATCATGATCATGGACTGAGTCACCCTGGCCACACCGGAGCAGATCTGGGAGACATTGTCCACCGCGATCTTCATGTGGCTGGCCCCTTGCGCGAACTTGTCCACCATGTTGACGTGGATATCCCCCCGCTCCTTGAAGTCGTTGATCAGGGTCCGGTAGCTCTTCAACGCGGTCTGGTACTTGACGCCCATGTCGATGTTGGTCTTGTACTTCAGCTCCATCCCCTGGCTCTCCCGGAGGGCCATCTCCAGATGATCCCTCATCTTCTCCACCTCCGCGTACCGGTCGTGGAGGGGGGACATGGACTCGTGGACGGAAGTCACCTCTGAAAGCTGCTTTTCAAGCCTTCTGCTCTTCTCCACCTGACTGTGATAGGCCCTCCGGTCTCCGTGGATCTGATCGGTAAAGGAGTCGCTCACCTCGGTCAGGTTCTTCACAATGTCATCGACCTCTGTCACCGTCCCCCGGAGCCCCTCGTTGAGCCCCTTCAAACTCCCGATATAGTTTTCGATCATCCCCCTGAATTCGGTGACGAGCACCTCGTCCGGCTGTCGGGGCATCTCCTTTTCCACGGTCTCGTAATCGGTGTAGGTCTCGGTCTCCTGTTTTTTGAACCCCATCCGCACCAGCAGCCTCTCCAGCCCTTTGTATTCCACGGGCCGCTGCCGCTCGACAGGGACATCCTCCGCCACGATCTTTCTGGTGCGGGCCGCGATGATATTGCGGATGCCGTCCTCGATCACCTTGATCTCATCCACGATCCCCTGGAGCTTCTCCGCATCAAAGGAGTGGGACTGCACCTCGCCGGCCCCCCGGTACTCCACGGACGGGGGCCTGTAATCATTCATGTTTTTGCCGGGACTTTCAAGATATTGGGCAAGATCATGCTTTTCCATGATCTTGTCGAGCTTGCCATCGACCGCCGCAGACGGATCGACAGGAGCCGAATTCTCCTCAGACATCTTCTCCACCTCGTTCAATGGTCTTTTGCCTCGCATCTTAGAAAACAAGGATACATCAGGAACCGGGGCAGGTCAACCGGAATGGCATACCGGGGGTCCAAGGGGACGCCTGCATCGGATCATAGGCCCGAAGCCGGCGGGCAGAACCGGGATATATAATTAAAAAAGGGTTGAAAGTTTTCGGGCACTGTGCTACTTCGGAACCTTTATTTAATAAATGAGATTTCTGTTATTGTACGCCCACTGTATGTTGAACCCAAAACCCCTCGGAAAGGAAATGGATGGAGAAAATGAAAAACCAAACGAAACTGGCGTACTGGATGGCTGCCGTGCTTCTGGCTGTCGGCGTGCTGAGTTACACGGCCTTCTCCGCGAAACCGCCCGAAGAACCGGTGCGGATCATGTTGACGGCCAGCGCGGGGAATGTCCTCTTCACCCACGACACCCATTCCGGCAGCGCGGGCTACGGCGTTGACTGCTTCACCTGCCACCACCATCCGGACGGAGACGATTATGCACTCCGATCCTGTGATGATTGCCACAACCTGCCGGAAGACGGCAGCACCCCCGACATCTGCCTGGAATGCCACGACGAGGGAGACTTCGAACTCGACATGGTCCCCTCCAGAGCCGATGCGTTCCACCTCCAGTGCGCAGGATGCCACGAGGAGATGGGCGCAGGCCCCATGAAGGAAGAGTGCTCCATGTGTCATGTCAGATAACGCCACTTCATTAACGCGGGAATAAAGGTTTGGACTTATGCTAAAAAGATCTTTCTTCGGTATGGCAAAACCACGCTTCGAGTACGAATCGATCGATTCGCCCCTGTCGCCCGAGAAGATTCCCCTCCCCAAGAAGGCAACGATCTATTTCAAAAGGCCCTATGACCGGCGGGATACCCTGCTGCTCAAGATCGGGGATGCGGTGAAGACGGGGCAGAAACTTCTCATCTACGAGGACAGCGACGTATATGCAATCTCTCCGGTTACCGGAACGGTCGCGGGGATTGCGCCCTTTATCGGGGACTTCGGAGAGTCCTATACCGCGCTGACCATCGATGTCTCGGAAACCGACACCTTTGACGAGGAATTCGGCGGCTCCTTTGAGGAGCCCAATTTCGAGACGGCGCTCAATTACCTCAAGACCCTTCCGGGAAATCCGCCCCTGTCTGATTTTGCGGACCCGGACATCCATCTGAACACGGTGGTCGTCACCGCGCTGGACAAGGATCTGCTGACCCTGACGAACCAGCACATGGCCGCGGCCAACGTGGATCTGCTCACCCGGGGCGTCAGCATGCTCAAGCGGATCACCGGGGTCCACAAGGTGGTGGTCGCAATTCCCCAGAAGCTGATCCGCAGAGCCGGGGCCATCGGCGGCGCATCGGGCGTGGAGCTTCGCCCCATCAGCACCGATTATCCTTCGGCCCTGCCGGCCTTCATCCTGAAAGAGGTGCTGGGACAGGTGATCCCGGCCGGAAAGACGAACCTCGACATGGGGGTGAGCCTTTTCGGTGCAGAAGCCCTGGCCAACCTGACCCAGGCCTTTGAGGAGAAGCAGATCCCGGTGATAAAGCGGCTTACCGTCATCCGTAAGGACTTGAGCAAGGTTCTGGTGGAGGCGAGGATCGGAACCCCCGTCAAAGAGATCTTCACGGCGCTGGACGTCACCCTGCAGGACATGGACCGCCTTGTAATCGGCGGCCCCATGACCGGAAACGCTGTCTATTCGGACGAGCATCCGGTGACGCCGGACATGGACGTTCTCATGGTGCAGGACAGCAAAGACGTATCATTGGTATCCGATTATCCCTGCATCAACTGCGGCGACTGCAACCGGGTCTGCCCCGCGGACATTGCGGTCAACATGCTGGTCCGCTTCTGCGAGGCCCGGGAATATGAGGCCGCGGCCGACGAGTACGATCTCCACTCATGCATCGAGTGCGGGCTCTGCACCTTTGTCTGTCCGGCAAAGATCCCCATCTTCCAGTACATCCGGCTTGCAAAGCACGAGCTGGCCAGAAGCGCGATGGAAGTCGAGCCGGCCGGGCCCGAAACAGAGGAGGCGGAAGAAGGCGAACTCGCGGCAAAAGAGCCCATAGAGACGGCCGAAGCGGAAGAAGCCAAGGAAGAGACAGCTCAGACATCGGAGGAATGAGATGGCGAACCAGAAAAGATTCATCGTCTCCCACGCGCCATTCTGGCATGATGGGAGCAGCGTAACCGAGCGCAGTTATCATATGATGCTCGCAGCCCTGCCGGCCGTGATCTTCGGGATCATCAAGTACGGCATGCCGGCACTGGCAGTGACTGCCCTTTCCGTCTCGTCGGCCATCCTCTGGGAGGCGGCCTTCAGACGGATTTCCAAAGCAAGCGAAACCGTAGGAGACGGCAATGCGGCCCTGATCGGCCTGATCTTCGCCATGCTCCTGCCGGCAACATCCCCCTGGTGGGTCGTTGTCACCGGCACATTTGTGGCCATCGTCATCGGCAAGGAGATCTTCGGCGGCATAGGAAGCAACCCCTTCAACCCGGTTGCGGTCGCGGCCGCATTCCTGATGCTCTCCTGGTGGAAGTATTTCGATTTCAATGCCGCGCTGGTCCACTATCCCTTCGACCATATGGCGGTCTATCCGCTGTCAGCATTGAAGAACTTCGGCCTCTCCTCGGTGGAGGGGTTGACGCTGGCCGACCTGCTCACGGGAAAACAGACCGGCGGCATCGGCACGACCTTCTCGCTGGGGCTGATCATCGGCGGCGTCTATCTGATGCTGCGGGGGATCATCCGGTGGGAGATCGCGCTCTCCTTTATCGCGGGCGTCTTCATCACCGCGACGATCTTCAAGGCCAACAACCCTGAGCAGTATGCAGGCCCCATGATCCACATCCTGTCGGGCTACACCCTGCTCGGAGCCTTCTTTCTGGCCACCGATGATTCCTCCTCTCCGGTCAATCTCGTGCCTATGTTCCTCTACGGCCTGATTGGAGGGCTGATGGTGGTACTCATCCGCAACATCGGCGCATATATCGACGGCACGATCCTGACCATTCTGCTGATCAATACTGTCAACCCGCTTCTGGACAAGATCCGGCCCAAGGCGCTGGGAAAGGTGGTGTAATATGAAAGATATGATCAAAATGGTCGTGGTGCTCACGGTCCTGGCCGCGTTTTCCGGAGGGCTGCTGGCCGCGATCCGGGACAACACCATCGAACGGATCGAAAATCAGCAGTTGACCTTTGTCAAGGGCCCTGCCATCAAGGAGATTATGGCCGGAGCCAAGAACGATCCCATCGCGGACCGGTTGAAGATCCAGGTGGGTGAAGAGGAGGAGAAGAGCGTCTTCGTCGGGATCTTCGACGGTAAATCGGCCGTTGCCATAGAGAGCTACGGCAAAGGGTACGGCGGCGATGTGGGGGTTATGGTCGGCATCGATCTGGCAACGGACAAGATCCTGGGCCTGAGTGTCACCACCCATGCCGAGACCCCGGGGATGGGCGCGATGGCCAAAGATGATCCGGTCTTCGCACAGCAGTTCAAGGGAATGGCGACCGACAAGCCCATCATGGTGAGCAATGACGGCGGCACGATCAATGCTATCTCCGGTGCGACCATCACATCGAGGGCCGTCAGTTCGGCCGCGACCCGGGTGGCTGAGATGTACCATCAGAAGAAGCCCGAAATCGAACAGCAGGTCCAAGCATTCAAATAGGAGAGAAAGATGGCAAAATCAATCGGTCAGGAATTTGTAAAGGGTCTATGGGAAGAGGTACCGCCGTTTCGGCTCGTTCTCGGCCTGTGCCCGGCGCTTGCGGTGACCAAGAGCATGGCCAACGGTATCGGCATGGGGCTGGCGACCACATTCGTCCTCTTTTTCTCCAACCTTCTGGTATCGACCCTGCGCGGCGTGATTCCGCCCAAGGTGCGGATCGCCTGCTTCATCATCGTCATCGCTACCTTCGTAACTATGGTAGAGCTGCTGATGCAGGCATTCACCTATCCGCTCTTTCTGCAGTTGGGTATTTTTATCCCGCTGATCGTGGTCAACTGTATCGTCCTGGGCCGCTCCGAGGCCTTCGCGTACAAGCGGGGGGTTCTTCCCTCCATGGCCGACGGTCTGGGTATCGGCATCGGCTTCACCCTCGCTCTGGGCGCTTTAGGCGGGGTCCGGGAGCTGATCGGCTCCGGAACCCTGCTGGGCCATTCGGTCTTCGGACCCTCTTTCGAGCCCTTCGCGTTTATGGTGGAGGCCCCGGGCGCATTCGTGGGACTGGGTCTGATGCTCGCCTTGATGAACCTCGTGGGAAAGAAATAGGAGTTTAAGGTATGGATTATATTGTTCTTGCAATCAGCGCCATTCTGGTCAACAATATCCTTCTCGCCCAATATCTGGGGAACTGCCCCTTTCTCGGCACCTCCAAGAAGATGGAGACCGCGGTCGGCATGGCCTTTGCCGTTGTCTTCGTTCTGGTGATGGCCGGACTGATCACCTGGATCGTCAATGCCTTCATCCTGGTGCCGCTGGGGCTCGATTACCTGAGAACCATCGCCTTCATTCTGGTGATTGCGTCTCTGGTGCAGTTTGTAGAGATGTTTTTGAAAAAGAGCATCCCGGCCCTCTATGCGGGGCTCGGGATCTTTCTGCCGCTGATCACCACCAACTGTGCGGTGATGGGTGTCTGTCTGATCAACGTCAATGAAGAGTACAACTTCATCCAGGCCCTGGTCGCATCTTTTTCATATGCGGTCGGCTTCGGCCTCGCGCTGATCCTCTTTGCCGGTGTCCGGGAGAAGGTCCTTCTGGCCAGAGTCCCCCGGCCTCTGCAGGATACCTCCATCGCACTGGTGACGGCGGGGATTATCTCCCTTGCGTTTTATGCGTTCAAGGGAATGGTTTAACCTTTCAGGAGGTACATCATGATTGAAGCATTGTTTTTCATGCTCCTTCTCGGCGCGGTCTGCGGGCTGGTACTCAGCTTCGCGTCGAAAATATTCTATGTCTGGGAAGACCCGCGGATTGCCGAGATAGAGAATTTCCTGGCCGGCGCGAACTGCGGCGGCTGCGGGTTCACCGGCTGCTCGGCCGCGGCCGAGGCTGTGGTCAAGGGAAAGGCCCTGCCGAATGTCTGCGCGGTGGCCGGCCCCGAAGCAACGACGAGTGTGGCCGGGGTCATGGGCATGGACCCGGGCAGCTCCGAGCCGAAGATCTCCCGCAACCCCTGTGAGGGCGGGGATCGGGCCGAGGACAAATTCTACTACAACGGCGTCAACTCCTGCCAGGCCGTTGCCGCGATGTTCGGCGGCAAGCGGACCTGCGATGTCGGATGCCTCGGATACGGCGACTGCGTCAGCATCTGCCAGTTCAACTCGATCCGGATGGGCGAGCACGGCTATCCCGAGATCGACGAGTTCAGTTGCGTCGGCTGCGGCGCGTGCGAGCGGATCTGCCCCAAGGGGGTTCTCTCGGTCCAATCGATGTCGGAGCGGCTTCTGGAGACCAATGTGGAGGACGCGGCGCTTGCCCCCTGCCGGCAGACCTGCCCGGCCGAGATCGACATCCCCGGCTACATCGGCAGCATCAGGGAGGGGAACTACGAGGCCGCTGTCCACATCATCCGGGAGCGGAACCCCCTGCTGCTGGCCTGCGGACGGGTCTGCCCCCATCCGTGTGAGGACTACTGCCGCCGCTCCATCGAGGACGAGGCGGTCTCCATCAACCAGCTCAAACGGTTTGTTGCTGATTACGAGATGAACTCCGGCAAGCGGCTGCCGATCTCGGTGGCCCCCTCCACCGGAAAGAAGGTGGCTGTCGTGGGCGGCGGGCCGGCCGGCATCAGTTGCGCCTACTTCCTGCGGCGGCTCGGCCATGACGCGGTCATCTTCGAGGCCATGCCCAAGCTCGGCGGCATGCTCCGCTACGGCATCCCCGAATACCGGCTGCCCAAGAAGACCGTGGACTGGGAGATCCAGGGCATTCTCGATCTCGGGATCGAGGCCCGCACCAATGTTCAGTTCGGAAAGGACTTCACCATGGACGACCTGCTCACCGAGGGCTTTGACGCGATCTTCGTGGGCCAGGGCGCATGGGTGGACTACAACCTGAAGATCGACGGCGAGGAGTCCAAAGGCTGCTTCAAGGGCATCGACTTCCTCTCGCGCCTTTCGGGCGGCGAAGAGATTCCCATCGAGGGGAAGAAGACCGCGGTGGTGGGCGGCGGCAACAGCGCGATCGACTGCGTGCGGAACCTGCTGAGGTGCGGGGCCGAAGAGGTCTCCATCGTCTACCGAAGGACCCGCAAGGAGATGCCGGCCAACGAGGTGGAGATCGAGGCCGCGGAGCACGAAGGGGTCAAATTTCTCTTTCTGGCCGCACCCAACAAGGTGATCACCGATGACGACGGCAACGTAACCCACCTGGAATACCTCCAGATGGAACTGGGTGAGCCGGATGCCAGCGGACGACGGCGGCCTGTGCCGGTGGAGGGCTCCGAGACCCGACTGCCGGTTGACATCCTGATCACCGCGATCGGCCAGCAGCCTGACATGGGCTTCAAGGACAGCTCCGACAAGCTCGCAAATCTCCAGATCACCCGGTGGAACACCTTTGATACCGATCCGGAGACCCTGCAGACCAACATCCCCTACCTCTTCACCGCAGGGGATGCGGCCACCGGTCCTTCTCTGGTGGTGGAGGCGATCGGCGGGGGCCGGAGAGCGGCCCGCTCCATCCATCAGTATCTGATGGGCCAGGAGGTGAAGGCCCCGGAGAAGTCGCTCTTCAAGCGCCACATCGAAGAATCGCTCTTCAAGGAGGTTCCGGGCGTGGTCAAGAAGAAGAGATCCACCATGACCGAACTCTCCCCGGAGGAGCGGATCAAGAACTTCGAAGAGGTGGATCAGACCCTGACCGAGGAGGAGGCCCTGGCCGAGGCCAACCGCTGCCTCTCCTGCTGTCGGCTCTGCTATACGCCGGATCTCGACAAGCTGGAGAAGGATGTTGCCTGATAGTTACCTGATACAGGATAACGCTCTGATCTGAAGCTTAAAAGCCGTAGGAAAAAAAGCCGCACCTTTTTAAAAGAGGGTGTGGCTTTTTTTTTAGGGTTCGGGTAGAATGATCGCCATGTCAAAAGCGGATTGAAGGACAATGGATCTGAAAAAGGTGGAGCCGATGGAGAAAAAGAAGATTCTCGTGGTGGATGATTCCCGTTCGATCCGGGAGGCGATCTGCCAGATTCTCGGGTCGGATTATCAAATCGAGACCGCAGCCGACGGAGATACGGCCATTGCGTCTGCAAAGACCTTCCGTCCCGATCTGGTCCTGCTGGATATCAACATGCCGGGCCCCGACGGATATGCGGTCTGCCAGGAGCTTCGCTCCGAGCCGCCCTCCGACTTCATCAAGATCCTGATGGTCTCCAACCGGACCAAGCTCGATGAGCGGCTCAAAGGTTATCAGTCGGGCGCGGACGACTTCATTGGAAAGCCCTTTGTGCCGGAGGAACTGCTGGCCAAGGTGCGGGTCTTCATGCGGCTGAAGACCGCAGAAGACGAGCTGCAGCGACTCAATGAAGCGTTGAACGAACAGGTGGCCATCCGAACCCGGCAGCTCCTCGATGCGGAGAAGATGGCGGCTGTGGGACGGTATGCGGCTGGGATCGTCCACAACCTGAGCAATCCCCTGCAGGCGATCATGGGGATAGCGCAACTGCTGGCCATCCGGAACCCGGACGACAAAAACATCATGCGGCTTCGGAAAGCTGCCGCGCAGATGAAGAAGATCATCGGAACCATTTTGAACACCTGCCAGCGGGAGAGCGTAGAGGCGCTGGTCCCGATCGATCTCAACGAGGTGATTCGGGATCAGATCGAACTGCTGATGGCCGACCCCTTTTACAAGCATCAGGTGCAGACCATAACGGAGCTGAATCCTCTGCCGACCTACAAGGGAATCTACCTCCACTTCAGCCAGAGCCTCGGAAACCTGATCAAAAACGCCTCCGATTCCATGTATGAGTCCCAAAGCCGCGTCCTCACCATCAAAAGCAGTATAGAAGGAGAGGAGATCGTGATCCTCATCACAGATTCCGGCTGCGGGATCTCCGAGGAGCGGCTCGATCGGATCTTCAACCCCTTCTACACCACCAAACCTTTGGCCGCAGAGGATGCCCGGCCCACGGGAACGGGCTTGGGTCTGGCCTCGGGCCGGGAGATGATCGAATCCTACGGCGGGTCAATCCTGGTGGAATCGAGTCCGGGAAAGGGGAGCTGCTTTATGGTCCGGCTGCCGGTCAAAACGGAAACAGCGCCGTAAAAGATGGAGAATCATGCAAAACGGTATCGGCAGGAGGTGGAGGAGCTTCTTGCCGACATCGAGATGACAATCCTCGATCTGGAGGAGAATCCGGGGGATACGGATGCGATCCATCGTCTATTCCGAGATTTCCATACCATCAAGGGGTCCGGTGCGATGTTCGGATTTGACGAGATTGCGGCATTCACCCACCATGTCGAGGCGGTGCTCGATGTTCTTCGGGAGGGAAAGATCGCAATCTCCACCCGTCTCATCGACCTGATCCTCTCCTCCCGGGATCATATCCAGGCGCTCATGGAGGCCGGGCACGAAACCGGACATACGACATCCCGGCAGAGCCGGAAGATCATCGATGCGCTCTCCTCTCTGATGCCGGAGGAGTGCCTGCTCCCTGAAGAGGGAGGGGGATTTTCCATAGAAGATCCTTCGGCTCCGCCGCCCTCCCGGAAGGGCGATTTCACCTCCTATCGGATCTCCTTTGCCCCTCACAAAGACATCTTCAAAAGCGGCGTCCGGATACTCCTTCTGCTTCAGGAGATCCGGGATCTCGGCTCCTGCTTCATTCGCGCGGTCATACAGGATATCCCCATCCTTGAGGATATCGACCCCGAGCACTGCTATCTCCGATGGGAGATCTTTCTGACCACGACCCATCCGCAGAATGCCATCGAGGATGTCTTCATCTTCGTGGCAGAGGAGAGCCGGCTCGAGATTGTCCCGGTGATCCCCGGGGGCCGGCGCGAGCCCCCTGAAGATCTCTTTCCCCGGCTGGGGGAGATCCTGATCGCGAGGGGGGATGCATCTCCGGAGGAGGTCGGCCGCATCCTCAACGAATTTCAGGAGAGCATCGGCGGCGCATTTGTCCGATCGGGCATCGTGGCTCCGGACCGGCTCCGATCGGCCCGGGATTTTCAACGGGGCGTGAGCAAATGCCAGAAGCAGAAGGAAAAGAGTTCCATCCGGATCTCCTCTGAGAAGCTGGATCGGCTCATCAATCTCGTGGGAGAGCTGATCATCAATCAGTCCCATCTGACCCGGAGCGTCTATGAGATCGAAAATCTTCTGGAGGAGGAGGAGGAGTCTCGTTCAGAGCCAGCGGAGGTGATTCTGCAGGGGTGGAAGGATATTTTGAAGCCGGTGGAGAACCTGGAACGGCTGACGGACTCCTTCCGGGACTGCGCACTGGAGATGCGGATGATCCCCATCGGAACGATCTTCGGGGGCTTCCGCCGGCTGGTGCGGGACCTCTGCGGAGAGCTGGGCAAGGCCGTGGATCTGGTGACGGAGGGGGCCGAGACCGCGCTGGACAAGACAGTCATCGAGCGGCTCAAGGACCCGCTGATGCACCTGATCCGCAACTGCGTCTCCCACGGCATCCGCTCCCCCGAGGTTCGGGAGAAATTCGGAAAGAGCCGGCGGGGAAAGATTCTGCTCCGCGCAGAGCAGATGGGTTCGACGGTCTCGATCACCATCGAGGATGACGGCATGGGAATGGACCCGGCCCTGATCCGGAAAAAGGCCGTGGAAAAGGGGCTGATCCCGGCCGATGCGAATCTGACCGAGAGCCAGATCCTCTATCTGATCTTCTCCCCGGGCTTCTCCACAGCCGATCAGGTGACCCAGGTGTCGGGTCGGGGCGTAGGCATGGATGTGGTAAAACAGCAGATCGACACCCTGGGGGGAACTGTAACCATCGACAATGAGAAGGGGAAATCCTTCCGGGTGACGCTGACCCTGCCGCTGACGCTGGCCATCATTGAAGGGCTGATGATCCGGGCCGGCGAAAACCGGTTTGTGCTGCCCATCGCTCAACTGGAGGAGTGTCTGGAACTGACGCCGGAGATCGTTCGCATCCGGGACGGCGGCCGCATGGCTTTATGCCGGGAAGCCCTGCTTCCCTTTGTCCGCCTTCGGGAGATCTTTGATATCAAAGGCGCGCCACCGGAGATCGAGCATCTGGTGGTTGCCCGGGTGGAGCACCTGCGGGTGGGGATCGCGGCCGACGAGATCCTCGGCAACATCCAGACCGTTATCAAATCCCTCAACCGGATCTACCGGGATATCCAGGGCATCTCAGGGGCCACCATTCTGGGCGATGGAACCGTGGCGCTGATCATCGATGTGCCGGGGCTGATCCGCAGCACCCAAAGAGACGATATCCCTCTTTTTTCCCGCAGCGGATAACCTTGGATGATCCCGATCCAACAGAATCAAAGGCTCTAAAACTTGCCACTGCAATCGAAAGGGCTGGAATCGATATGAAAATGAGAAACCGGACTGCCTTCCTCATACTTCTTTTTCTGCTTTCCGCAAACTGCGCGGGCGCGCCGGCGCTGGTGGTAGCCCCTTTTGATTCCGGGGTTCATATGGGGGATATGGCCAATGAGAAGATCTCGGAATCGAGCGGGATTGCCGCATCAAAAAGGAATCAGGGGGTTTTTTGGACCCACAATGACAGCGGAAACGGTCCTTTTCTCTATGCGGTGGGAAGAAACGGAGAGGATCTGGGGGAGTTCCGGGTGGAAGGGGCCAGGAATCGGGACTGGGAGGATATCGCGGCTTTTAAATGGAAGGGCGGGGCATATCTGATGATCGGGGATGTGGGGAATAACCGCGCCCGACAGCGGATCTCCCGCCTGATCGTTGTGGAGGAGCCGGAGATCAGCCGCGGTAGGCCAAAGAATGGTCTGGTAAGGGTTGCCTGGAGTATCCGATTTCAATATGAGGACGGCCCCAGAGACTGTGAGTCTGTTGCTGTGGATTCCGCAGCAGGGGAGGTGCTTCTGCTTTCGAAAAGAGATGAGCCGCCGGTGCTTTATTCCCTGCCGCTTGGGCCCGCTTCGGAGCTGCAGACGGCCCGGCGGTTGACGCCGGTTTCAGGAATCCCGCAGCCGTCTGCTGCCGATATTGCGCTGGACCCGATTTATGGTTTTTATTGGTCCCAACCGACCGGCATG
>JAABSZ010000182.1:0-7937 GCA_011390135.1 Desulfobacteraceae bacterium | reverse complement strand
GACAAGACCTTGATGAAAGGGTAAGGGATATACAAAAAAACCGAATGTCAAACGCAGCAGAAGACAGGAAAAAGGAATGAAATCTACAATCCATCGAACAACAGTGGCCATTATCTGCGCACTTCTTCTTTCACTTTCATTTGCCGCAACGATCAAGGCACAGCCCTCGACACCGGGCGATCGATCCCAAAAGGCGATCCAGACCCTCAAGGAGATCAACCAGTCGATCTCGCTGCTGCAGATCGAGCTGAAGCAGAAGGAGGCCGAGTACCGCAGAGCTGAAACCGATGACCGGAAGGAGAAGCTTGCAAAAGAGATCCGGGAGATCAATGCGCGGCTCGATGCCAACCTCCGGGAGTTCGAATCTATTGCATCGGGCATGGATGTAGCCGATTTCTCCGGGGAAACGGATCGGATCTTCAACTTCAAGGAGGAGATCGAGGAGATCATCCGCCCCCTGGTCGAGGAGCTGAAGAACGTCACCCGCCGGCCCCGGGAGATCGAACGGCTCCGGAAGGAGATCGACTTTTACGAAAAAAGCCTTCCGGCAGTTCAGGGGGCCATTGCCAATATCCAAAGCGTAAGGGAGGCGGCCGATGAGACGGTCGGTGAGAGGGCGCTGACCACACATCTGGCTGAAATCGAAAAGGATTGGCAGAACAGAGAAAAGGAGATCACAAGGCAGATCTCCCGGCTGCAGTACCAGCTCGAACAGAAGATGGAGAGCCGGCAGTCGCTATTTCGAGCCCTGCAGAGCGGTGCGAGGGAATTCTTCCAGACCCGGGGGCTGAACCTGCTGCTGGCCCTTGTCACCTTCTTTGCCATCTTTCTGCTGCTCCGGTTCCTCTACTGGCGGATCTACCGGATCAGCTACAGAAAGCGGCCCGAAACCCGCTCCCTCTACAACCGCCTATTCCAGACCGCGTACCAGTTCTTCACCTTTATGGTGGCCATCGGCGCTGCCCTTTTTCTGCTCTATGCCTTTGGCGACTGGATGCTGTTGAGCATCGCGCTGATCCTGCTGGTGGGCTTGGCCTGGACCGCAAGACACGCCTTTTCCATCTTCTGGGATCAGTCCAAACTCCTGCTCAACATCGGCACGGTCCGGGAGAAGGAGCGGATCATCTACAACGGGATTCCGTGGCAGGTGGATGCGCTCAATATCCAGACGAATCTGATCAATCCGGCCCTGAAAGGGGGCATGATCCGGCTTCCGCTGAAGAGCCTCATCGGGCTTCAGTCCCGGCCCAACGATCCTGCGGAACTCTGGTTTCCCACCCGGGAGGGGGATTATGTGCTGCTGGGGGACGGAACCTACGGCAGGGTGCTGGTGCAGACTCCGGAGATGGTGACCATGGATGTGGTGGGGGGCTGCCGCAAGACCTACCCCACGACTTCGTTTATGGATCAAAACCCGGTCAACCTCTCCATCAACAATTTCGGGGTCTCCACTGTTTTCGGCATCGACTATGCCCATCAGGCCGAGATCACCGATGCGGTTCCGGAAAAGCTGAAGGCCGTCATCGAAGAGGGTTTGGCGGAAGAGGCATACGGAGAACACCTGGTGAGCCTGCTGGTGCAGTTCAAGGAGGCCGGGGCATCCTCGTTGGATATCCTGATCTTTGCCGGCTTTGCCGGAGAAGCGGCAGCCAACTATTACCCGATCGCCAGAGCCCTTCAGCGGCTGACGGTGGAAGCCTGCAACCAGTACGGATGGGGCATTCCCTTTCCGCAGATTACGGTGCATCAGGCATCGGCGATAAAGGCTTAAAGGTAATCTGCATCCGCTCTTTATCAACGGAGCCAAAAATGTTAAGATCAAAGGGTTCAAAGGCAAATTTCTTAGGCAGGAGTTATGATGACCTTTTTCAAATCTCATCCCCCAAAACTGAAGCACCTTTTTCTGGTGATCATGACCCTCTCCTTTCTGATATCCGGGTTCTTTGTGATCTTTCTGGTCAACCACCACATGCGGGAACAGGCCATCTCCGAAGCCCGGAACAAGGCCCTCGCGCTTTTAGATCAGAACCTGGCCATTCACACCTACTTCTCCCACGATCTGAAGCCGAAGCTCTTCTCCTGGACAGAGCCCTTCCGCTCTGAAGAGTACTTCGACCCCATCTGGATGTCCTCCACCTATGTGGTCCGCAAGAGCCATGATTATTTCGAAGAACTCAATCAGGAAGGGCTCTATTACAAAGAGGCGGCCGTCAATGCCCGAAGCCCGGGAAACGAGGCCGATGCCCATGAACGGGAATTTCTAAAAAGATTGAACCGGAATCCGGATCTGATCGATGACGCGGCCATCCGCTCGATCGACGGAATGCCCTGGTATGTGGTGCTGCGCCGTGGAGAGTCGATGGAAAGTTCATGTCTCAGATGCCACGGTGATCCGGAAGATGCCCCAAAAGATCTGGTAAAGCAATACGGCGATAAAAGAAGCTTTGGCCGGACTTTAGATGATCCCACAGTTCAGGCCATCTCCATCCGGATTCCCCTTGCCGATGCCTATGCTGACGCGAACAGATTCTCACTGAAGCTCTCCGGTTTTCTGCTGCTGATTCTGGGGCTACTCTACCTGATCCATTTCCTGATGCTTCGCTACCTCTTTTTCGCCCCCTTGGCCTCGATTCAGGATACGGCTGCCGCGATTGCGGATAACAAAAAAGAACCGGGCGCACAGATCCCTGAACCGGTGCTGCTGGAATGGCAGATGCTCACCTCGACCTTCAACCGTATGTCTGCAACGGTCGGGGATATCATCAACCATCTCAATCAACGGGTGGCGGAGAAGACCGCTGAACTGCAAGGCGCAAATCAGCAGTTGCAGCAAAAGATTCTGGAAAAGGAGAAGGCCGAAGAGAAGTTCCGCAGGTTCTTCGAGGCCAACCCCAACTACTGCTACATCGTCTCGAACCAGGGAAGCATTCTCGAGGCCAACGCGGCCGCCTTGAATGTGCTGGGATATGAACGGGAGGAACTGATGGGCCAGCCCGTCGAGATGATCTATGCGCCCGAATCCCAGAAGCGGCGGATGGAGATTGTAGAGGAATGGAAGGGGAACGGACATATCAAAGGAGAGGAACTGATCCTGATGTCCCGGTCAGGAGAGCGGCGCACCGTGCTTCTCAGCGCCAGCCACACCCGGGATGCAGAGGGCGGGATCTTCAATTCCATCTCCATCCAGACCGACATCACAGAGCGCAAACGCATGGAGGCAGCCCTGCGGGAGAGCCAGGCCATTCTGCGCGCGGCGCTGGATCAGAGCCAGGCCGGGATCGTCATCGCGGATGCGCCCGAGGGAAATATTCGGTATGTCAACCGAGCCGGGCTGATGACCCATGGCGTTGAAATCGCAGAGGATGAAGCCTTCGACAGATTCCACAAGATAGATATTGAATTTTACAACAGGAGCTGGAAAGCCCTCTATCCCAATGGAAAATCCTGTACCAAAGATGATCTCCCGCTGGTCAGAGCCTACAAATATAAAGAGACCTGCAGCAGAGAGATGATCATTCAAAGAGTGGACGGCAAAGAGCGGATCGTTGTGGCCAATGCAGGGCCCATTTTCGATGAAAAAGGGGAGGTGACCGCGGGTATCGTGGTCTTTCTCGACATCACCGAACAGCGAAAGGCCGAGGAGGAGATCGCAAAGATCGAGGCCCAACTTCGCCAGGCACAGAAGATGGAGACCGTGGGGCAACTGGCCGGGGGCGTGGCCCACGATTTCAACAACCTGCTCTATGTGATCTCCGGATATGCGGAAATCGCGGAGATGCAGGCCAAAGAAGACGATCGCCTGGCCGACAACATCCGAAACATCATCACCGCAGCCGAACAGGCCGCCACCCTGGTGCGCCAGCTCCTCCTCTTCAGCCGGAAAGAGTCGATGCAGACCAGAGTGCTCGACATCAACGAACTGATAGGCGGACTGTTGAAAATGCTGCGCCGGGTGATCGGCGAGCATATCCATCCGGAGTACCATCCCGGTTATGACCTGAAACAGATCCTCGGAGACCCGGCCCAGCTCGAACAGGTGCTGATCAACCTCTGCGTCAATGCCAGAGACGCGATGCCCGAAGGGGGAAAGATCGTCATCGAGACCGAAAACTTCACCGTGGATGAGGGGTTCTGCCATCACCATCCCTGGTCCAGCCCCGGAGAATATGTCTGCCTCGTCGTCTCCGACACCGGAACCGGGATGACACTCGAGATCCAGGAGAAAGTCTTCGAACCCTTCTTCACCACCAAGGAGGTGGGCAAGGGAACGGGCCTGGGGCTATCAGCCGCCTACGGCATCGTCAAGGCGCACAACGGCATGATCCATATCTACAGCGAGCCGGAGCATGGAAGTGTCTTCCGGATCTATCTGCCGGCATTGGACGGTGCAGAGGATGAGGAGGATGTACCAAAGCCAAAGGTCGCGGATTCGGCTGATTTTTCCGGAGAGGAGACGATCCTTGTGGCAGAAGATGAGGAGAAGGTGCGCAAGCTTTCAGAGCTGATTCTCTCAAAGGCCGGCTACCGTATCTTGACCGCTTCGGACGGCGAAGCCGCGATGGAGATCATCCAAGAGAGCGGCGATGAAATCGATCTCGTTCTGGTGGATGTCATCATGCCAAAGGCCGGAGGGCATCTGGTCCATGCAAAGATCGAATCCCTCTATCCCGACATGCCGGTGATCTTCATGACCGGTTACAGCCGGGGGCTGCTGCCGAAGATCTTCTCGGACCACCCCCATGAGATCCTCCAGAAACCCTTTAACCGGGCCCAACTGCTGCAAAAAGTGCGGGAGGCTCTGGGGCAGAAAAATGGGAGATAAAGGGGCTTTTGCCAGATTATCCGTTGACAGATCCGGGAGCGGATGATGGAGGCCGGGGCTTCGGCCTATCTCTATCCGGAAACGCCTCATAGCCCCCCCCGGCTTCTCTATGGCCAGTCCCGGCGTATCCAGCACGATTTTCATGACTGCCCTGCCGATCCGGCCAAGCCCGTTGATTGGGACCCGTTTTGCCAATGTCTTCTCTCTATCCATGAGGATCTCAGCCGTCCTTTCCAAAGGCTGAAATCGAGTGCATCTGCAGAAGAAGGTTCACAGATAAAATTTCCTTGAACTTCATGACACCTGTTTTTGTTGAGGAATATAAACTGATCCTCCTGCTCCACACATTCAGCGATCGCCTTGATCTTCAAATTCCGGCTGAGATCGATGATCGATTTTACAATCGCGCCTCCATTATCATTGTCAATGTTATGGATCAAAGAGCAGTCGATCTTGATGAAATCGAGGGGCATCTTTTCCATGAAATTCAGGGGAAGCGCGCCGGTTCCATAATCATCCAGCGCGATCTTTACCCCAAGGGCTTTGATCTTTCCGAGAATCGACTCTGCAGTATCAGGATTATTCAGCAGCACATCTTCTGTAATCTCCAGGATCAGTTTTTCCCCGTCAAAACCTGTATCCCTGAGCATGTCCTCTACTATATCTACGATATTTTCGTTGTATAACTGTTTTGAAGAGAGATTGACCGAGACATAGAGATCCTCATATCCCTGCTGCTGCCAGCGGAGGGTCTGAATGCAGGCTTTATACAGAACCCAGCGGCTGATCTCCGAAATCAGATCCAGCTTCTCCGTCAAAGAGATGAACTGTCTTGGCAGAATGAGATTTCCCGGCGACTTCTCCCATCGGATAAAGGCTTCATTTCCGACAATGCGGCCGCTGTGGATATCAATGATGGGCTGGTAGTGAAGATGAAACTGCTCTTTTTCCAAAGCCTTGCGAAGACTCTCCTCGATTTTCAGCTTATCCTCAAAAACCTCTCCCAACTTATCCGTGTAGAGTTCATATGTGTTTTTTCCGCTATCCTTGGCCCGATACATGGCGATATCGGCATATCGTTTCAGATCAGCAGAATTGTCTGTATCTGTAGGATAGATCGCGATACCGATGCTGGTGCTGGTTTGAACCGTATTCCCTTCCAATTGGATCGATTCCCCAATAGATTGGATGATGCGCCTCGCCACATCGATGGCATCCTGCCATCCGTTTTGGATCTCCGGAAGGATCAGGGCAAACTCATCGCCGCCGATTCTGGCAATGGTATCCTCATCCCTGCAGGTTGATTTCAGCCGATCGGCTACCTGCTGCAGCAACTGATCTCCCACATGGTGTCCCATTGTATCATTGATCGATTTAAAATTGTCCAGATCCAGAAAAAGCAGAGATAATTTTTCATCTTTCCGCTTGGCATGGGAAATAGCTTTTTCCAGCCGATCATCAAAGAGATTTCGATTGTATAGACCCGTCAGATCGTCATGGTATGCTTGCTCTTTTAAATCTGCCTCGATCTTTTTGACATCCGATATATCATGAAAAATCTCGACAAAATGGGTGGTTTTGCCATTTTTACCGGAGATGGTGGTGATGGACGTTCTTTGGGGATAAGATTCGCCGTTTTTGCGTCGGTTCCATATCTCACCGATCCATCGTCCTTCACAGTTTACCGTATCCCAGATACTCTCAAAGAAAGAGGCTTCATGCTTTCCGGATTTTAGCAGTTCGGGGGTATGGCCGATTACCTCTTCAGACGGATAGCCGGTGATTTCCGTAAAGGCCGGATTCACCTGCTGAATAATTCCTTTTTTATCAGTGATGATGATTCCTTCAGCCGCATTTTCATAGACGTTGGCGCAGAGTTTCAGCTCTTCCTCGTAGCCGACTTGATCGGTTATATCCCTGCCATACATAAACAGCGAACTATCATCTGAAAACGGAGAACATTGGAAAGCATATACCTTCTTTCCGATTTTCAGCTTTGCTTCGGGAGTGAATCCGGAAAGAAAACAATCGATCAGTTTTTGATACCAGTACAGGGGCAGCATATCTCCCTCTTGCGTACCCCACTGGCGGAGTAAATCGGAGGCCGAGGGATTGGAATAGAGAAGCCTTCCATCCAGCGTGAACTGCAGCATCGGATTTGGATTCTCTTTTGGAAAATTTGTCAGATTTCGGATCTCTGCTTCCGTTTTTTTCCCACATGTAATGTCGACAGCCATGATCGCGCCCAGTCTTCTTTCATCGGGGAGTCTTCCCAAAGAGAGCGCGGACAATTCCCAGTACCGAATCCTTTTTGATGCCGTACGAACCTGGAAAATCCCTTCTTTAAGGCATTCCCGGGTGTCCAGTATGGCGCAGATATGATTTTCAACATCCTCGGGACTTTTTGAAAATGCTCTTGCTGCCCATTCATGATAGGTGGGGATATCATCGATTTTGTATCCGGACAACTCTGTCCAGATTTTGTTGATCGTCTGGATCTCTCCATCCTCTGCAAATACCATTATCGGAAATGGCGCATTTTCAATAATCTGATCAAGCTGCCAGTTTCTTTCCCAAAGGGATTTTTGTGTCATTATATCTGCAGCTTCATCTTTGATGGAAAGCTTTCCTGGCGCTTTTCTTTCCCTTGTGTTCACTCTTCCATAAAACAACAGCGAGAATAAAACAGCATAACAAAAAATTGCGAAAATCGAAAATAGATATATGTCATTTTTGAGAATGTCAGAGATGAACAGGTTAAAGAATCCTCCAATTTGAAAATGACTGGATGCGAAAAAGAAAAGAATAAAGCAGAAACCAGCCTTTATCAGAATATTCTTTTTGTAATTTATATATTTTATCATTTTTAATACCTCATGTTTGTATGGCCTGTAAAAGCATCTTACAAAAACCTACCCCGAATATTATAAAAAACATAATATATCTTCTAAAAGAAAAAGAACATCGGGTAAAATACCCATATTTATAAATGGAATGTACATTTTTATTTTAACCATATTCCAAATAGTATAGAAAATATAATTAGGATCTATCATTAAAACTTATATTTATAAAATATTTATCATTGCTGATTATAATTCTGCCTATTGCATCC
>JAABSZ010000181.1:0-7990 GCA_011390135.1 Desulfobacteraceae bacterium | reverse complement strand
GTCATGAATGATCTCTTTAAACAATATAAATTAGAGGGGATTGTCGCCATGCCGTACACAATGGAAGATTATCAAAAAGATTTTAAAGAGCGGTTTATCAAAAGTCTTTCTCCGGAAGACATCGTCAAAAACCTTTCCAACGAGGATATTCTCAAAAACCTTTCAAAAGAAAATATCCGTCATTTGCTGAAGGACTTGGAGCCGGAGGAACGGTTACAGGGGCTCAAGCCGGAGGAAATCGAAGACTATCTGAAAAAAATGAAAAAATAATGGCATCCGCTGGAGGAAATTGTCGCCATGCCGTACACAATGGAAGATTATCAAAAAGAATTGATCGAGCCAGAGAATGAAAACCACTCCGATTGATCCAATAATTGATGAAATACGCTCAGTTCGTGACAAACATGCATCAAAATTCGGTTATGACCTCAGCAAAATTTTTGATGATATAAAAGCACGACAGGAAACATCCGGCCGAAAATTTATCAAATATTCATCACGGCCTGCTGCGCAATGGCATGAAAAGTCGGTCAACCCAACCGCGCAAAAAGAGGCAGAGCCGATCAATTCCACATGATCGCCGAACACCGCCTCTTGGGAATGACCCTCACCGACTTTTTGAACAAGCGTGGGATGTCAACCTCGAAAAGAATCCTGAACTGGTTTCGAAACCGGAAAAATCCACGGCCTGCTCTTTTTTGCCCCGACACGATTCTATTGTTGAAAAAATCCATTTTTCAAGGTATGTTCAAACCTCTATGGATAGATCTATCGGAGAAGCCAGTCTGGAGAGGATGCCATGAGCGATAAAATCGAACAACCAGCAGATGATGAAGCGGAACGGCTCTACCGCCAGTTGAAGGAGGGGATGGAAGAGCCCCAATCCTCACCGGCCACATCTACAGAAAAACAGTACAGCACAAAAGAGCTGGATCAATGGCGCCTGATGCTGATCGAGCTGGCTCACCTGCTCAGCACCTATTTTACGGATGTGCATCTGCTGGAAGGCATCAAGACCCGGAAAGACTCCTTTGAGCATTTGATCACGCTCTTTTCCAAACTCTCCCGGATACCGGATCAGGAGGGAACCGTCCTCATCCGGTACCGGGGCTTCACCTCCAGCGAGAGCACATCCGGCAAAACCGACTATGTCATGGGCATCGGCAACATCATCGTCGATACGGGCATCGCGACCTCCATAGTCAAACGGCTCGGCATCCGGATGTCCCACATCGCGAAACGGCTCATCAAAGCCTTTGAGATCTTTTCGGCCCACGGCATCAACACCTTTTTCCTGAACATCCCGGATCTTAAGGCCCCGGACTCGGAGATCGCGGTCCAAAGAATGCGCCTCTCCCTGGCCATCTTCGCGAGATACAATCAGGCATTCAAGATGAACGAGCCCATCATCTTCAACAAACTCGGAAAAAAGATCGCCCTGCCCATCATCCTGGATGAAAGACAACAGCCGGACCCGAACCTCACCCTCCTGGCCGGGCTGAATGATCTCAGCCCCGACGAGACCCGGGACATGGTCCGGCGGGTGGATGAATGGCTGAAGAATTCCGGTTTGGCCGGGGAACGGTACGCGTCAGTCTATGACGCCATCTTTGACATCAAAAGCCTGCGTAACAAGCTGAAACGGCCTCCCATCGAGGTGAACAACATCAAATGGCAGATGATCGGCCGAGGGCAGAAAATCGTCTCCCAGACCAGGGATGAGGTGGATGCGGATACCGACTTTCTGAGAACCCAAAGGCCAGTGGGGGAAAAAGAGACCCCGGAACTGGAAATAGAGGAGCCAAATGACTTTACCCAAGCTCTTCCGGAAAGCAGTGCGGAGATGAACAATTATTCAGAAGAGAGCAGCGGCGTTATGCAACTGCTGGAAAAATATTTCGGGAAAAGCTCGCCCCAGCCGGCCAAGATCCATAAGACCGTCTATGCCAGCGACTACAAGCGGATCACCTCCCAGCAACTGGGAAGCCGGATTCTGATGGTGGAGAAGTTTCTCGAAATCGCAAAAGAGTATCCCTATACCGATAAAGAACAGAAAGAGGTCCTCTACCAGATCGCAGACCGGTTCGAGTATGTCCTGGACAAGACCTGGGGGAACCTGGCCATCCATGAGGGGAGCGTCAAGATCCGCGCGGTTGGAAAACAGGCGGACCTGGGAAAATTGGACCCCCGGCTGCTGAAGATCATCTCCACCGCGAAGGCCAGAGTCTCCATCAAGCGAAAGATGGAGAACATCGTCCAGGGAAACGTCGATTTTACGGATCGGGACTATGCCGCACTGGCCAGTGAGTTCTGCATCAAACCGTCCGATGCCGAAGAGATCGTCTCCCTGCTTCAGAACTGCTTTGATGAGAACGGCGGATTTTTGAGAAAGAATTTCGACCGGAACATCCCCCGGTTTGCAAAGTATGAGGACAAGATCTTCGGCTTTCTCTGGCATTACCTGAAAGAATCGATGCAGCGCCGGCAGGACCGGATCTCCTTTTTGAATGCCCTCCAGCTCCTCATCTCTGAGATGAAGCAGCCCAAAAAGGGCATCCGCATCCTCATGACCGATTTTCTGGCAAACCCGACCATCGTCACCTTTTCGGACCGGAACGCGATCATGCTCTCCAACCTCCTGGTGCGGAAATACAACAAAGAACTCAACCTCGATATCGAGCTGACCCCGGAGGAGGTGCTTCTGGTGCGGGAGGGGGTGGAGCGGGAGATCGCGGCCGCGGTGGCCAAGGTGATCGACAGCACCAAAATCCGGTTTCTCCAGAAAATATCCACACTCCAGCGCCAGATCCGGGAATCGCTCTCGCCGGCCAAGAGCGGGGAATCGACCGCGCTCCCGTTCCGGTATGTCCTCTCTCTGGAGCGGGAGGTCTTTATCTTCCTCTCTCTGGTGGAAGGGAATACGGCTCTGAGCATCCTGCGGAATGCGATTCGGATATATGGAGACTCCAGCTCCCAGATCTATAACCTTCCCCGCAGCCGCGAGGAGTTCGTCACTCTTCTGCAACATCTCAAGGTGCTGCTCCGGGGGCTGGGGCGCATCGGAGATGATGACGACCTGGCCATTGTGGATGGAGTGAGCTGGTCCGAGCAGGGATTTTTGCGCCTTGCCCAGGGAGCCAATGAGAAAGAGAAGGTTCAGCAGGTCATTCGCTGGGTCGATCTGACCAAAGAATCGATCCTCCGCAAGACCATGAAGGACTCCCGGGATACGGGCCTCTTTACCGTGGGCTGATCTTTCGAGCCCCCGGCCCGAAACCATGCCCGCAGCCAGCCTGCGGGCTTTTTCATGGCCCGCGCCCCTTTACCCGACACCTTGACAATTCTGTCAGATGGTTTAAAATTATACCGTTTTTCAAAATCGATGAACCCGATACCGGCAGCAAGGAGAGACCGTGACAGTTGATGCGTTGAAAGAAGAGATCGAAAGAGCCCATGAATCCATCGGCCGGATCAAGACCGAGATCTCGAAAGTGCTGGTGGGCCAGCGCCATCTGGTGGACGGCCTGCTCATGGGGCTCTTTACAAAAGGGCACATCCTGATCGAAGGGGTTCCGGGGCTGGCCAAGACCAGCGCGGTCAAGGCCCTGGCCGACACGATCGAGGCCGATTTCAAGCGAATCCAGTTCACCCCGGACCTCCTCCCGGCCGACCTGATCGGCACCGAGGTCTATCGGCCCAAGACCGGGGACTTCGAGATCAAAAAAGGGCCCCTCTTTCACAACATCATCCTGGCCGACGAGATCAACCGGGCCCCCTCCAAGGTACAGTCCGCGCTGCTCGAGGCCATGCAGGAGCGGCAGGTGACCATCGGTGATACCACCTTTTTACTGCCGGACCCCTTTCTGGTACTGGCCACCCAGAACCCGATCGACCAGGAGGGAACCTATCCCCTGCCCGAGGCACAGGTGGACCGCTTCATGTTCAAGCTTATCATCGATTATCCGGACAAGGCCGAGGAGAAGGAGATCATGCGCCGGATCGGATTCGATGCGCCGACACACGCGAGCCCGGTGATCGATCCGGCCCGAATCGATTCCATCGAAAGGCTGATCCGTTCCATCTATATGGATGAAAAAATCAGGGACTACATCGTGGATCTGGTCTTTGCCACCCGGGACCCGCAATTCTACAACATCGACATCGCACACTATATCCAGTTCGGGGCATCCCCCCGGGCCACCATCTATCTGAGCCTGGCGGCCCGGGCATGGGCATTTCTCCAGGGCAGGGCCTATGTCACCCCCCAGGATATCAAGACCGTGGCCCCGGACGTGCTGCGCCATAGGATCATCCTCACCTACGAAGCCGAGGCCGAAGACATCCCCACAGACGGGATCATCGCCCGGATCTTCGATTCGGTGGAGGTTCCATAGAAAAAATGCTCTCGGCCGAGATCATCAAAAAAATCCGAAAGATCCATATCCGCGCTGGCCGGCAGGTGGATGCGGCAATGGCGGGCCAGTACCGGTCCGTGTTCCGGGGCGCCGGCATCGAGTTCGAGGAGGTGCGGGAGTACTTTCCCGGAGATGAGGTTAAAAGCATCGACTGGAAGGTCTCCGCGCGGCTGGGCCGCCCATTCGTGAAACGGTACCGGGAGGAGCGGGAGCTTTTGATGATGCTGCTGGTCGATATGAGCGGCTCCGAAAGCTTCGGCACCCGAGAGAACCTGAAACGGGAGACCGCGGCCGAAGTCGCGTCGATTCTGGCATTCAACGCGATCCGGAACAACGACAAGGTGGGCGCGATCCTCTTTACGGACAAAGTCGAGGGGTATATCCCCCCGAAAAAGGGCGCGGCCCATGTCTGGCGGGTGATCCGGGAGATGTTCGCGTTCAACCCGGCCCGGCGGGGAACCGATATCGAAGCCGCGGTGCGCTTTCTGGGGCGGGTGAGCCGGAAAAGATCGACCGCGTTTCTCATCTCCGATTTTCTGCAGCCGGGAGAGGCCGGGGTTCCCGCGCATACCCTGAAGGCCCTGGGCGCGATCTCCCGAAAACATGAGCTTATCGGGATGATGGTGACGGACCCGGGCGAGTTCACCCTGCCCGGTGGCGGCATGGTCTGGATGGAGGATCTCGAGACCGGGGAGCGGTTCCGGATCGATGCATCTGACCGGGCGGGCCGCGCGCTCTTCGAGAGAGAGAGCGAAAAAAGCCGGCAGATGCGGCAGAACGCGTTGAAACGGGTTGACATCGACTGTGTCGAGATCTCCACGGCCGGCTCTGTGGCCGATGCCCTGACCCGGTATTTCAGGAAGCGGGAGAAGATGAGGCGCTGATGCCGGACAAGACCCTTTCCGATATCCACGACATCAAGCCGGTGGTTCCCATACCGGCCTTTGAACCGGGGGAATGGCTCTATCCCCTGCTTATAGGGCTGGCTCTGATCGGACTGATCACCGGGCTGATACTCTTTCTGCGCCGGCGGAGAAGAAAAGGGGCACAGGATCTGCAGATGCCCCTCATATCGCCCGAGGAGCGGGCCCAACAGGCCCTGGATGAGCTTCGGGAGGTGGAGCGTTTAGACGGAAAAGAGTTCTACTTCCGGCTCACCATGATCCTCCGGGAGTATATCAGCCAAAAATTCGACATCAACGCGCCCGAGATGACCACCGAAGAGCTGCTGCCCCATCTCAAGCGGCTCCCTTTCGCGGAAAAATCTCAAGGGGAGATTCGGGAGATGCTGATCCACGCGGACCCGGTGAAATTTGCTCATCATAGCGCCACGGAAAGCCGGATGCGCCGGGATCACGGACTGGTGCGGGAGCTGGTCCGGATTTTTGCAGCGGACCCGTCTCGGACCGGGACCGGTGCGGAGCCCGGGACCGAAGCCGGGACCGAAGCCGGGACCGAGGCCGGGACCGAAGCCGGACAGATCCGGGTAAAAAAGGAGTAGCGGTTCAATATGTTTCGATTGGCATCCCCGGTTTTTCTGGCCTTTCTGACGGCCATTCCCCTGGCCCTCTTCTGGCGGTCATGGAACCGGAGTCATCCGGTTCTGCGGGTATCGAGCCTGGCCCCGGCAAAAGGAGTGAAGCCCTCGCTGCTGCTGCGGGCCCGAAAGATCCTTCCTGTCTTGAAATACACAGCGCTTCTGCTCATGATCATCGCCATGGCCCGGCCCCAGTGGGGGACCCGGCAGGAGAGCATCCTGACGGCCGGGGTCAACATCGTTCTGGCAGTTGACCTCTCCGAGAGCATGGCGGCACTCGATTTCAAGAGCCAAGGGAAGATCGTGAACCGGCTCGAGGCTGTCAAAGGGGTGGTATCCGACTTTATCGAAAAAAGAGGCGGAGACCGGATCGGGCTGGTGGTCTTCGGAAGCCAGGCATATACCCAGCTTCCCCTGACCCGGGATTACAACACCATCGCCTCGATTCTGGAGCGGCTTATGATCGGCGCGGCCGGAAAGACCACGGCCATCGGCGATGCGATCGGCATCTCCTTGAAGCGGCTGACCGATATCGAGAGCGAGTCGAATATCATCATCCTGCTCACGGACGGCCAGAGCAACGCGGGGCAGCTCTCTCCCGAGGCCGCCACCCGGATCGCGGTGGAGCAGGGGGTGAAGATCTACACCATCGGCGCCGGGACCCGGGGCAAGGCTCCTTTTCTGGTGAATGACCCTCTCTTTGGGGAGCGCTACATCTACCAGCAGGTGAACATCGACGAAGATGCCCTGCAGGAGATCGCGCAGGCCACCGGGGGTCTCTATTTCCGGGCCGAGGATACCGAGGGGCTGGCGAAGATCTACGACACCATCGACCGTCTGGAGAAGACCGAAGTGGAGGTGAAGATCTATGCCGAGTTCAACGACCTCTACCCCTGGTTTCTGATCCCGGCCTTCGGCCTGATCGGTCTCTGGATGGTGCTGGTCAACACGCGGTTTTTAGAGGTTCCATGAGATTTTTTGATCCTCAAATGCTCTTTGCGATCTGGATCGCGCCCCTGCTGGGGCTGGTGCTGATACATGGAATGCTGCGCCGGAAGCGGCTTCTGGAGCGATTCGCGTCGGCCAAAGGGCTGCTGGCGATAGCGCCCGGAGCGGGCCCGGCACGGCGCTGGATCAAGGGTGGGCTGATGCTCGGGGTGCTGGTCTTTCTCTCCCTGGCTCTGGCGGGCCCTCAGTATGGGTTCCGGTGGCAGGAGATCGAACAGCGGGGGGTGGATCTGATCCTCGCGCTCGACTGCTCCCGGAGCATGACCGCGACCGATATCAAACCGACCCGGCTCGATCGGGCCAAGCGGGAGATCTACGACCTGCTCAACCGGCTCCAGGGAGACCGGGTGGGGCTGGTCGCCTTTTCCGGAACAGCGTTTCTCCAGTGTCCCCTGACATTGGATTACAGCGGATTTCACATCTTTCTCGACGCGCTGACGCCCGATTTTCTGCCGGTGGGTGGAACCGACATCCCCGATGCCCTCCGGACGGCGCAGGCTGCATTCGATCCCAAGGCCAACACTGACAAGGCCGTGATCCTGATCACGGACGGCGAGAACACGGGTACAGATGACCCGGTAGGGGGGGCGCAAGAGCTGCAGAAGGCCGGGATCAAACTCTTCTGCATCGGCGTGGGGGCAGAGGAGGGGGTTCCCATCCCGGCTCCGGGAGGCGGTTTTCAGAAGGATTCCAAAGGCGACATCATCTTCGGAGAGCGTTCAACCTCCCCTATAACAATTTCAAGAAGATAGGTCAATCACAGCCTGCCGAGGGTTGCCAAATCCAAAAAAACCTTATCTTCCTGATTTTGACAAAATAATCAATAAATTTAAAGGAGAAAATCAAAATGAGTTATTTAAATCTTGAAATTTCAGCAGAAACCATGAAAGTAAAAACCGATCTTGGTTATTTCGAACTGCCCGATACGAAATCGAACAGAAAGGTCATGATGATCATACTGCGGGCGCTCAAATCGAACAGGACCGATGTCCCCCTGTTCACCTATCAGAATATAGCGGAAGCATTCGGC
>JAABSZ010000180.1:0-7999 GCA_011390135.1 Desulfobacteraceae bacterium | reverse complement strand
AACCACGAGATGGTGCCCCAGAGCCGGGAGATCGAGGTCGGATCTGTTGTCCTCTGCCCCGGCAACGAGGTCTTCGACCCGTATGTCTTAAACGAATTCTACCACTACAAGGACAACCCGAACGTGGTGACGAGCCTCGAATTCGAGCGGCTCCTCTCCGCATCCGGCCCCACCATGGGCCATGTGGTGAAGCTTTCGGACAGAGAGACCGAGCCGAAGAAGATCGCCTGGCTCCAGTGCGTGGGATCGAGAGACACCAACAAGTGCGGCAACTCCTACTGCTCTTCGGTCTGCTGCATGTACGCGCTCAAAGAGGCCATGATCGCAAAGGAGCACGCGCACAACGGTCTGGACTGCACCATCTTCAACATGGATATCCGGACATTTGGAAAAGATTACGAGCTGTATTATGATCGGGCCAAGAATCAGGGCATCAACTTTGTCCGGGCCCGAATCCATACAGTCTACGAGCAGACCGAATCGGATCAGCTCCTGATCAAATACGCGGACGAGGCCGGCGAGATGCAGGAGGAGATCTTTGACATGGTGGTCCTCTCCGTGGGCCTCCAGGTTCCCGACTCCACCCTGGAGCTGGCGGACCGTCTCGGCATTGAGGTGAACAAGGACCGGTTCGCCAAGAGCGAGCCCTTTGCACCGGTGGAGACCAACCGCCAGGGCGTCTATGCCTGCGGGATCTTCAAGGGGCCGAAAGACATCCCCACCTCGGTGGTGGATGCCAGCGCGGCCGCATGTCTTGCCGGCGCGAAGCTCAACGAATCGAGAAATACCCAGACCAAGAGCGTGGAGGTGCCTGAAGAGATCGACGTGGAGGGTCAGGACCCGCGTATCGGCGTCTTCCTCTGCAACTGCGGCGTCAACATCGCAGGCGTGGTGGACGAGGACGATCTGGAGGAGTATGTCAAGACCCTGCCCAACGTGACCTATGTGACCCAGAGCCTCTTCACCTGCTCTCAGGACGCGCAGGATTCCATGAAGCAGATCATCAAAGATGAGAAGCTGAACCGGGTGGTGGTCGCGGCCTGTACCCCCAAAACCCATGAGCCGATCTTCATGGATACCCTCCAGGCAACGGGCCTGAACAAGTATCTCTTCGAGATGGCCAACATCCGGAACCAGGACTCCTGGTGCCATGCGGACCCGGCAGCGGCCACAGCCAAGGCCAAGGATCTGGTCCGGATGGCGATTGCCCGGGCCGGAACCCTTTCGCCCCTGCATGAAAAGCAGATCCCGGTCACATCCCGGGGCCTGGTGATCGGCGGCGGGATCTCCGGCATGAACGCGGCCCTGGGGCTGGCCGAGCAGGGGTATGAAGTGGTGCTTCTGGAGAAAGATGCTCAGCTCGGGGGCCTCGGCAACCGGCTAACCAAGACCATCGAGGGCGCAAAGATCCGGCCCTATGTCAAGGAGCTGGTCGGCAGGGTGACGGATCATCCGAAGATCGAGGTCAAAACCCAGGCCGTGGTGGTCAACTTCACCGGTTTCAAAGGCAACTTCACCACCGAGGTGATTGTCGGCGACAATATGGAGCGGCAGAAGATCGACCACGGCGTGGCCATCATCGCCACGGGCGCGCAGGAGTACAAGCCCAAAGAGTTCCTCTACGGCGAGGATGACCGGGTCATGACCCAGCTCGAACTGGGCGAAATGATGGATAGTCATCCGGAGAAGATCGAGAAGGCCGAGCAGGTGGTGATGATCCAGTGCGTGGGATCGAGAAACGAGGAGTTTCCCAACTGCTCCCGGGTCTGCTGCCAGAATGCGGTCAAGAGCGCGTTGGCCATCAAGAAGGTCAACCCGGACGCGCAGGTCTTCATCCTCTACCGGGATATCCGGACCTACGGCCTGCTGGAGGACTACTACACCGAGGCCCGGCGTCAGGGGGTTCTCTTCTTCCGCTTCACCCCGGACAACCCGCCTGTTGTGGAGAAGAACGGAGATGAGATCGAAGTCACCTTCTTCGACCATGTGCTCCGCCAGAACCTGACGGTAAGCACCGATGTGCTGGCTTTAAGCGCAGGTGTGCGGCCGGCCGAGACCCAGGAGCTGGCCACCATCATGAAGCTGGCCCGCAGCAGCGAGGGCTTCTTCAACGAGGCCCACGTCAAGCTGCGGCCCGTGGACATGGGAACCGAGGGCGTCTTCCTCTGCGGCACGGCCCATGCGCCGAAGCTGATCACGGAGGCGATTTCCCAGGCCCAGGCCGCGGCATCGAGAGCTGTCACCTTTCTCTCCCAGCCGCACCTGACCCTCTCTGCGGTCACGGCCTATGTGGATCAGCCCAAGTGCGCATCCTGTCTCGTCTGCGTCCGCTCCTGCCCCTACGGGGTGCCGCGGATCAACGAGGAGGGGGTCTCGGAGATCGATCCGGCCCTCTGTCAGGGATGCGGGGTCTGCGCGGCCGAGTGCCCGGCCAAGGCCATCGAGCTGAACTGGTACGAGGATGAGCAGCTTATGTGCAAGATCGATTCCCTCTTAGAGGGTGTATTATAAGATTGTATAAGTGAACCGGGATCTGCGGGGAAAAGATTCTTCCGCAGATCCCCAAAAAACTAGGGAAAGGGTACGGTTTTATGGCGGAATTCGAACCGATCATCATCGCGTTTTGCTGCAATTATTGAGGGTACTCGGCCGCGGACCTGGCAGGTTCCATGCGACTGGAGTATTCGAGCAGCATCAAGATCATCCGGGTCCCCTGCACCGGGAAGGTGGACGTGCTCCACTTTCTGCGTGCATTAGAGAAGGGTGCAGACGGCGCTTATGCGGTCGGCTGCATGGAAGGGGACTGCCATTTCAACAGCGGCAACCTCCGTGCCCGCAAGCGGGTGGAGCAGGCTCAGAAGCTCCTGGAGACCATCGGCATCGGCGGTGAGCGGGTGCAGATGTACAACCTCTCTTCGGCCGAAGCGCCTACATTTGTCAAGTATGCCGAGGAGATGTACGCGAAGATCAAGGAGCTGGGACCAAACCCCTTGAAGCTCGCCAAAGAGAAAGCGGCATGATATCGACATCCGGGAAGCCCCATTTTTTTGATTTCGCTCAAAACAGGCGATTCTCCCGGATGCCCCATATATAAAACGATAATAAAAGAGGTTGCGACAGATGATTGTTGCCGATAAAAAACCGATCGAAGAGATCATCGAATATGTAAAGGACAAGAAGAGCATCCTCGTGGCCGGCTGCAACGAGTGCGTGACTGTCTGCGAAGCCGGGGGGAAGAAAGAGGTGGGAATCCTCGCGTCGGCCCTTCGGATGTACTTCAAGAACAAGGGAGAAGATGTCCGCATCGACGAGGTGACGCTGGAGCGGCAGTGCGACCACGAGTACCTTCAGGAGATCGCCGGCACCGTCCGCGAGTATGACGGGATCCTCTCCATCGCCTGCGGCGTGGGGATCCAGTTCATGGCTGAAGAGTACCCGAACATGCCGGTCTATCCCGGGGTCAACACCTGCTTCATGGGCGCCACTGAAGAGCGGGGCCTCTGGGTGGAGCGGTGCCAGGGGTGCGGAGAGTGCGTACTGGCCTTCACGGGCGCGGTCTGCCCCGTGACCCGGTGTGCCAAGCGGGTCCTCAACGGCCCGTGCGGCGGCTCTACGGAGGGGAAGTGCGAGATCAGCAAGGATGTTGACTGCGCATGGCAGTTGATCGTGGACCGGCTCAAGGCCCTGGGCAGGCTCGAAGATTATGAGAAGCTCTTTCCGATCAAGAACTGGTCAACCGACAGGGCCGGCGGACCCCGAAAAGTCGTCAGAGAGGATGTGCAGTCATGAGCGTGAAGACCGACAGCAAACTGGAGAAGATCTTTGCCGCAGGGCATTACGCAGTAACCTCGGAGTGCGGCCCTCCCCGGGGAACCGACATGGAGGATGTGGAGAAGAAGGCGAATCTGATTAAAGACCATGTGGACGCGATCAACATCACCGACAACCAGACCTCCGTCACCCGCCTCTGCTCCCTGGCCGCGTGCATCAAGCTGAAGCTGATGGGCCTGGAGCCGGTGCTTCAGATGGTGACGAGAGACCGGAACCGGATCGCGCTGCAGAGCGACATCCTCGGGGCCGCGGCTTTCGGCATCAACAACATGCTCTGCCTCTCCGGAGACCACCAGAGCTTCGGGGATAACCCACAGGGTCAGAACGTCCACGACCTCGACTCCATGCAACTGCTCCAGGTGGTGCGGATGATGAGAGACGAGGGGAAGTTCCTGGGCGGCGACGATCTCAAGAAGCCCCCGAAGATGTTTGTGGGCGCGGCCGCCAACCCCTTTGCCGATCCTTTCGAGATCCGGGTTCCCCGTCTGGCCAAGAAGATCGCGGCCGGCGCGGAGTTCATCCAGACCCAGTGCATCTACAACCTCGAAAAGTTCGAGGAGTGGATGAAGGGGGTCCGGGAGAGAGGGCTGCACGAGAAGACCTGCATCATGGCCGGCCTCACCCCCATGAAGTCCGTGGGCATGGCCAAATACATGAAGAACCGGGTCCCCGGCATGGACGTTCCCGACGAGGTGATCAAGCGGCTCCAGGGCGTGCCCAAGGAGAAGCAGGCCCAGGAGGGAATCGACATCTGCGTGGAGTCGATCCTGCGCCTCAAGGAGTGCGAGGGGGTGCGGGGCTTTCACATCATGGCGATCGAGTGGGAGGAGAAGGTTCCCGAGATCGTGGAGCGGGGCGGACTCTCCCCGCGGCCCCAGGTATAAGAGCGATATAGATTCATTACAAGGCTTTTAAGCCTTTGTCCATAGGAAGTATTTTTTTCAGGAGGAACGAAAAACATTATGGCTGACGAAGCAATTAAAATAAAAAAGGGCAAAAGGAGCACCTTGAAAGACAAGGTTGCCGAACTTCTGCCCGAGGGGGGGAACCTGAACCTCTGCCTGACCTGCGGGCTCTGTTCATCGGGATGCCCCGCAACCGGTCTGGAGGGAATGGACCCGAGAAAGTTTCTGCGGATGGCGGCCCTCGGCATGGACGAGGAGATCCTCAAATCCGAATGGCCCTGGATGTGTACCATGTGCCAGCGGTGCGTCTACGCCTGCCCCATGAAGATCAACATCCCGCAGCTCACCTTCTATACGCGGCAGCAGCGCCCCCGGGACGAGCGGCCCAAGGGAATTCTGGGATCGTGCAACATGGCGCTGCAGAACGATAGCCTGAGCGCAATGGGCGCAAGCTCCGAGGATTTCCAGTTTGTGGTCGAGGACGTGCTGGAGGAGTATCAGGAGGCCCAGCCCGAATTCAAGGATATGGAGGCCCCCATCGACAAGCAGGGTGCGGAGTTCTTCCTGAACCAGAACTCCCGTGAGCCGGTTACCGAGCCGGACGAGATGACGCCCCTCTGGAAGATCCTCCACCTGGCCGGCGTCGATTGGACATACGGCTCCAAAGGATGGGCAGGGGAGAACTACTGCCTCTTCATGGCCGATGACCAGGGCTGGGAGCACATCACCCGGACCACCATCGGTCAGGCCGAGTCATTGGGGTGCAAAACGTACCTCAACACCGAGTGAGGGCACGTAACCTTTGCAGTCCTGGCAGGACTGAAAAAATTCAACATCGAGACCAATCTCGTCGTCAAGAACATCTACGAGTATTATGCAAAGTGGATCCGGGAGGGGAAACTGAAGCCCTCGTCCGACTGGAACAAGGATCTGAAGATCAAGTTCACGGTTCAGGACCCGTGCCAGATCGTCCGCAAGTCCTACGGGGACGCGATTGCAGATGATTTCCGGTATGCTATCAAGGCGGTAGTCGGCGAGGAGAACTTCATCGACATGCAGCCGAACCGGTCCAACAACTTCTGCTGCGGCGGAGGCGGAGGCTTTCTCCAGTCCGGATTCAAAGAGCAGCGCCTCAAGTACGGCAAGGTCAAGGATGATCAGGTCAAGGCGACCAAGGCCGATTACATCATCGCGGGCTGCCACAACTGCCACGCGCAGATCCATGAGCTGAGCGAGCACTATGAGGGGCACTACGGCGTGATCCATTTCTGGACCATTCTGGCCCTCTCTCTGGGCGTCCTCGGCCCCAAGGAGCGGACCTACCTGCATGACGACCTGAAGGATGTATGGGTCTTCCATCCGGAGCATGAGGATATGTAGGTCCGGAAGATCTGAAGGGTCGTTACCGGCGGTTTTACAAAGGGCGCGGCAGGGGCTGTGCCCTTTTGGAAATGAAAAAGCCTCTTTTTCACGGAATGTGGAGAAGGGGCTTTTTTTTACAGACGGGATGGGGTCATCTCAATCGGAAAGGGGATCGATCAGCTCCGCTCTTCAACAGGATCGCGGCAGGCATCCGCGTACCAGTCCAGAACCTCCATGATCTTACGCTTCACCAGACATGCCGGAGTGCAAGGGATACGCCTTTCCCGAACCGCTTCATACTGGGCCGGCAGATACTGGCTGAGAAGCGGCAGTGGAATTCCGTATTGGGTCAAATTGTCAAACAGCTTTGCAACGGCCCCTGCGATCCGGGGATTTGACCAGTAATAGCGAATCCGATCGCTGAAGCCATAGGTCAACAGATACCGCAGATCTTCCGGGGAGCCGTGATAATGGTTTTGCCAGTGGGTCCGGTCCGCGGTCATCACCTCCAGCATCATTTGGGAAAGATCGGAAGAGGCCAACCCCCGGCGATTCCCTAAGAATTTCCGTTCAATCTGTTCAAGCGCGAAAAGGGTTTCCCGCATGGCAAAGGTCAGATTCGGTCCGACCTTGAGAATGGCAAAATGATCCCGCACCATCTGCCCGAGGGCCTTCCGGCTCTGATAATCCGTGGAATGGGCTTCGTAAACCAGATGATCGGTTTTTTGGATCAACGCCTTGAGATCACTGGTCTTTTGGCTGTCATACTCCCAGATGGTTTCCGGTCCGAAAGCCGCGCCGGTCTGTACAACAATGGCCACACAGCGATTCCATGCGGATTCGAGTCCTCTTCCGGCAAAAGCCGCCTTCAATCGGCCGATGGTCTCTTCCGTCTTTGCCGCAGAAGAGGCGGGAATGTCGGCACTCTCCTCCGGCTCTCCGCCGGGCAGGGGAACCTCTGTCCCTGCAACATATAGAAGCTGTGCATTCGGGTTCGGAGATGAGGCCGCGGCCCCTTCAGCGCACGCACAAAGGGAAGCCGTTCTTTCGGCGATGGTCTCCACGGAAATATAGGGGCGTCCATCCCGCACATCATCCCGGCAGGGCATGCTCGGGTCCAGATGCAGCTTTCGATAGCCCGCTTTGACGCACTTTCTGATCAGTTCAAAGGCTTTTGCCATGGCCGCATCCGAGGTCTCGGAGCGCCAGGGTCCAGGCCCCAGGTGATCTCCTCCCAAAACCACCTGATCCGGCCCAAGACCTGCCTTCTCCGCCGTCTGCCGGACATGTTCTGCAAATTTCTCCGGATCAATTCCCGAATAGCCGCCATACTGGTTGACCTGCTGCCCTGTGGACTCCAGACAGGCCACCCGGTTCCGCTTTCGGGCATGTTCCAGTGCCGCCGCAACGACAAAGGGGTGTGCAGAACATACCGAAGGAAGCCCGACGCCTTCGTCTTCCTTGTTTTTTGAAAATATCTTTCTTATCTCATCGGACATTTCAACTGTTAGATCATCTGCAGGAATAATATGGATACAATTTGTAACGGTCTGGATCAATAACGCAATTCAGAATCGATGCGTTCGGAAAGAAATATCTTCAACAGTGACTGGTATGGAACATCCCGTTTGTTTGCCAATAATTTCAGATCTTCAATCATTGATTCCGGAAGACGGATCGAGATGGTCCGGGTTGTCGGTTTCAACTTGGAAAAGACAGCTTCCTCTGCGTCTGACCAGTCCAGGTAATCTGAAGAATCGTTCTTCTGCCAGAAAAGGCGCTCTTCAGCCTCATTTGCAAATTCTGGAATTTTCTTCTTCATCTCTGATACCTTTCTATCTCTGATTCGGTCATATCTCTTGCCGAAATGATTCTGATTTTATGGTTGCGGACGGTAAATA
>JAABSZ010000179.1:0-8030 GCA_011390135.1 Desulfobacteraceae bacterium | reverse complement strand
AGGACATCCACTGGGCGGATCTGTTCCCTTCCTATAATGAAGGGTTGCAGGATATTCTCCGGACGTTGAATCGGAGCCGACCTGAAGCGGACGAAACCGTTGCGCCGATCCCGGGACCTGAACCGCCAGAAACACCAGAGGTTCAGCCGGGACCGAAGAAAGGTCCTGAGCCCGACATCCCGAAAAAGCCTGAGAAACCACATCCAAAAAAAGATCCTCGGCCAAAGAAACCTGATGACACCGGCAGCTCCCACCACGCCTATGCCGCCTGGATTTTCGGCTCTATCCTGCTGGTCTTTTATCTCTGGCTATTTATCGACCCTAATCCTATCCAGCCGGAAAAAGAGAACATGCTGGCGATTATTTCCGCCCTGTTGACGGGCCTCTTTGCCTTCTTTCTGACGGGTGGATTGACCGTGTCTGTGAGTATCTCGAAGGGGGCCAAGATCGGCGTACAGGCCGCAGCCGGTCTCGGTGTATTCGTCCTGGTGCTTTTCTGGTGGCGGATGGGGGGGCCGATAGACCAAGACCCTCCCAAACCACCCCCGCCTGTGACCAGCAGCATCCGGATTGAAACGGAGCCGACAGGGGCGATCATCTTTGTTGACGGCCAGAAGAAGGGGAAGGCTCCTGTTTCCTTGAAGGGGATTACCGCTAAATCTGTTAGGGTTAAAGCCGAATTAAACGGATACGAGACCCGAGAGCAGACCTTCGAGATCAAACCCGGGGAAACGATAACGAGAAAAATCGTTTTAGCCCAGATACCAATCCATACACATCCCCCTATAATATCGGAATTAATATCCGACCCGCATGGAATGGAATTCGTGCTGATCAAAGCCGGTTCTTTTATGATGGGCAGCCCGAAGGATGAACCTTGCGCTCAAAAAGACGAGTGGCCTCAGCACAAAGTGACGATCACAAAGGACTTTTTCATGCAGACAACCGAAGTCACCCAAGGACAATGGAAAGCGGTGATGGAGGGGGATAACCCTTCAAGCTTCAAGGATTGTGGAGATGACTGCCCGGTGGAGAATGTTTCCTGGAAGGATGTTCAGGAGTTCATCGAGCGGCTGAACGAGCGGGAAGGGGAGAAGGTTTACCGGCTGCCCACAGAAGCGGAGTGGGAGTATGCTGCCAGAGCTGGAACGACAACCCCCTTTGCCTTTGGAGACTGCCTTTCGACGGATGATGCCAATTACCGGGGAAACTCTCCGTTGCAGGGATGCCCCAAAGAGGAATACAGGGGTAAGACGATTCCTGTTGGCAGCCTGAAATTCAATGCCTGGGGTCTGTACGATATGCACGGGAATGTCTGGGAATGGTGTCAGGACGGGTATGATTCGGACTACTATGAAAGGAGCCCGGAGGTTGATCCACAAGGGTCTGATACGGGCGGGGTCCGGGTGATCCGCGGCGGCTCCTGGAACTTCTACGCGGCCGACTGCCGTTCGGCGTACCGCAACGGGTTCACCCCGGACTTCCGCGACCTCGGCCTGGGCTTTCGCCTCCTGAGGTCATCGCCCTAAGCACTTTTACCCTTTTACCCTTTGCCGCGGCGGAGCCGCCTCGCGATTTTTTTTCGTTTTCGACCCCTTTTTCCGCCTTCAAATGTTCTGTAACTTATCACAAGCTATTTCGAACAGGCGCTGTAACATTATAATATCAAGCCTTACAGCCGTTTTGTAATCAGCCCCCCTTTCAGATTCTTCCATTTTCGTAATTCGGGTTACGAAGATTCTCCCCTCCTTGATGCGCCGGCGCAGGACCCGGCCGCAACAGATCCGGATCTCCTCAACGTAACCCCATAACCGATCAAAAGGGTTGCCAAACATCTCATAATATGGAAAAAAGGAGGGCGTTCATCTTGGACTGAAATCAGAAGGAAAAGCGGATGCCCGACACACCACCGGAAAACGAAAACTGCCAAGTCCCCCCATGCCGGGTTTTCATCTCCTATTGCCGGGATGACATCGAGACCGCTCGACGCCTTTACGATGACCTGAATGCCCGTGGATTCACGCCCTGGATGGACAAGGTGGATATTCTGCCGGGTGAGCGATGGAAGGCGAAGATCACAGCGGCCATCAAGGAATGCGACTATTTCATTGCCCTGCTCTCTCCAAAGGCTCTGTCAAAGAAGGGCTATGTCCAGAAGGAGTTGAAAAAGGCACTTGATATCCTGGATGAGTATCCGGATGACGAGATCTTTCTGCTGCCGGTGAGGATCGAGCCGTGCAGCCCTGAGAACGAGATCCTGCAGGACATCCACTGGGCGGATCTGTTCCCTTCTTATGATGAAGGGTTGCAGGATATTCTCCGGACGTTGAATCGGAGCCGACCTGAAGCGGACGAAACCGCACCGCCGATCCCTGGACCTGAACCGCCAGAAACACCAGAGGTTCAGCCGGGACCGAAGAAAGGTCCGGAGCCCGTCACCCCGGGAAAGCCGGAGACGTCACCTCCGAAGAAAGACCCACCACCAAAGAAACCTGATGACCCCGGCAGTTCCCACCACGCCTATGCAGCCTGGATCTTCGGCTCTATCCTGCTGGTCTTTTATCTCTGGCTATTTATCGACCCTAATTCTATCCAGCCGGAAAAGGAGAACATGCTGGCGATTATTTCCGCCCTGCTGACGGGCCTCTTTGCCTTCTTTCTGACGGGTGGATTGACGGTGACTGTGAGTATCTCAAAGGGGGCCAAGATCGGCGTACAGGCGGCAGCGGGTCTCGGAGTGTTTGTCTTGGTGCTTTTCTGGTGGAGGATGGGGGGGCCGATAAACGGTGGTACAGGACCAAACCCCAAAACACCTCAGCCTGTGACTAGCAGCATCCGGATCGACACGAAACCGACAGGCGCAACTATCTTTGTTGACGGCCAGAAAAAAGGGAAGGCTCCTGTTTCTCTGGAGAATATGACCCAAAAATCTATCCTGGTGAGAGTTGAACTGGATGGATACGAGAACTTGGAGCAGACCGTATCTCTTCAGCCCGGGAATAATCCGCCTGAAACTCTAACACTCAAGCCTCCTCCTCCGGTTCCGAGCAGCATCCGGATCGACACGAAACCGACAGGCGCAACTATCTTTGTTGATGGCCAGAAAAAAGGGAAGGCTCCTGTCTCCCTGGATAATATGACCCAAAAATCTATCCTGGTTAAAGCCGAATTGGATGGATACGAGACCTTGGAGCAGACCTTCGAGATCAAATCCGGAGAAACTATAAAGAGAAGAATCGTTTTAGCTCAGATACCAATTCCGGCAGCACCAAAAACAATATCCGGCCCCCATGGAATGGAATTCGTCCTAATCAAAGCCGGTTCTTTTATGATGGGCAGCCCTAAGGATGAACCTGGTGCTCAAGAAAACGAGTGGCCTCAACACAAAGTGAAGATCACAAAGGACTTTTTCATGCAAACCACCGAAGTCACCCAAGGACAATGGAAAGCAGTGATGGGGGATAACCCTTCAAGCTTCAAGGAATGTGGAGATGACTGCCCGGTGGAGCGGGTTTCCTGGAATGATGTTCAGCGGTTCATCGAGCGCCTGAATGTGCGGGGAGGTGAGAAGGTCTACCGGCTGCCCACCGAAGCGGAATGGGAGTATGCGGCCAGAGCTGGAACGACAACCCCCTTTGCCTTTGGAGACTGCCTTTCGACGGATGAGGCCAATTACGACGGAAACTATCCGTTGCAGGGATGCCCTGAAGGTGAATACAGGAAAAAGACGATTCCTGTCGGCAGCCTGAAATCTAATGCCTGGGGTCTGTATGATATGCACGGGAATGTTTGGGAATGGTGTCAGGATTGGTACAAGAAGGATTACTATAAGGAAAGCCCTGTTGATGATCCACAGGGACCTGATTCGGGCGAGTACCGGGTGATCCGCGGCGGCTACTGGTACCGCAACGCGGCCTACTGCCGTTCGGCGGACCGCGACGGGGACACCCCGGAGTTCCGGAACTCCGACCTGGGCTTTCGCCTCCTGAGGTCATCGCCCTGAGCCCTTTTTCCCTTTTACCCTTTGCCGCGGCGGAGCCGCCTCGCGATTTTTTTTGAATTTCAGCCCCCTTTCTTCATCGCACCATACACATCCCCAATACAACGCCAACATCATCCGCTAAAACATCCCAATACAACGCGCTCATATTGACATCTCCCCCAAAATCTGGAATCATTCAAAAAAATTCTCTGAATCCGAAACCGTACCCAGATCCGGACTGACCTTTGAAAACCCAAACCCAAACAAGGAGGTTGATCATGAAAGGTCGCATTTTTATTCTGGTATCGTGTCTGGCAGTCGCGCTGATCCTGTTCACACAGGAGAGCGCCGTTGCATTCGAAAACAACTACGATTATCCGGGTGGCGCTTTAGTGGGCCGGAGGGATGGAGTCCCCAGCGCACAGGACTGCTTCAACATCTGCCAGGGTACTCCAAACTGCGTTGCCTTCACATGGGTGCGGCCCAACATCCAGGGCCCAAGGGGCGTATGCTGGCTCAAGGGAAGCCTCAGCAAAAAGGTGAGGAACAACTGCTGCGTCTCCGGGGTGGTCCGACAGGTCACGCCCGATGAGTGCAAATGGTACCGGAAGGGAACCACCTTAACCTGCTATTGCAAAAACAGACAGACCGGGCAGTGGTATGTGACCAACCCGGGCGCATGTCCGGCCCATAAGCCGCCGCCGGTATATGGCGATCAGACAAGGGATTGCCCACCGGGGCAGGTCTGGGTGCATTCCGGCGGCGCTGTCTTCGGGCAGGGGAGCGGCGGGGGCTATTGCGGGCCCGAATGAGTCTTTTGATAACGCTTGCGGGAACAATCATCAGGGGTGCTGTCCTTTGCTTCCGAATCATTCCATGGGATCATCCGGTTGACATGCGATGCCTATATTATTACAATTCTATGCATATAAAAAGGAGGCATCCCTTGAGAACGACCCTTGATTTACCCGAAGAATTATTGAATGAAGCCATGAAGGGAACCCGCATCAACACCAAAACCCAGGTCATCATCACAGCCCTTCAAGAGTTGATCCGAAAGACAAAAATTTCGGAACTGAAGGACTTCAAAGGGAAAGTCGATCTGGATATCTATTTGGACCATATCAGAGACCGTTGATGCAGGTACTTGTCGATACCGCCGTCTGGATCGATTATTTCAGAAGCAGCGACGATTCCGGCAAACTCGACGACCTGATCGATGAAAACCGGATCGTGACCAATGACCTGATTTTAACGGAGCTGATCCCTTTTCTCAGAATCCACAACCAGCAGAAGCTCATCGTAATTACTAATCAGTAAAAAATTAATTTCAGGAGGTTCAATCATGTCCGAATTATTGGAGCGCATAGAGAATGAAGCCCTTAGCCTTTCAACACAAGAGCGGGCTTTTTTAGCTGACCGCCTGTTAAGCTCACTTGGTGAAAACCCCTTGACAGATATCGACGCTGCATGGATTGCTGAAGCTGAACGCAGATACGAGGAGTATAAACAAGGGAAACGACCCGGAATTCCAGCGAATCAGGTATTTGCCGATGAACTGAAAAAAATGCAGCCCCCCATTCCTCTTCCCGCATCGAAGAACCATTCCGTCTTGTAAAATCCCCTGGGACCTTGCCCACAGGCTTCTCCTGAAGATTTTACACTGTATTCCGGATATATGGTTTCTTCCTTTTTTGCATCCCAACATCCGATGTATAATGATTTTGAAATCAATGGTTTAAAATATTTGAAACCGGCTTATCTGTATTCAACGGAATACATTTTATCACCATCTCCCTTCGATTTTGATTGAAAAATCCCGAACCCATGATAGAGTGATTTCAAAACCCCGGATCTTCCGATCCGGGGAAGTCGATACGGAGAAATGGATGTCCGAACGCCCAGCCATATATGAATACTTCGACTACCGGGCTTTTTTGCGCGATATGTTCTCGTTCAGGAAGAAGAAGAACCGGTATTACTCCTACCGCTTCTTTGCCCGGGAATCGGGCTTTGCCTCTCCCAACTTTTTGAAGCTGGTCATGGATGGCCAGCGGAACCTCACCAACGAAAGCGTTGCCAAAATCGCCAAGGGATTCCAGTTGAAAAAGCCGGAGAGGGAGTTTCTGGAGAACCTCGTCTTCATGAACCAGGCCCCGAACCATGAAGAGCGGAACTACTATTACCAGAAGATGATGGCGGCAAAGGGCTTCACCGAGATCCGAAAGATCGATAAGGAGCGCTACGAGTACTTTTCCAGATGGTACTGCCCCGTGATCCGGGAGATTGTAGGATACAGCAACGCTCCTCTGGAACCCGAAGATATCGCCCCCCTGCTCGATCCGCCCATCACCCCAAAAGAGGCCAGAGATGCCCTGAACCTTCTTCTGGAACTGGATCTGATCCGCAAAAAGAGCGGCGGAGAATGGGAGAAGGCCAACAAGACCATCACCACGGGCCCGGAGGTGCGATCCCTGGTAGTGGCCAACTTCCACCGGGAGATGATCCGGCTGGGGGCCGAGGCCATCGAGCGCCACCCGGCCGAGGCCAGGGATATCACCTCCGTCACCGTGAGCGTCCGGGGGGATCGGATGGCCGAGTTCAAGGAGAAGACAGCCGCGTTCCGCAGGGAGCTGTTGAAGATGGCCTGCGAGGAGGAGGCCGCTGATCAGGTGATCCAGGTCAATATCCAGGTCTTTCCCCTTACCAAACCGTACACCGGAGAAAAGCCATGAAAGTCGCTGCCGGATGGCGCCGTCTGCCGCGGGTCGGATTTCCGGCCATTCTTTTGCACCTGATCCTATTCGGGATCATAATCGGTCTCCTGTCCGGATTTCTTCTCGGATGCAGCGGTTCGGGCGGCGGAACCGAGACAGGCAATCCAAAGATAGAGATGGGGGCCCAAGCCCTTGCCGCGTTCTCTTCGGACGCGGAAGCGGAGGTCTATCTCAAGAAATCCCATGCGGAAAACGTACTGCCGGCCGAGGTCTACGATTCCGAAAGGGAAGATTGGGTTGAAGATCCGGCCTTTCCCGCGCCCGACGCGGGTGACTCCCCTCCCCTTTCGGACCCGGCATCGAACAGTGGGGGAATCCTGTCAGGAAACGCCGAGCCGGTACAATCCGATGACGGCATCCTCTATGTGGCCGGGGATCGACGGGTGGCCATCGTCCAGGGGCTTCCCGCGCCCGGCATGGAGATCGCGGGGGCCATCGATGTCAGCGGGGCCATTATCGGGCTCCATCGGTTCGGGAACACACTGGGGATTCTCTACCGCCCGGACCGAAGCGCCTCTTTGGAAGCCGATCTCAGCAAGACCATCGGCACTCCCGGCTGGGTCGCGCCCGGGGTCCGTACCGGGCTTCTGCTGGCCGATGTCTCCGATCCATCAGCCCCCGCACGAATTCAGGAGATGCTCTTTGACGGAACCGTTGTGGCGGCCCGGCAGCAGATGGGAACCCTGCGTCTGATCGGTCAGTTCATCCCCGATCTTCCGGAACTCGATCGGGTCTATGAGAGCCAAAGCGAACAGGAGGCCGCGGTGGAAAGAAACCGGCAGCTCATGGAGGGCTACACCATCCACGATCTGCTGCCCCGCTTTGAGCGGGAAGATGCGCAGGGCAACGCCGATTCCGGATGGCTGGTGCGGGGGGATACCCTCTACCGGCCCGACGTGAATGCCGGCGGAAGCATCTGCTACATCCTTAGCCTCGCGCTGAATGCGCCCCGGCAGCCCTTCTCCGCGGTGGGGCTGGCCGCGGATGTTCACGGCTGGCATGTCACACCTGATAATCGAACGGTCTATCTCGGCGCAAACCATCTTCGGAATGGGGATGGAGATGGCGCTTTTGAAACCCTGCTCTTCAGGTTCGAGGCGGAAAACGGAGAGCTGAAGCCAGTGGCCGCGGGACGGGTTCAGGGGTTTCTCCTCGATCCGCTCTCGATGGATGCATCGGGGCAACGGCTGCGGGTTGTAACCGGGGCCAAGATGCCGGCGGCTGCGGCAAATCTCTTTGTTCTCGGGGAACAAACTGAGAGGGATGAGGGC